>JAAWBZ010000103.1 GCA_022792945.1 Oscillospiraceae bacterium | reverse complement strand
GGCCATGACCTGCGTCTGCTCCGTGGGCTTGGACATGATCGCCGTCCCCGGGGACACCCCCGCCGAGACTCTCTCTGCCATCATTGCCGACGAGGCCGCCATCGGCATGGTCAATTCCAAGACCACCGCCGTCCGCCTGATCCCGGCGGTAGGCAAGCAGGTGGGCGATCTGGTGGAGTTCGGGGGTTTACTTGGCAGCGCGCCGGTGATGCCGGTGCACCGGGCCTCCCCCGCGGCCATGATTGCCCGGGGCGGGCGCATCCCCGCCCCCATGCAGAGCCTGAAAAACTGAGGAAAAGGGACCTGTGTTGGAAAAGGCGAAGGTCAGGGAAAAATCGCCGAATACACCCAGGCCGTGGTCCACGGTCGGCCCGCCTTCCGCATCACCCTGGTCAACGCGGTCACCCCAACTGCGGCTGCCACGGCGAGAACGCCGCACCGTGCCTGCCAAACACCTGGATCGACACCGAGGACGACCCCTCCATCCCCGATCTCTCTCTTCACCGCCGCCCATCCCGGCACCAGCTGGCGCACCCAGATCGCCCACACGGTGAAGATCGGCCTGGGCACCGACCAATATGAGCTGATCCGCATTTAAAAAACGTCTGCCGGCCCTTTTGCAGGGCCGGCAGATCTTTTTTTATCGGAATTCCACAGGCATGCCCTTCTGCATCGTCGGACTGATATCCAGCACGGCCAGGTCGCCGGCGTGGCAGTCCACCTTGGACACGTCCGCCATGGTGTGCAGCATCCCCACATGCCCCCGCACCGGGCAGCGCTGGCCATTGATGCGCACATAGAGCTTTTTCCGCGTCATCCACGCCTTCCACAGCGACAGCCCGCCCCGCAGGCAGTCCCGGAAGCGGAAGCTGTCGCGGCCGTACTCCGCCGAGAAGCCGTGGTACCACCCCACCGGCACCGCCGCCAGCCGCGTTGGCTTTTTCGCGCGCCACGCGCCGCCGTACCCGGTGGACGCGCCCTTGGGGAGCCAGCGGATCTCCTCCACCCGGCTCTCGCAGCAGCCCACCCGCCGGAGGTTGAAGTTCCCCCGCAGGCTCATCCGCCCCAGCCACGCCGAGCCGATGCGCGCGCCGCCCATGTGCATCTCCGGCCAGCAGAGGAACGCCGCGGAGTTGCAGCAGTGGGGCTCGCCGGTCTCGTAGCCCTTGCCTGTGATCTGGTCCACCACATATCGGAACTGCTCAAACTGCTCCCGGGTCTTTTTCTCCGAGCGGAAGGCCATGGGAAAGTGGGTATAGATGCCCGAGACGGCGATGCCGTCCATGTACTGGTAGATGGAGAGAATTTTATCCATCTCCCTGGACGTGAAGCCGTAGCGCCCCATGCCCACGTCGATTTTGATGTGGGCCTCCGCCACGCAGTGGCGCTCCGAGGCCACGCCGTTGAGCACTACCGCGTCGTCCCGGCTGGAGACGGTGCAGATCACGTTCAGCGCCAGCAGCTGCTCCAAAACCGCCCGGTCCGCCGTGGGCTGGAGCATCAGGATCGGCTCCTGAGTGAGTCCGGCCTCCCGCAGCGCGCGGGCCTCGGACACCTCGGTGACGCAGAAGCGCGAAATGCCCTGCTCCCGCAGAAGCTTCGCCATAGGCGCCGCGCCCAGGCCGTAGCCGTTCCCCTTGACTACCGCCCAGAGGGGCACGCCGCCCGCCCGCTCCTTGATGGTGCGGATATTGCCAAGAAGGGCTTCTTTCTCTACCACATACGTTCTCATGGCTTCCTCCTTTGTGCTGTGCGGGTTGGGGGATCATTTTTTCCGGTTTTTCAGCAGGTAGACGCGCCTGCGCGCCTCCTTCATGACGTTGGTGCCGTGCTCCACGGCGAAATAGACAGCCTTGTTCAGAACCAGGTCCATCTCTCCGACGAACTCGGTGAACGCGCCGCCGAAGCCCTTCTTGAACTGGTAGAGCCCATAGAGGGGATTGTCCTCCGAGAGGTCGCCCGAGACGCCGCGGAAGTCGTACACCCGGCATCCGGTCTCCACGGCCCACTGGATCATGCGCCACTGGAGAAGGTAGTTTGGCATCAGGTTGCGGTGCTGGTTGCTGGACGCGCCGTAGAGGTACCAGACCTTGTCGCCATACTGGATGGCCAGAGTGCCGGCGATGGGCGCGCCCTCGAAAAAGGCCATGTAGAGGCGGCAATGCTCGCCCAGATTGTCCAGCATCTGCGAGAAGTATTCCGGCTGGCGGGTCACAAAGCCGTCCCGGACGCCGGTCTCCAGCATCAGCCGGGCGAAGTCCGGCACCATCTCCTTGCCGCACACGCGGACCTCCACGCCCTTGCGCTGGGCCAGGCGGATGTTGTAGCGCCACTTCTGGTGGAAGCCGGCCATCAGCTCGTCCTCTGTTTTGCCCTGCACGTCCAGGCGGAATACGTAGCGGGGCTGAATGGCCTCAAAGTTCCTGCCGCCCTCCTTCAGCCGGAAGCCCTGCCCCAGCATATAGTCGCGGAAGGCGGTGTTGGACGAGGGAATATCCGGATCCAGCTTGACGACGTAGGATTTGTACTGCCTGGCCAGCAGCCGCGCCCCGTCCAGCAGCTCCCGCAGCGTGGCGTGGTCGTCCGGGTCGCACACCGGCCCGCGGCTGCCGTACATCAGGGTAAAGGGCGTCCCCGGCACCTTCCGGATCAGCACGGCCAGGGTACCGCGGATGGCTCCGTTCTCGCCCCGGACGGCGATGGCCCGCCAGGTCCACATGGGCTTCTGCCTGGCCCAAAGAGAGCTTTGGGCAAAGTTCCCCTTGGGGCAGGACTGGACGAAGGCCTCATATTCCGGCAGTGTTTTTTCGGTGATGAGTTCAGACATAATGAAACTCCTGCACGCCGCCGCGAGGCGGCGCTTTTCTTGTAGATTTTTCCTGCTTCTATGGTAGCACAGATGCAGGAATTATGCAAGGGCGGCGCGCTTGCATAATTCCCCACAAAATGCAGACACTAGGGAAGCAATCCAGGAATCTGCCGCAAAAGGCAGATCCAAACGCAGGTAAGGAGTCTTGGAATTATGAAAGCAACCGGTATTGTACGCCGCATCGACGACTTGGGCAGAGTCGTCATCCCCAAAGAGATCCGCCGCACCCTGCGCATCCGCGAGGGCGACCCTCTGGAGATCTACACAGAGAAGGACGGCGAGGTCATTTTCAAGAAGTATTCCCCCATGGGGGATCTTTCAGACTTCGCCGGGCAGATCTGCGATTCCATCGGGAAGAACACGGGGCGCATCGCCGCCGTGGCTGACCGGGACGCCATCATCGCCCTAGCGGGCGCGCCCCGGCGGGAGTTGCTGGACAAGCGCAACTCCCAGGACCTGGAGCATCTGATGGAGCAGCGCAAGCCCTACCGCTACGCCGGCGGAGACGTGCGCCTCCGGGCATCAGAGGCCTCTGACCGCTACTATCTGGGCGTCGCCGCCCCTATCACCGCCGAAGGCGACCTGATGGGCTGTGTGATGCTGCTGATGGAGGAAAAGGACGAGCCCATGGGCGAGGGCGACCAGAGACTGGCACAGACCATCGCCTCCTTCCTGGGCCAGCAGATGGAGAGCTGATAGGAAATTGACAGCGTCCAAAAGGACGCTGTCGCTTTTTTACCGCCCCGCGCCATAGCGGACCCGGAAGCAGACGTTGAGCAGGGAGAAATTGACCGGAAACGGCCGCATGAAATTCCAGTAGCCCAGGCCGCGGAAGCCGTATTCCTCCACCAGGCGGAACTTCGCCAGGCTGCTGCGGGCGTCCTCGAACCAGACCTCATGGACCACGCCGCCATCGTCGGTGTAGTAGAAGTAGGGTGTCTGCGCCGTTTCGTCGTAGTGGATCTCTGCCCCGACGGCAATGGCCAGCTCCACCGCGCCGGGGTTGGAGAGGCTCCGCGCGCGGCTGATGCCGGCTACATAGGGGTGGGCGAAGTCATAGGCATAGTTGGGAAAGCCCATGAAGATCTTCTCTGGCGGGATCTCCGTGACCGCGTAATCCAGCACCCGCCGCACCGCCAGAACCGGCGCCACCGCCATGGCCGGACCGTATGTATACCCCCACTCATACGTCATCAGAAGCACTGCGTCGGAGTTCTCGCCCAGCAGGCGGTAATTGTGGCCCTCGTACAGAACGCCCGCCTGAGCGGCGGAGACCTTGGGGGCCAGGGCCGTGACGACCTCCATTCCCTGGGCGTTGGCCAGGCGGCGGAGACGGCCGACAAACTCAGCGTACAGCTCCGCCTGTTCCGGATCAATGAACTCAAAATCCACGTCGATGCCCCGATAGCCCAGAAGCGCCGCCCGCTCCACCGCCAGCTGCGCCAGAGCCTCCTGAGCGGCGGGGTCACGGAGGACCTGGGCGGCGCGGTCGTTGGAAAAGACGCCGCTTTCCGTCAGGGTGGACAGGTGCATCCAGGCCGCCGCGCCGTATTGCCCCGCCAGTGCCACCAGCCGCCGGTCCTCCAGCTGCACCAGGCCCCCAGCCGCTGAAATTCCGTAGGTAAACGGTGTCAGGAAGGTAGTATAGGGCAGAATGCCCCGCAGCACGGCCTCATCCACATAGGGGTAGGCGTAGCCGTTAACGTCCGCATCGCGCGTGGGCACATCGGTCCATGCCACCACTAATATCTGCCCCGGATAGAGGGAAGCGCGTCCTTCGAGATTGGGATTATTGCGCAGCAGCGCCAGCGGCGAAATGCCGCAGCGCCCCGCGATGGTCCACAGCGTCTCCCCCGGCTGGACCGTGTGGAGCTGCGCCGGCGTCAGAATCAGCAGACTCTGTCCCACCGCCAGCGGGTAGGGCTGCCGCAGGCCGTTGACCCGGGCCACCAGTCCCGGCGCCACGCCGTAGGCCCCTGCAATCTCCGTCAGCGTCTCCCCCGCGCGGACCGTGTGAATGACCATTTTTCCACATCCCTTCCGAAAAAACTCCCGCCATTCTACGCGCCGGCGGCTTGTCCTGCGACTGAAAATGCTGTATACTGATAGAAAAAATCGAAGGGATGCGAGATCATGCAAAACCTGCTGGGCCTGTGGCAGCCGCTGCTGTGCGCGGAGCTGGAAAAACCCTACTGGGCCGCGCTGTGCGCCCGGGTCGCGGCGGCAGAGACCGCCGGGCCGGTCTACCCGCCGGCGTCCGAGCGCTTCCGGGCGCTGCTGCTGACGCCCCCCGGCCAGGTCCGGGCAGTGATCCTGGGGCAGGATCCCTATCACGAGCCGGGACAGGCCAACGGACTGGCCTTCTCCGTGCGCCGGGGCGTCCGGCTCCCGCCGTCCCTGCGCAACCTGTTTCAGGAGCTGGCGGATGACCTCCACTGTCCACCTCCAGCGGACGGTGATCTCTCCGGCTGGGCGGCACAGGGTGTACTGCTGCTGAACACCGTACTGTCGGTGAGCGCCGGACAGGCCAACAGCCATAAGGATTTTGGCTGGCAAACCTTCACCGACGCCGTAGTAGAGGCCATCCGTGCCCTTCCGCAGCCCATCGCCTTCGTGCTCTGGGGCGCGCAGGCGCAAAAAAAGGCCGCGGCTGCCGCCGGGGCCAGCGGTCCCCGGCTGATCCTCCGTGCGCCCCATCCCAGCCCTTTGTCCGTCTACCGCGGATTCTTCGGCAGCCGTCCCTTCTCCCGGGTCAATGCCTTCCTCACGGAGCATGGCGAAGCACCCATCGACTTTTCCAGATAACGCAAAAACCAGAGCGCAAAAAAATTCTGCGCTCTGGTTTTTTCGGCATTTCGGGGGTTTTCTGGTAAATCCCTGCCTTTCTCTGGTGAAACGGGCCGGAGGAATTTCCAACCCTTCCATTTCCTGTATACCATGACAAAAGGGTGACGAAAAAAAACAAATCTGTTGTTGATTTCCGGGCGGATTTTGGTTAACATAAATTATATCCCGTAAACCACTCGCCATGACTCAGAAAGGAAGCTCACGATGCCAAGAAAACTCCCCCTGCTCCTTGCCGCCGTTCTCCTGCTGTCCGTGCTGACGCTGCCGGCCATGGCCGCCGCACCGCCGCCCGCCGCGCCGCCCAGCCGTATGCAGCCAGGGACCATCCTCCTCTACGACGAAAATCTCCAGCCCCAGATCCTCCAGGGCGGCTATCCCGACGAGCCCCAGACCGTACCAGTGCCGCGCCTGCAGGAAATCCCTGCCGGCGCCTCCGAGGCCGAAGCCAAGGACATCCGCACCGACAACCAGCGCCGCCTGATTCTCTATCTGGACCAGTGCATGGGCAGCGTCCCCCACCAGGGAAGCATGACCTGCCAGCGCATCCAGTGCGACGATCAGGGCAACCTCACCCGCGTGAGCTACCAGTGGAGCCTCCGCATGGTGGTGGGCATGAAGGTGGAATACGACGGCGAAGGCTGTCTCCAGAACCTTTACTACCCCGATCCCAATGAGCCCTCCGGCTACTCCGTGCGCAACGTCCCGGCGCCCATCGACGAGGGCGAGGTTCCCTCTGCGGCCTTCGAGATGCTGCACCTGATGCAGCCCTATGGCGCCCTTTCCGCAGCTGCCATACAGCTGACGCTGCCCGGCCTCTCCCTTTTGGAATCGAATTGACAAAACAGCCGCCTTCTCCTGGAGGGCGGCTGTTTTGATTGTACAGGCTCCCGGCCGGTTTGTCAACTGAGCATTTTTTTCAGGTACTGCCCTGTGAAGCTGGCCGGATCCGCGGCAACCTTCTCCGGCGTCCCGGCGGCAACCACGGTGCCGCCGCCGATCCCCCCCTCGGGACCTAAGTCGATGATGTGGTCAGCCACCTTGATGACATCCAGGTTGTGTTCAATGACCAGCACCGTGTTGCCGGCCTCCACGAACCGCTGCAAAACGTCGATGAGCTTGTGCACATCATACATGTGCAGGCCTGTGGTAGGCTCGTCCAGGATATAAATGGTGGAACCGGTGGAATGACGGCTCAGCTCTGTGGCCAGCTTGACCCGCTGGGCTTCGCCGCCGGAGAGCGTTGTGGAGGACTGGCCCAGCTTGATATACCCCAAGCCCACATCCACCAGAGTCTGAACGCGGCGGCGGATCTTCGGCAGGTTTTCAAAAAACTCCACAGCCTCGTCGGCGGTCATTTCCAGCACGTCGGCGATGGATTTGCCCTTGTAGAGGACCTCCAGGGTTTCGCGGTTGTAGCGCTTGCCGTGGCACACGTCGCAGGGAACGTAGACGTCCGGCAGGAAGTGCATTTCGATTTTCAAAAGCCCGTCGCCGCAGCAGGCCTCGCACCGCCCGCCCTTGACGTTGAAGGAGAACCGGCCCGGCCCATAGCCCCGGGCCTTGGCCTCGGCGGTGGAGGCGTAGAGGTCGCGGATGTCGTTGAACAGGCCCGTATAGGTGGAGGGATTGGACCGGGGCGTCCGGCCGATGGGACTCTGATCGATGTTGATGACCTTATCCAGGCGTTCCACCCCCTCCATGGCCCGGAATTTGCCGGGGCGGATGCGGGCGTGGTTCAGCTTTCCGGCCAGGGACTTATAGATGATTTCGTTGACCAGCGACGACTTGCCCGAGCCGGACACGCCGGTGACACAGGTGAAGGTCCCCAGGGGAATTTCCACATCCACGTCCCGGAGGTTGTTCTCACGGCAGCCCAGCACCCGCAGCACCTCGCCGCTGCCGGCGCGCCGCTGTGCCGGCACCTCAATGCGGCGCGCCCCAGACAGGTACTGGCCTGTCAGGGACCTGGGGGCGGCGGTCAGGTCGTCCACCGTCCCACAGGCCACGATCTCACCGCCGTGGATGCCGGCGTAGGGCCCCACATCCACCAGATAGTCGGCGGCGCGGATGGTGTCCTCGTCGTGCTCCACCACCACCAGCGTGTTTCCCAGGTCCCGCAGGCGCTTGAGGGTAGCCAGCAGCTTGTCGTTGTCCCGCTGGTGCAGACCGATGGACGGCTCGTCCAGGATATAGAGGACTCCCATGAGGCTGGAGCCGATCTGCGTCGCCAGCCGGATGCGCTGGCTCTCGCCGCCGGAGAGCGTCCCGGCGCTGCGGGAAAGGGTGAGGTATTGAAGCCCCACCGACCGGAGAAAGCCCAGGCGGCTGCGGATCTCCCGGAGGATCTGCCCGGCGATCACCGCCGCGCTGCCCTCCAGCTTCAAATTTTCCATAAAGGAGAGTGCCTCGTTCACCGGCAGCTTGCAGAAATCCGCAATGCGCATGCCGCCCACCGTCACTGCCCGGGAGATCTCCCCCAGCCGGTCGCCGCCGCAGACAGGACAGGGGCGGGTGGCCATACACTCCTCCAGCTCCTTGCGGGTGCCCTCGGACTGGGTTTCCTGGTAGCGGCGCTCCACGTTGGGCAGAATGCCCTCAAACGCCTGCTCCAGCGTCCCCCGACCGTTGCCCCGCTCATAGTGGAGCGTCAGCCTTTCTCCGCCGGTGCCGTACAAAATGGCCTCCTGCGCCGCCTGGGGCAGGTCGCGGAAGGGGGTGGTCAGGTCAAAACGGTACTTCTTCCCCAGGGCATCAAAGTACATCCGGGCAATGGAGTCATTTTTCACGCTGCCCCATCCGGAAATCTGGATGCAGCCGTCGAGGATCGACAAATCCTCGTTGGGAATCACCAGCTCCCGGTCGGCCACCATCTGGCTCCCCAGGCCCGTGCAGGCGGGGCAGGCGCCGAAGGGGTTGTTGAAGGAGAACATCCGCGGTGACAGCTCCGGCATGGACACGCCGCAGTCCTCGCAGGCGTAGTTCAGGGAAAACATGGTCTCTCTGTCATCGCCTACCTCGTGGATGACGACCAGGCCGCCGGAGCCGCTGACGGCCGTCTCCACTGAGTCGGTGAGGCGGCGGCCCAGATCCGGCTTCATCACCAGACGGTCGATGACCACCTCGATGTGGTGCCGCTTGTTCTTTTCCAGGGAAATTTCCTCCGTGAGGTCGTAGAGGCTTCCATCCACCCGCACCCGGGAAAAGCCGCTGCGCCGGGCGTCCTCAAAGACCTTCTGATGCTCGCCCTTCTTGGCCCGGACCACCGGGGAGAGGACCTGGAAGCGGGTCCCCTCAGGCAGCTGCATCACCTTGTCCACGATCTGATCGATGGTCTGCTTCTGGATTTCCTTGCCGCACCGGGGACAGTGGGGCGTGCCGGCCCGCGCCCACAGAAGGCGGAGATAATCGTAAATCTCCGTGACGGTGCCCACGGTGGACCTGGGGTTTTTGGAGGTGGTCTTTTGATCGATGGAGATGGCGGGGCTGAGGCCGTCAATGTAGTCCACGTCCGGCTTGTCCATCTGTCCCAAAAACATCCGCGCGTAGGAGGACAGCGACTCCACATACCGCCGCTGGCCCTCGGCATAGATGGTGTCGAAGGCCAGGGACGATTTGCCCGAGCCGGACAGCCCCGTGAACACCACCAGCTTGTCCCGGGGAATATCCACGTCCACGTTTTTCAGGTTGTTCTCCCTCGCGCCCTTGATGAGAATATGGTCTTTCATCGGATAAACTCCTGTGTCCTTAATATCCCACTTATTATAACAGATTTCCGCGCTGTTTACAACCATAATTTTAAAACAAATGTTTGTATTTCTAATCAAAAAACAGGCGGGCCAGGCCCGCCTGCCGTTTACTTGAATTGCAGCGCCAGAAATACGACTGGTTTGTCACCCACCGGCTCCAGGCCGTGGCTGTGACCCTTGGGGCAGTATTCGATGTCGCCGGCGGACACCTGGCTGCGTTTGCCGTCCTCGATCATGACGCCCTGGCCCTCCAGGAGGAAGAAAACCTCGCTGTCGGTGTCGTGCAGGTGCTCGCCCACGGTATTGCCCGGCTCCAGGGTAATCACCGCGAACATCCCCGTGCGGCCCTCCAGGACCTCGGGCTTTAAAAGGGTATGGAAGGACATCCGGCCAATGCCCCCGGCGGGCTGGTCCTCATATTCCGTGGGCATCTCGCTGCGGTAACGGATCATAGCGCAAAACTCCTTTTTATTTATGATACCGGCTCCCGGTTTGGATAGATTCGGCGCGGTAGAGCTGCTCCAGCAGCATCACCCGGGCCAGATGGTGGGGAAAGGTCATGGGGGACATGGAGAGCCGCAGGTCCGCCATGCGTTTGATGGAATCGTCCAGGCCGAAGGAGCTGCCCAGGATGAAGCAGGCCGCGGACTTGCCCGCCAGCTTCACATCCTGGAGCGCCCCGGCCAGCTGCTCCGAGCTTTTCAGCTCCCCCTCCGGCGTCAGCACGCACACCCAAGCGCCTCTGGGAATCCGTGTACGGATCGCTGCGGCCTCCCGGGCCAGGCCCGCGGCGATCTCCGCCGGGGACGGCTTGTCCGGCAGACGGTGCTCCGGCAGCTCCACAATCTCCAGGCCGCAGAAGGCGGACAGGCGCTTTTGATACTCCCGGCAGGCGGCGATATAGTGCGGCTCCTTCAGTCTTCCCACCGCCAGGACGGTCACGGCGAACATCAGCGCAGAAAGCCCTCCAAAATCTTCTCCTCCGCCTCCTGGGCGCTGAGGCCCAGGGTCATCAGCTTCAGGAGCTGGTCCCCGGCAATCTTGCCGATGGCGGCCTCGTGGATGAGGCCGGCGTCCACGTGGTTGCAGCTGATCTCGGGGATGGCGCGGACCTGGGCCCCGCCCATGATGATGGCGTCGCAGCTGACGTGGCCGAAGCACGGCGCGTTGCCCGCCACCCGGGGATAGAACACCTGCACCGACTGCTCCTGGGCCACGCTGCGGGAAACCACCCGGGCCCGGGCGCCCTCGCCGTTGAGGAAGATGTCCATTTCGCTCTCAGCGTGCTGCGCACCGTGGGTCAGCAGCTTCTCCTGGACCACGATTTCGGCGTTTTTGCCCAGGACGGCCTTGGTGTAGCGCTTGGTGTCGTCCACGCCGCGGATCTGGCTGGTTTCCAGGGTGACAGAGGCACCCTCCTCCAAATAAAGGATGGTCTGGGGGTTCAAAATACGCTTGCCGGCGCCATCGCCCTCGCCGTAGTGGCTCTCACGGTAAACCACATGGGCGTTTTTGCCCACGTAGAAGGTATGCACACCGTCGTGCTGGGAGTCGCATTCGCCGCAGTTGTGAATGCCGCAGCCGGCCACGATGACCACGTCGGCCCCCTCACCGATGAAAAAGTCGTTGTAGACCAGGTCCCGGAAGCCGGACTCGCTGAGGACCACCGGGATATGGACCTGTTCGCCCCTGGTTCCGGGGGCTACGCGGATATCGATGCCGTCCTTATCGGTTTTGGACTCGATGGTGATGTGCTCAGAGTTGGCGCGGTAGGTCTTTTTCCCGTCGGTGCGGATGTTCACCGCGCCGGAGGCCTGGCCGTTCTTCATGCCGGCCACCACCTCCAGAATATGCTTTTGGACGTCGTTCAGCATTTCCCGTCCACCTCCAGTCGGTTGCAGCCGGCCACCGTGTCGGCCAGGATCTGCGGATAGATGCGGTCCGCCGGCCCGCGGTCCTGGATCTGTCCGTCGGCCACCAGAATGATCTCATCGGCCAGGCGTAAAATGCGCTCCTGGTGGGAGATGATGAGGATGGTGGCCGTCTGGCTCTCGTGGAGCCGCGAGAAGGTCTCGGTGAGCCGGGCAAAGGACCAGAGATCAATGCCAGCCTCTGGCTCGTCGAAGATCATCAGCGCGTTCCGGCGGGCCAGGATGGTGGCGATCTCAATGCGCTTGACCTCGCCGCCGGAGAGGCTGGCGTCCACGTCCCGGTCCAGGTAGTCCCGGGCGCAGAGGCCCACCTGGGTCAGGTAGGCGCACGCCTCGTCGTGGTTCAGCCGCCGGCCCGCGGCGATGGTCAGAAGGTCCGAGACCTTCATGCCCTTGAACCGGGGCGGCTGCTGGAAGCCGTAGGAAACGCCCAGCCTGGCCCGCTCATCAATGGTTTTATCGGTCAGCTCCGTCCCGTTCCAGCGAATGGAGCCGGAGGCCGCGGGGACCAGGCCCATAACGGCCTTGGCCAGGGTGGTCTTGCCGCCGCCGTTGGGGCCGGTGACGGCGATGAATTTCTGATCCTCCACCGTCAGATCAACATGGCGGAGGATGTCCACCGGACCGCTCTCGTCGGTCACGGTGACAGTCAGGTCTTTGATCTCTAGCATATCGGGGATCTCTCCATTTTCATCTGTTTTTTTCATTTTATCACAGGCCGCCGCAGATTGCAACCGGCACGGTCCGTTTGAAAACGCCGGGATCTGGCAAATATCCTGTTGATAACTTTCCCATTTGCAGCGGGATTTTCCTTGAAAGGACGCCGCTTTTATGGTATAATAAAGCGTCTAAGAATGCCCATTTTTACCAAAAAGCCTGAAAGGAGTGGACCATGTACTCTTCCGCCTACGTGTGGGCCAAAATCCTGGGCCACATTGAAAGCCGTATGGGCGCGGCAGCCACCTCCACCTGGTTCGACGACGCGGAGGTTCTGGAGTTCAGCGAACAGAAGCTGGTGCTCTACACGCCCTCTCCCTTCCGGCAGGAGATCATCCAGCGCCGCTGCGCCGAATATATCCAGGATGCCCTGCAGGACCTGTTTCACACCTCGGTGGAGCTGGTGGTCCTGGGCGACGCGGAGCTGGAGGATTACAAGCACCGCAACGAAAAGCCTAAATTCGTGGAATTCAACCCGCAGTTTACCTTTGAAAAATTTGTGGTGGGCTCGTCCAACCGTTTTGCCCACGCGGCGGCGGTGGCCGTGGCCAACAAGCCGGCGGACGCCTACAATCCCCTGCTGATCTACGGTCCCTCGGGCCTGGGCAAGACCCACCTGCTCTACGCCATCGCCGCGGAAATCCACAAGCAGCACCCCAATTACAACATTGTCTACATCAAGGGCGACCAGTTCACCAACGAGCTGGTAGCCGCCCTTCAGGAGGGCCACAATGTGGAGTTCCGCAGCAAGTACCGCAACGCGGACCTCTTCCTCATGGACGATATCCAGTTTATCGCCGGCAAGGCCTCCACGGAGGAGGAGTTTTTCCATACCTTCAATACCCTCTATGAGGCGAAAAAGCAGATCGTCCTGACCTCCGACCGGCCGCCGGAGGAGATGCTCAAGCTGGAGGACCGGCTCAAGACCCGCTTCCAGTGGGGCCTCCAGGCCGATATCATCCCCCCCGACTACGAGACCCGTATGGCCATTATCAAAAACAAGGCCGACTCCCTGGGCCTGGAGATGCCAGACGACGTGTGCAGCTATATTGCCGAGAACATCACCTCCAATGTGCGGCAGATCGAGGGCACGGTCAAGAAAATCATGGCCTACCGCGACCTCTCAGGCATGACCGTGGACGTTCCGTCGGTCGCCCGCGCCATCAAGGATATGTACAAGGGCAAGGCGGAAACCCTGCCCACTCCCAATCTCATCATTGCCGAGGTCAGCCGCTTTTATTCCATCCCTGAGAGCACCCTCCGCGGCACCCTGAAAAACAAGGGCACTGCCGAGGCCCGGCAGATGGCCATGTACCTGATCCGCCAGATGACCAATCTGAGCCTCCCCGACATCGGCAAGGAGTTCGGCAAGGACCATTCCACGGTGATCTACGCCATCAATAAAATCGAAAAGCGCATTTCCAACAACGACAAGGCCCTTCAGGAGAATATCCGGGACATTACGGCCAACATCAACAATAAGCTCTAGCTTTCCACAAAGGTGCTGTGGAAAAGTAAAAGAAAGCTGTGGAAAAAAGGCGGCCGCTGACAGGACGGCAGTTTTCCCACAGGTCGGTGTGTAAAAAACACGAAATATCCACAGGCCGCTGTGGAGGCCGGAGGCCCTGAAACGACATGGCTTGCGGCGGTTTTCCACATAAATTTCCTCTACGACTACGAATACTAAGAAATACCTTTCTCTCTTTCAGAGAGGGGAACGGAGGTTCCAGCCTATGAAATTCACCTGTGAAAAGGCCGTCCTGGTGTCGGCCATTTCCGTGGCCTCCCGGACGGTGGCCCAGAAGAGCGCCATCGCCGCCCTGGAGGGTATCCATATCCACGCCGGCGCGCGGTTGCGTCTGTCCGGCTACAACCTGGAGACCGGCATCACCGTCACCGCGCCGGCGGATATCCAGGAGGAGGGCGCCTGTGTCATGCCGGCCCGATTGTTCTTTGAGATCGTCCGCAAGCTGCCGGACGAGACCGTCAGCGTCAGCGTGGATGAGAATTACCAGGTTTCCATCCGCTGCGGCATTTCCTCCTTCACCATCACGGCCATGGATGCTGAGAATTACCCGGAGCTGCCGGATGTGGAGTACGACAACGCCGTGGAGATCCCGCAGCGGGCGCTGAAGGACCTGATCTCCGGCACCATTTTCTCTGTCTCCGAGAACCAGGCCCGGCCGGTCCACACCGGCTGCCTCTTTGAGGTGGAGGAGGAATCTGTGACGATGGTGGCCGTGGACGGCTACCGTCTGGCCCTGCGGCGGTTCCTGCCGGAGGCCCCCACGGGGCGGACGCTGAAATTTGTGGCCCCGGCGGCGGCTTTGAAGGAAGTGGAGAAAATCCTTGCCGACGCGGACGAGCCGGCTAAGTTCACCCTGGGTTCCAAGCACATCCTCTTTGAGGTAGGCGACGCGACGCTGGTCTGCCGCCTGCTGGAGGGCGAGTTCCTGGACTGGCGGCGGGTGGTGCCCACGGGCAGCCCTATTCAGCTGACCGCCAACGTCTCGCAGCTGACGGCCTGCATTGAGCGGGTGGGGCTGATCGTCTCGGAGAAGGTGAAAAGCCCGGTGCGGTGCACGTTCTCCGAAAACAGCGGCGATTTCCGCACCGTCACCACCATCGGCGCGGCCCACGACGTTTGCCCCCTGGCCGGCGACGGGAAGGACCTGGAGATCGGCTTCAACTGCCGCTATCTCCTGGATGCCCTGCGCGCCGTCCCCGATGAGGAGACGGTGCTGGAGCTGAGCAACGGCCTGAGCCCCATTGTCATGACCCCCACCGACGGCGGGAAGCGTTACGCCTACATGGTCCTGCCGGTGCGTTTGAAGGAATCGTAAGATGAAGGTGCGCGTGACCAAGGTTTCCTCCGACCGGCCTGTGCCGGTGGCCATCGAGACGGAGTTTATCAAATTGCAGGATTTTCTGAAATATTGCGACGCCGTTCCCTCCGGGGGCATGGCAAAGAACCTGATCCAGAACGGGCAGGTCCAGGTCAACGGCGAGACTGAGACCCGGCGGGGGAAGAAGCTGCGGCCCGGCGATGAGGTGGGTCTGCTGCAGCGCCGCTGGGTGGTGACGGGCCATGAGGCTTGACACGCTGCGCCTCCGCGGTTTCCGGAACTATGCGGATCTGTCTGCCGCATTTGTCCCCGGCGTCAACCTGATCGTGGGCGACAACGCCCAGGGAAAGACCAACCTTCTGGAGGCCGTCACCTATCTCTCCATGTGCCGCTCCTTCCGCACCCGGAAAGAACAGGAGCTGATCCGCATGGGTGCGGATTTCGCCGAGCTGGAGGGCGAGGCTTTCTCCGGCGGACGGGCACGGACCATCCGGGCAGTGCTGTTCCCCGGGCGGCGTCCGCGGCAGCTGTACCTGGGCGGCGTCAAGCAGCGGACGGCGGCGGAGCTGGCGGGTGTCCTGACCACGGTGCTCTTCTGCCCCGAGGACCTGACGGCCCTGAAGGCCGGCGCCGCGGCCCGGAGGCGGCTGCTGGACCACGCTCTTTGCCAGCTGCGGCCCGGCTACGACCGGGCGCTCCGGGAATATGGGCGGCTCTATGAGCACAAGAGCCGCATTCTGAAGGATCACTTTGAGGCGCCGCAGTTGCTGGAGGCCCTGCCGGATTTCAACCTCCGCATGGCCCAGGTGGGCGCGGTTCTCATCGCCTACCGGGCGCGGTATATGGAAAAGCTGGCAAGGCTGACGGCGGAGTTCCATCGGGAGTTCTCCGGCGGAAGGGAGGTGCTGGCGCTGCAATACCAGACCGTTTCCACCGTTTCCGACCCCCTGGCTCCCCAGGAGGCCGTCTTGGAGGCCATTCTCACCCACCAGCAGAGCCACGCGCGGGCGGAGCTGGAGTCAGGCCAGTGCCTGACAGGACCCCATAAGGACGACTTTGACGTGACGCTGGACGGCGTGAGTTTGAAAAGCTACGGCTCCCAGGGGCAGGTCCGCACGGCGGTGATCTCCCTGAAGCTGGCCGAGCGGGAAATTTTCCGGCAGGATACCGGCGAGGCGCCGGTGCTGCTGCTGGACGACGTTTTATCAGAGCTGGACCCGGGGCGGCAGGACTTTGTCCTCAACCGCATCCTCTCGGGACAGGTGTTCATCACCTGCTGTGAGCGTGGCCGGGTCACCGCTCAGGGCAAGGCCATCGCCATTGCCCACGGGACAATCATCGGGGAGGGCGCGTAAATGTATCTGTCCATCGGCAGCGATATGGCGGTCCGGGGCGATGCCATTGTCGGTATTTTTGACCTGGACAACACCACCTGTTCCAGGCACACCCGGAATTTCCTCCGGCGGGCCGAGGAAAACGGCCAGGTGGTCTCCGCCACCGACGAGCTGCCCAAGGCCTTTGTTCTCACCCGGGAGTTTACTATGGACCGTGTCTATCTCACCCAATTCTCCGCCGCCACCATCGAGCGGCGCGGCGCACGACAGGCATTTGACACAACACGCGGCCAAGCCCGCGAATAAGGAGCACTAGCATGGCAGAAAAGAACCCTTTGCAGGAATATGACGCCGCACAAATCCAGGTCCTGGAGGGCCTGGAGGCAGTCCGAAAGCGGCCGGGTATGTATATCGGCTCCACCTCCTCATCAGGCCTGCACCACCTGATTTATGAGATCGTGGACAACGCCATTGACGAGGCGCTGGCCGGCTTTTGCAGCCGAATCACCGTGGAGCTGTGTCCCGACGGCTCGGTCCGCGTCACTGACAACGGCCGCGGCATCCCTGTGGACATTCAGGCCCAGACGGGCCGCCCGGCGCTGGAGGTGGTTTATACAGTGCTGCACGCTGGCGGCAAGTTCGGCGGCGGCGGCTATAAGGTCTCCGGTGGCCTCCACGGCGTGGGCGCCAGCGTGGTCAACGCGCTGTCCAAATGGCTGGTGGTCCAGGTGCACCGGGACGGGCACATCTATGAAATGCGTTTCTCCCGGGGCGAGATCACCCAGGAGATGAGAATTGTCGGCGTCACGGACCATTCCGGCACCGAGGTAACCTTCAAGCCCGATGCGGAGATCTTTGACGAGACCCGGTTTGATTATGAAATCCTCCATACCCGGATGCGGGAGCAGGCGTTCCTCAATGCCGGGCTGGAGATCACCACCATTGACAGCCGCGGCGAGGAGATCATCCGGGATACCATGCACTTTGAGGGCGGCATCCGGCAGTTTGCCGCGTGGCTCAACCGGTCCAAGACGCCTCTCCACGCACAGGTGATCTACCTGTCCGGCAGGAAGGACGACGCCATGGCGGAGGTGGCGATTCAGTATAACGACAGCTATAATGAAACCATTTTTTCCTTTGCCAATAATATTCACACCCCCGAGGGCGGTATGCACGAGACCGGCTTCAAGGCGGCCCTAACCCGGGTGCTCAACGCCTATGGTATGAAAAACGGCATCATCAAGACGGACGCCGACAAGGTCAGCGGCGAGGACTGCCGTGAGGGCATCAGCTGTGTGATTTCCGTCAAGCTCACCGACGCGCAGTTCGAGGGTCAGACCAAGGCGAAGCTGGGCAATGCCTATATCCGTACCCTGGTGGACGGTATTGTCAATGTGCAGCTGACCACGTTCTTTGAGGAAAATCCCCAGGTGGCCCGGGTGATCCTGGACAAGGCCATGACCGCAAACCGCGCCCGGGAGGCCGCCCGTAAGGCCCGCGAGTCCATCCGCCGCAAGACCGCCCTCAGCGGCTCGGGCATGCCAGACAAGCTGCGGGACTGCAACGAGCGGAACCCTGAGCTGACAGAGATCTACATCGTCGAGGGAGACAGCGCCGGCGGCTCCGCCACACAGGGGCGGGACTCGAGATTCCAGGCCATCCTGCCGCTGTGGGGCAAGATGCTCAACGTGGAAAAGGCCAGGGCCGATAAGGTCTACGGCAACGACAAGCTCCAGCCGGTGATCACCGCCCTGGGCGCCGGCATTGGGGACGATTTTGATCTGGAAAAGCTCCGGTATCACAAGGTCATCATCATGGCGGATGCCGATGTGGACGGCAGCCATATCCGGACGCTTCTTTTGACGTTCTTTTTCCGCTTCATGCGGCCGCTGATCGAGCAAGGCTATGTTTACGCGGCGGTGCCGCCCCTCTTCAAGCTGGTCCGGGGCAAGCAGCAGCGGGTGGCCTTCTCCGAGGAGGAGCGTGATATCATCTCCGCGGAGCTGCGCGGCGACAACTCCAATGCCAAGGTGGATATCAACCGCTTCAAGGGCCTGGGTGAGATGAACCCCCACGAGCTGTGGGAGACCACCATGGACCCCACTACCCGCACCCTCAAGCGCATCAGCCTGGACGATGCGGTGAAGGCCGATGAGACCTTTACCATCCTCATGGGGGAAAAGGTGGAGCCGCGGAAGGAGTTTATTGAGAAAAACGCGAAGTACGCGGTGAACTTGGATTATTAAACCGCCCTGCTAGAAAAGGAAGGCAAATCAATGAGCAAAAAACCACAGTATGATCCCGAGGAAATCCGCTACCCGGATCAGACCATCGTGACGTCGCCTCTGGTGCAGGAGATGGAGAATTCCTATATCGAATACGCCATGTCGGTGATCGTGGGGCGGGCGCTGCCGGATGTGCGCGACGGGCTCAAGCCCGTCCACCGGCGCATCCTCTACGCCATGTATGAGGATAACCTTACCCATGACAAGCCCTTTAAAAAATCCGCCACCTGCGTGGGCGACGTGCTGGGCCGGTACCATCCCCACGGAGACGGCTCAGTCTATGACGCGCTGGTGCGGCTGGCTCAGGATTTTTCCATGCGCTATCCCCTGGTGGAGGGCCACGGCAACTTCGGCTCCGTGGATGGTGACCCCCCGGCCGCCTACCGCTACACCGAAGCGCGTCTGGACCGCATCGCTGCGGAAATGCTGCGGGACATTGACAAGGAGACCGTGGACTGGGACCCCAACTTCGACGAGAGCCGGAAAGAGCCGCGGGTGCTGCCCTCGCGCTTTCCCAATCTGCTGGTCAACGGCTCCTCCGGCATCGCTGTGGGCATGGCCACCAATATTCCGCCCCACAACCTCCGGGAGGTCATCGACGCCGCGGTGGAGGTGCTGGACAACCCTGAGGCGGAGCTGATCGACCTGCTGGAGCACGTCCACGGGCCGGACTTTCCCACCGGCGGCATCATCATGGGCCGCAGCGGTATCCGCGCGGCATATGCCACGGGCCGGGGCCGGGTGGTGGTCCGCGCCAGGACGGAGTTTGAGGAGTTCGGCAAGGACCGGACACGGATCATTGTGACGGAAATTCCCTATCAGGTCAACAAGCGGATGCTCATCAAAAACATGGCCGACCAGGTGGAGGACAAGCGTCTGGACGGCATCTCCGATATCCGCGACGAGTCCGACCGCAACGGTATGCGCGTGGTCATTGAGCTGAAAAAGGACGCGAATCCTCAGGTGGTCCTTAACCGGCTCTTCGCCCAGACGCAGCTGCAAAGCTCCTTTGCCATCAATATGCTGGCCCTGGTGCAGAACCAGAGCCAGCCGAAAATCCTCTCCCTGCGCCATATCCTCGACGAGTACCTGGCCTATCAGGAGGAGATCATCGTCCGGAGGACGCGCTTCGACCTGCGCAAGGCTCAGGAACGGGCGCATCTGCTGGAGGGCCTGCTGATCGCCCAGGACCACATTGACGAGGTCATCCGGATCATCCGCTCCAGCTATGACAACGCCAAGCAGAACCTGATGGAGCGCTTCGGCTTGGATGACGTACAGGCGCAGGCAATCTGCGACATGCGCCTGATCGCGCTACAAGGACTCAACCGGGAGAAGCTGGAGGCGGAATACAAGGAGCTGGAGGAGCGCATCGCCTATTTCCAGGATCTGCTGGCCAATGCTGAGCTGCGGCGGAGTGTTTTGAAGCGGGAGCTGGTCGAGATCCGCGACAGATACGGCGATGACCGCCTGACGGAGATTCAGGACGTGGAGGACGAGATTGACATTGAGGACCTGATTGAGGAGGAGGATTGCTGCTATACCCTCTCCCACCAGGGCTACATCAAAAGATTGCCGGCCTCTACCTACCGCTCGCAGCGGCGGGGCGGCCGGGGCGTCAGCGCCCAGAGCCTGAAGGAGGAGGACTATGTGCGCAGCCTCTTTATCGCCTCTACCCATGATTATCTCCTGTTCTTCACCAACACTGGCAGGGTTCACCGCCGAAAGGGCTACCGCATTCCCGAGGCCAGCCGTACCGCCCGCGGCACGGCCATTGTCAATGTCCTGCCACTGGAGCCGGGGGAGAAGGTGACGGCCATGGTGCCCACCCGGGAGTTTGGCGACGACAGTCTGCTGATGATGGTCACAAGGAACGGAACGGTCAAGCGTCTGGCCCTGGACATCCTGCACACCGCCCGCAGGGCGGGTATCCGCGCCTTGACTCTGGACGAGGGCGACGAGCTGATCTCTGTGCTCAAGACCACCGGCAAGGATCGCATCCTCATCTGCACCCGCTGCGGCATGGCGCTGTGCTTCGATGAGACCGACGTGCGCACCATGGGCCGCGACGCCCTAGGCGTCCGGGGCATCCGCCTGGACGAGGGTGACAGTGTGATCGGCGCGGAGCTGTATCAGGAGGGTAAGCAGCTGCTGGCTGTCACAGAGAACGGCTTCGGCAAGCGCACGCCGGTGGAGGATTACCTCCGCTTGGCCGAGGACGGCTCCCGTCAGCCGCAGAAGCGCGGCGGCAAGGGCCTCAAGGCGTACCACCTCACCGACAAGACCGGCCCCGTAGCCGGTGTCCGGGTGGTGGGCGACGAGGACGACGTGATGCTCATCGAGGATGGCGGCGTTATCATCCGCATGGCCGCCTCGGATATCAACATCTACCGCCGCGACACCCAGGGCGTCATTGTCATGCGTCTGGACGGCGGCAATCGTGTGATCTCCATTGAGCGTGTGGAGCGCGAGGAGGAGGAACCGGAGTAAAGACAGGTGGTATACCGTGTTGGATCCTCAGAATATGTATAACTGGCAGAGGGAATGGAATGAGAAGGGCACCAAAAGCCCCGCCGGACAGTTGTTTGTTTTGCTTTGCAGTATTCTGCTGTTCATGGGGCTGATCCTTCTGCTGATGAAAAATTGGTTTTTGGTCCGATCCTGCTTGCGGCCTCCGGCTGGTCGCTGTACGCGGGATATCAGAACCAGAGAAAGCGAAAGGAGGCTGCGGCTATGGCCAGCGGCTGGGATTCCAAGCAGACAAAGGGCAGCGGCGGTTCGCTGCTGGGTATTTGCGCGGGTATGGTTGTTCTGGGGACCATACTCAGCTCCTCCGGGGCGCAGACCGGCGGCTTTATATTGATCCTGCTGGCGGCGGCGATCCTGGTGATCTGGGCGGTGACGCGGCGGATGTCCGGTGATAAGCCGGCGCCCCGAAAGGCTGTGCCGCCGCCGGCAAAGCCCTGCCCCAACCCGGAAAAGCACCGCCACTTTGAGGCGCCGAAGCCGGTGCAGAAGCAGTACGCCCGGACGGTGGCTCCCTCCGATAATCAGAGGCGGCTGGCAAACGCCAAGCGGCTGTATGAGGCCGGGCTGCTGACCCGGGAGGAGTACGACGCCGAGGCGCGGCGGTATCGGTGAGGGCTGCGGCATGAAGCAGGTGACCATTTATACCGACGGCGCGTGCAGCGGCAACCCAGGACCCGGTGGCTGGGCGGCTGTGCTGGAATACGGAGCGGCGGTGAAGGAGTTGTCCGGCGGCGCGCCGGAGACCACCAACAACCGCATGGAGCTGACCGCCGCCATTGAGGGACTGCGGGCGCTGAACCAGCGGTGTGAGGTGGAATTATACAGTGATTCCAAGTACCTTATTGACGCGCTGGAGAAGGGCTGGGTCTACAACTGGAAGCGGAACGGCTGGGTGAAAAAGGACAAGAAGCCGGCGCTGAATGTCGATCTTTGGGTGGCGCTTTTGGAGCAGCTGGACCGTCACACGGTACATCTCCACTGGGTCAAGGGCCATGCCGACACGCCGCAGAACAACCGTTGCGATCAGCTGGCGGTGGCGGAGAGCAGGCGGTTTTAGTGTGCGTGAAAAACGGTCATTCTCGAAAGAGAATGACCGTTTTTTTTTGGGCTTCGCTCAAACCCAGCAATGCGCCGCCCTGCGTCCGCGGCCTTTGGAAAAAGGCTGCCGAAAGCTGCTTCGGGTTCTACAGGAGGCTTTCGTCGTAATGCGCCCGCGTGCCGCCAATGAATTTGGGGCGGGTCCGGGCGGCGAGCAGAATGGCCTCGCCGATTTTCTTGATCTCCAAGCGCACCGGAACAGCCACCTGCTTCAGGTGCATGCCGATCAGCGTTCCGCCGATGTCCAGGCCGGCGTCGGCGTGGATGGACTCCACAGCCACCGGGTCCTGAAAATGAGCGTAGGCCGCCGTGGCAAAGGAGCCGCCGGCCTTGGGCTGCGGCACGACATTGACGATGTCCAGGCCGGGGACCGCCGCGCGCTCGGTAATGATGCAGCGGTTCAGATGCTCACAGCACTGCGCGGCCAGGTAGAGCCCCCGGGATTCCAGCTCGGCAGAGATGACCTCCACCAGCAGTTTTCCCGTCTCCGGGGCCGAGTCGGAGCCGATTTTGCTTCCCCGCACCTCGCTGGTGGAGCAGCCCACTACTACGGTCTGGCCAGGACGCAGCTTTGCCTTTTCGCACAGCTCCCGGACGGCCGCCGCCGCCTGCTGGCGCAGGTTTTCCATGGATTCGCTCATGAATGAAGTCCCACCTTTCTGAAATAACGGAGGGAACCGGATTTCTCCAGCATGCCGTACAGCACTACCGCCGCTGTGACGCCCACCGCGCCCTGGAACAGGTTTCCGGGAATACTGGCCGCCGCTGCCAAGCCCTTGCCCAGGAGGAGGCAGGCGTAGCCGAAGTACCCGGCTACCATCAGGACCTCCGCCGCCGCGCCGCTGATCACCCGGCGGACAAAGCCGCCCTCGGTGCGCCGTGCCGCCAGCAGGCCGCATACCAGGGCCATCAGGCCCTTGATAACCAGTGTGCCGGGGGCATAGTGAGCATAGCTGAGCAGCACGTCGGCCATTGCTGAGCCGATGCCCGCCGCCGCCAGTCCGTACCAGGGACCCAGCATCCAGCCGCTGAGCAGCACGACGCAGTCCCCCAGGTTCACATAGCCCTGCATGGGCGATGGGATTTGGATGACCATGGTGGCCGCGCAGCACAGCGCGGCAAACAGGGCCGCCATGACAATTTTACGGATGGGGTGTTCCATGATATCCCTTCTTTCTTTTGTTGGGCTGAGTATATCACGGAAACTGGTCTTATTGAAAGGATCAGAAAGAATATTTATTATGGGTTCAGTTTGGAGACAGCCAGGATTATTCCCCCCAATACTGCCAGGATCACGCCGGTCGCCCGATTGAGAGTTTTGGCCGGTGCGCGGTTGGCAAAGCGGGCGGCTACGCGGGCCCAAAGCAGCGTAAACACGACGCACAGTCCCAGCAGCACCCAGTCCGGCGCGCCGCCCAGGACGAAGTGGGAGACGGCTCCGGTGAGGGCGGTGAAGCTCATGATAAACACGCTGGTACCTACGGCGGTTTTCAGCTCGTAGTGGAGGACGGAGGTCAGGATCAGAAGCATCATCATCCCGCCGCCGGCGCCGATGAAGCCGCAGATGAAGCCTACCAGTACGCCGCTGAGCAGGGATTGGACGATCTGCCGCCGGCGGGAGACCTGCGCCATGGACTCCTTGGTGGTCATCACCGGGCGGACGATGAACTTGATGCCCAGCAGCAGTGTCATTACCGTGGAGAAGCTGCCCATGGTGGTGTTGGGCACCAGCTTGGAGACGTAGCTGCCCACCAGTGTGAACAGCAGGACGGCAGCCATCATCAGCGCGCCGTTTTTCACGTCCAGGTTCTTGTTTTTGCCGTAGGTGTAGGCTGACACGGCGCTGGCCAGTACGTCTGAGGCCAGGGCGATGCCCACGGCCTCGTAGGCCGGGACGTGCAGGAAGGTGATGAGCATGGGACTGATGACCGCCGCGGCGCTCATGCCTGCAAAGCCGGTGCCCAGGCCCGCCCCCATGCCGGCAAAAAAGCAGACGAGTAATTTTGGGATCATGGAATGCCTTCTTTCTGAAAATTGTTTCTGAAAAAACTAATTTTCTCTATTATACAGGCGATCCCCGGAAATGTCAACCGCCGGACGCTTACATCACCTTTTGGTAATGCACGGTCAGGATGGTTTCCAGCAGCGTTTTGGTCAGGAACGCCCCCACCAGTGCCAATGTGACCCACAGCGGTGCGTCCAGCAGGATCGCGATCCAGGCGGTGGTCATAATCAGCCATTGCAGGATCGTTCCGGACAGCGCCCTGGCGCGGCGGCGGATGGCGATGTTGCGCTCATCGGTCTGTTCGATTTCGTTGGCTTTCTGATATGCAGGATGTTTTTCCTCCACCCGGCAGCCCAGAAACCGGGAGAGGCCCAGTGCTGACACGCCGCAGCCTGCACCGGTCAGCACGCCGTGGAGCAGGTCCGCCACCCGGGTGCGCAGCAGCACCGCTGCTGCCAGGACCGCCAGCCCGCCGACAGCCAGGGCCAGATAGGCTTTCGTTTTTCTTCTCATGTGATTGCCTCCTCGTAGATAAAAATGTCCTCGATGGTAACGCCGAAATATCGCGCCAGCTTGTACGCCAGCAGGATGGAGGGATTGTACCGCCCCTTTTCCAGTGAGCTGATGGTCTGGCGGGATACCGCCAGTGCATCGGCCAGCTCCTCCTGGGTGATGCCGCGGGCTTTACGGATGGCTTCCAGTTGATTTTTCATATCAGCCTCCTTAAAGTGGAAAGTTTACTTTACATTCTTAGAATAGCACAGTGCCATTAAAATGTCAAGTGTACTTTCCATACTTTTTAGAAAAGCGCCGGACCTTTGAAACAGGTCCGGCGTGTGTGCTTATTTCTTTTCCAGTATTTCCAGGCCGCCCAGGTACTTTCGCAGGACCTCCGGTATGACAACGCTGCCGTCAGCCCGTTGGTTCTGCTCGACCATGGCGGGAAAGATGCGCGAGGTAGCGAGGCCGGAGCCGTTGAGGGTGTGGACGAACTCTGTCCTTCCGCCAGTCTCCCGGCGGAAGCGGATGTTGCCTCGCCGCGCCTGGTAGTCTCGGGCGTTGGACACTGAAGAGACCTCCTTGTAGCCATTCATGGAGGGGATTTGAATCTCGATGTCATAGGTCCGCGCCATGGAAGCCGAACAGTCGCCTGCCGCCAGCTTCACCGTGCGGAAGTGAAAGCCCAGGCCGCTGACCAGCCGCTCGGCTTTGCCCACCAGTTCCTCAAAGGCGGCGTCAGAGCCTTCTGGCGTGGTGTACTGGAACATCTCGATCTTATTGAATTGATGCCCCCGGACCATACCGCGCTCGTCAGCCCGGTGGGAGCCGGCCTCCCGGCGGAAGCAGGGCGTATAGGCGAAATATTTCCGGGGCAGCGCCGCCTCGGTGAGGATCTCGTCCCGGTGCAGCGAGGCCAGGGCCGTTTCGGCGGTGGGCAGCATGAAATGTATCCGTTCATCGGTGGGATTCTCGATTTTGTAGACCTCGTCTGCAAATTTGGGGAACTGACCGGCGGTCTCGCCGCATTTGTATTCCAGCACCAGCGGCAGCATGACCATCTCGTAGCCGTCCTTGAGGTGCTCGTCCATGAAGTAGTTCAGCAGTGCCCACTCCAGCCGCGCGCCCATGCCGCGGTACATCCAGAAGCCGGTGCCGGCTGCTTTGACACCGCGCTCGTAGTCGATGAGGCCCAGGCTGGTGCACAGGTCCACATGGTGCTGCGGCTGGAAATCAAATTTGTGCGGTTCGCCGTAGTAGCGCAGCGGCTCGTTGTGCTCCTTGCCGCCGGCGGCGAGGTCCGGGTCGGGGAGGTTGGGCAGGCTCAGCATCAGGGTGCGGTACTCTGCCTCGATTTCGGTGAGCTTGCCGTCATTTTGGGCAATTTTCCCCTTGAGCTCCGCCATTTTCGCAAAAATC
Organism: Oscillospiraceae bacterium; assembly: GCA_022792945.1. GTDB lineage: Bacteria > Bacillota > Clostridia > Oscillospirales > Oscillospiraceae > Avoscillospira_A. Next base: position 25,342 of record JAAWBZ010000103.1, on the reverse strand, counting down.
GGGGCAACATCCTCCCCTGCTTTTTTCAGCTTGGGAATTTCCTTGGAGACCTTGTTCTGCTCGGCCTTCATAGCCTCTGTTTCGGCGATGGCGGCGCGACGGGCGGCGTCCAGCTCCAGAATGCGGTCCACCTGGGCGTCGCAGTCTACCTCCTTGGCCCGCAGGCCGGCCTTGACGGCTTCAGGATCGTCTTTGATGCGCTTGATATCGATCACGGTTTTCCCTCCTGATTTTCTTCATTGGCCTCCGGCGGGACTTCCTCCGCCGTTAGGCTGTTGCGCAGTTCGTTGTATTGGATCTGTGCCGCTGGTGAGAGCAGCGTCAGCTGCGGCGCCAGGTTCTCCAGCGCGGTGGTGAGGGCGGCGCGGTCCCTTCTGGCGCTGGCGGCCTGGGCCGTGACCAGCAGGTCATAGGCGGCCTGGGTGTTGGTCAGGGTTGCCTGGCTCTCCGCCTCGGCCTCCTCCTGGCGAGTCTTGGCCTGGGCGATCTGGGATTCCAGGTCCTCCAGGCGGCCGGTATAGGATGCGGACACTGACTCAGCTTCGGCCTCCAGGTCGGAAATTCTCTCAGTGAGCTCGGCGTTGGCGGCGGTGAGGGCCTGGTTTTCCTCCTGCAATTGCAGGGCGTTTTGCAGGGCGCTGGCGTTGGACTCGTGGAGGTCCGAGATGGTATCCCGGGAATCCCGCATCTGAATCAGAAACGACAGCAGGACCAGCAAAAACGCTACGCCGAACAGGATTGCCATATAGCGCAGCAGTGCGTTGCGTTTGCCGGTGGACAGTGCCGTCTTGTCCTCCTCCTGTGCATTCTTGAGTTCTTCGCTCATGGTCAGTCCTCCTTGTGCCGCAGCTGCTCCAGAAGGTCCAGCAGCTGCTGCAGGTCATCCGGTCCGTAGAATTCCAGGTCCAGATGGCCCTTGCGCTTTCCGTTGATGATCTTGACGCCGCGGCCGAGGCGGCGGGACAGGGACTGTTCGCATTCGGCGATATAGTCCACCTCCAGTACCTCCTTGGGCGGCTTTTCGGCCTTTTCCTTGGACATGGAGCGGCACATCAGCTCCGCCTGACGGACGGACAGCTCCAGGGCGTAAATTTTTTGCGCCGCGGCCAGCTGCTTTTCCGGCTCCTTGAGTGTCAGCACTGCCCGGGCGTGTCCTGCGCTGAGCTTCCCCTGTGCCAGCAGCGTGAGGATCTCCTCCGGCAGGGTCAGCAGCCGCAGGGCGTTGGCTACGGCCGGGCGGGATTTGCCTACGCGCTCTGCGGCCTGCTCCTGGGTCATGCCGTACTCATCCAGCAGGCGGCGGTAGCCCATGGCCTCCTCCACCGGGTTTAGATCCTGGCGCTGGAGATTTTCAATCAGCGCCAGCTCCGCCGCCGTCTTGTCGTCCACATCCAGCACAACCGCTGGGATTTCCGTGAGGCCTGCCAAACGTGCGGCTCGCCAGCGGCGCTCGCCGGCGATGATCTGATAAAAGCCGTTTTCCCTCCGCCGTACTGCCAGAGGCTGCAAAACACCGTGCTGACCAATGGAGTCAGCCAGGGCCTGTAATTCTTCCTCGTCAAAGTTCTTGCGGGGCTGCAACGGATTTGGTTCAATTTTTTGAATTGGGAGCTGTAAATTTGGGCTTTCTCCCTGGACTGCCGGACTCATATCGCCAAACAGTGCCCCCAGGCCCTTGCCCAGTCCCTTCTGCGCGGGCATCACACCGCCTCCTTCCGGAGAATTTCCGCCGCCAGCGCCAGATAGCACTCCGCGCCGCGGCTGTATCGATCATAGGCCAGCACCGGGAGCCCGTGGCTGGGGGCCTCTGAGAGGCGCACGTTGCGGGGAATCACCGCTGAGAACACCTTCCCAGGGAAAAACCGGCGCACCTCTTCCGCCACCTGCATGGAGAGGTTGGTCCGTCCGTCGAACATGGTCAGCAGCACGCCAAAGATGTCCAGCCGAGGGTTGAGGCCCCGTTTGACGGCCCGCAGGCTGGTCATCAGGTCGCGCAGACCCTCCAGGGCGTAGTATTCGCACTGTACGGGAATCAAAATCCGGTCGGCGGCGCACAGGGCGTTGAGGGTCAGCAGTTCCAGGGACGGCGGGCAGTCCACAAAGAGATAGTCGTAGTCCGTCCGCAGACCTTGCAGCACCCGGCGGAGCTGATGCTCCCGGTCTCCGACCCCCACCAGCTCCACACCTGCGCCGGACAGCGCCGGTGACGAGGGCAGGAGGTCGCCGAATTTTGTATGGACCACAGCTGTGCGTGGATCGGCGCCGTTGATGACCAGATCATAGGTGCTGGCACGCACCTGATCCTTGTCCACCCCTAGACCTGAGGTGGCGTTGGCCTGGGGGTCAAAATCGCAGAGCAGGACCCGCCTGCCCTGCTCGGTGAGGGCGGCTGTGAGATTGACGGCGGTGGTGGTCTTGCCGACGCCGCCTTTTTGATTGACGATGGAGAGGATGGTTCCCATAGGCCGCTCCTTTCTTCTGTGAGTTCGGCGCAGAGCACGCGCCTTTGACATTATATCACATATTTGCGGAATTTCAACCAAAAACAAATGATTTGCCTGTTTTTGTTTCACGTGAAACAAAAGGTCCCCCGCCGAAGCGGAGGACCGTGGGTCGCTATCCGATGGGCGTCCCGTCGGCGGCAAAATCCAGGTGGTTAAAGCCGTTGAACTGCTCGTCGGGGTACCAGTAAAGGTGATAGGGATTGTCGGGATCATCGCCCTTGGGTATGTACGTCACGCCCCGCCAGGCATGGCCGCTGTCAGCCATGGAGACCCAGATGCCATTGTCATCCACCGCTTCCACATAGGCTACATGGCCATAGGTGGAGGAATCCCAGGAGACAATGGAATTCGCTGAGGGCGTCCAATCACTTAGAAAATAGGGCTTGAGTCCATTATAATAGCGCCAGGCATGGCCGAAATTGTTCGTGCCGCCGCAGACCGTCTCCAGATCCAGCCCGTAGGCCAGTTCCATATATTGTGAGGCGCGTCCCCATACCCACCAGGTGCATTGCCAGATGTCCTTGCCGGTCTCCTCTGCTGCCGCGTGCCAGCGGTCCTGGGCCAGAACGCCGTCCACCTGCAAAACGTAGCCATAGTATTCCTGGCGTCCGTTCAGTGCAACGCCGGCGTCCACATCGTTGTTGCGGTTGTGCAGCACAGTCGAGACGTGAACACAGTCGATGGTTCCCTCGGTTCCGTAGTTCGTCACGTGCTTGGGGTCATCATCCAGCGTGGTGCCCGATGGAGCCAATGTTCTGGGGTGGTTCTCCTGGAGAATGCGGCAGTTGAGGGTGATGGCCATTTCTGCGCTGACCTGGTCCGCGTCAGCTAAGGGGAAATCTCCCTCTAAAGTTCCTTCCCAGCCGTTGATGGTGTCCCAGGGTACCAGCTGCTGTGCAGACGTCGGGAGCGGCGGCAGCTGCGGGAGTGTGAAGAAGTTGTGCAGCATTTGTGCAACCTCCGCCCGCGTGGCTGTGCCATGGGGATCAAAGAGGCCGGTGTTGTGACCCTGCACCACACCCGCTGCCTGACAGGAAGCGATGGCTGCGCTGGTCTCCTCATCCACGCCGCCCAAATCCGGGAAGGTCGCCGTGCCCGCTGCCGGCAGCGCCAGGCTGCCCGTCAGACGGTCATAGCGCGCCAGCGTCCGGCACAGCTCTGCACGGCTCACCGGCTCGTAGGCGCCGAAGAGGTCATTGGATGCACATTCTGTCAGCCCGCTGATCATGGCCCAAATCACAGCACCGGTGTACCACGTCCCTGCCGGCACATCGACCAGATTGGTGGCGACGCTGTTGTCCGCCTGTATGCCGGCGGCGCGGCTGAGTACAGTGTAGAACATGCCGCGGGACATCGTCTCGCTGGGGGCAAAATAGCCCGGTGTCATGCCGGTAAACAGCCCGGTATTGACCACAAAGCCCGCCGCAGGGGCAAACCAATCGGTGGTGCGCACATCGTAGTAGATCGTCGCTGTCGAGGGCAGTGACATGGCTGCAGCCAGCAGGCCTGTCATCCCCAGGAGCGCCAGGCGGCGAATCACTCTCATGCGGCTCTCCCCTTTCCAATGTTTCACGTGAAACAAAAAACACAGCTCCACCAGAGGCAGAAACTGTGTTCATCATAGCAAAAAAGTTCCGAAAAGTCAAGCATTTGGCGGCGAAATGCCTAATAAGTCCGCACCACAGCCTTCACCCGCCCCAGAATTGACGCAAAGCGGCCATCCAAAATCGGATAATCCGGATTCTCGGGCAGGAGGCAGACCGTATCACCGCTGCGATAGAAGCGCTTCACCGTCGCCTCGTCCTCCAAAAGCGCCACCACAATATCGCCGTTGACCGCGGTTTGCTGCGGACGCACCACTACCACGTCACCGTCCAGGATGCCGGCGCCGATCATGGATTCCCCGCGGACCCGCAGAGCAAACAAATCCGTCTCTCCCGACGTCCAGGGCAGGTAGCCCTCAATATTTTCCACCGCCAGGATCGGGAGACCCGCCGTCACAACGCCGAGAATCGGAATCCGATCCGCAGCGGGCTCCTGCTCCACAAAGCCAGGCAAGGTGATGGAACGGTTTTTGTTCTCATCCATCTCGATCAGGCCCTGGCGCTTCAGCTCACTGAGGTGATAGTGCACCGAGGCCGTGGATTTCAGCCCCACCGCCGCGCAAATCTCTCGGACAGAGGGCGCGTAGCCGTTGCGCCGGCTGTACTGGCGCAGAAAGGCCAGAATTTCTCCCTGCTTCGTGCTGGTCCTGGGCATTGCGCGCCCTCCTTTCCGGTCTTACAACGAGTATAACACATTTACAGTAAAAAAGCAAACATTTGTTTGAGGAATTTTAAAGACCCGTCAGATCAAAGGCAGGTATAAAGTCGCGCACCGCCGCCGTGAAGTCCTGCACAAAGCCGTCACAAACGCCGCGCAGGTCCATCCAGCTGCGCACAGCCGCGTATTCATCCTCTAAGACAACACGGTCCAGCGGCGGCAGCGTCCGGGCGCGCTCCATGGGCGTATACTGGGCCATCAGGGAAAACAGCGCTTCGCCGGGAGCAAAATGATCGGCAAACCAGTCCACCACGCCCAGGGAGTTGTCCACATATCCCGGCAGGACCAAATGCCGCACCAGAAGTCCACGTACCAGCTGTCCGTCCTCCACGCGGTACGGCCCAGCCTGCCGGTACATCTCCGCAATGGCCGCCGCGCAGGCCGCCGGGTAGTCTGCCGCGCCGGAGAGGCGGGCCGCCAGGGCAGCATCACTGTACTTGAAGTCCGGCAGATAAACGTCCACATACCCCTCCAGCGCCCGCAGGGTTTCCACGGACTCGTAACCGCCGCAGTTATACACCACCGGCACTGGGAGTCTGGGCCGCAGGGCCGGCAGAATATCCGGCAGAAAGTGGGTGGGCGTCACCAGATTGATATTCTGTACGCCCTCATCCACCAGCCGCTCGAAAATCACCCGCAGGCGCCTGCTGTCCAGCGTCTCACCGAAGCCGCCGTGGGAAAGCTCCGCGTTCTGGCAGTAGACGCACCGCAGCGTGCACCCGGAAAAGAACACCGCCCCTGAGCCGAAGCTCCCCGAGATCAAAGGTTCCTCCCAGTAATGTGCCGCCGCTCGTGCGGCACGCACCTGACCCGGCATCCGGCAGAAGCCCACCTGCCCCGCCGTCCGGTCCACCCCGCAGCCGCGGGGGCAAAGGGTGCAGCGCGTATACGAAAGCATGTCCAGCTCCCCTTCCCTATTTCTGTATTTATAGTATACGGCAAGAGGCCACGGCGCGCAAGGAGGGCTTTACGCCGCATGGAAAATATGGTAGGATAGGAACAGGAGGAATGCGAAATGAAACGATGGATCGCGGCGCTTCTTGCCGCTTTGCTGCTGTGCAGCCTCACCGCCTGCCAGCAGACGCCCACAAGCCCCGCCGAACCGGAGCAGTCCACGGAGCTGCCTGCCACTGCACAGCCAGAGCCGCCGGCAGAACCTGCGGAACCGGCGGAACCGTCCGCTCCGGCAGAGCCTCCGGAGGAACCGATCACGCCGCCGGAGGAGCAGGAAGAACCGCTGGAGGTATCGCAGCCTATTTTGCTTGCCACGGATACTGCCAGCGAGTTCCATAGCGGGAACGGGGCGGCGGCGGTGACCCTCTACCCCACCGGCCTGAGCGTACACACTGGCTCGGAGCAGGCCGATCAGATCATCAACGCTTACTACCAAAATGTATTTGAGAAGCTCAACGATCTCTGCACCGGCGAGGTCATGGAGCTGACAGAAAATGGTCAGTACCATTACACCGTCACCGCCGAAAACGAGCTGGCGCGGTTCGATCAAATAATTTCCATTGCCCGCACCGTCACCGTCTTCGGCGACGACACGGGCCTTCGTACGGTCACCTATTACGGCGAGACCTTTGACTGCCTCACCGGCGGACTGATGACCGCGGACAATTTCTTTGCCGTGCCAGAGGAGATCTACATGGCGCGCCTGGCGGAATGCGTCCGGCAGCAGATCAGCGAGGATCCCTACCACGACCAGAATTATTTCGCCCAGTGGGAGGACATGGCCCTGCGCGCCCTGCGGAAGGAGCATTTCTACGTCACCGAGGACGCCTACGTGGTGTTCTACCAGGAAAATGAGCTGGGCGCCGGCGCCGCCGTCTTTGCCATCCCCTGGAGCCAGCTGGAGGATATTGCTGCGTGAAACGGAACGACACCATCCCCATAGAGATTACCGGCTACACCAGCGAGGGCTGGGGCGTTGCCCGCGCGCCGGACGGCATGGCCGTATTTGTCCGGGACGCCATCGCCGGTGAAGCCGGCCTCGCGCAGATCGACCATGTGGGCCGCACCGCCGCCCATGCCCACCTGACGCGCCTAGATACCGTCTCTCCCCACCGCACCGCCCGGGCCTGTCCCCTGGGCAAGCGCTGCGGCGGCTGCGCCTTCTGGCATATGGAGTACCAGGAGGAACTGCGGCTGAAGGCCCAGCGCGTCCGGGACGCCCTCACACGTATCGGCGGCTGGGACCCGGGCGAGGTGCCCATCCTGGGCGGCGAGACCTGCCGCGGCTACCGCAACAAGGCCCAATACCCCGTGGCCCCCGGCCCGAACGATCCCATCGCCGGCTTTTTCGAGGCCCGCACCCACCGGGTCCTCCCAGTGGCCCGTTGCCTCATCCAGCCGCCCGCCGCCGATGCCGTCAAGGACGCCGTCCTGGCCTGGATGCGCCTGTGGAACATCCCGGCCTACGACGAAAAAAACCACGCCGGCCTGGTGCGCCACATCTATGTCCGCACGGCCCGCAGCGGCGCGGTCCTGGCCTGCGTTGTGGCCAACGGCCCGCCGCCCGTTCAGGCCCAGGCGCTCCCCGCGGCCCTGCGGCAGGCAGTGCCGGAGCTCTGCGGCTTGATCTGGAACGAGAACCGCCGGCGGGGCAACGCCGTGCTGGGCGAGAAATTTGTGACGCTCTGGGGCCAGGATTATCTGAAGGAGACACTCTGCGGCCTTTGCTTCCGCCTGTCCGTCCGCTCCTTTTTCCAGGTCAACCGCGCCCAGGCCGAGCGTTTATACGAGACAGCGCTGGATCTCGCGGAGCTCCATGGCACGGAAACGGTCCTGGACCTCTATTGCGGTACTGGCACCATCACTCTCTGCGCCGCGGGCCGCGCGGGGCGAGTCTACGGCGTGGAGGCGGTGGCGTCCGCTGTGGCTGACGCCCGGAAGAACGCGGTGCGCAACGGCGTGGAAAACGCGGAATTCCTCTGCGCCGACGCGGGTGAGGCCGCACAGCGTTTTGCCCAGGAGGGCATCCGGCCAGAGGTCATCCTCGTGGACCCGCCCCGCAAGGGGCTGGCTCCGCAGGTGATAGAGGCCATGGCGGCCATGGCCCCGCGGCGGATCGTCTACGTTTCCTGCGATCCCGCGACCATGGCCCGAGACATTGCGCGCCTGCAAGCCCACGCCTATCAACCCCAGACCGCCCGTGCCGTCGATATGTTCCCCCGCTGCGCCCACGTGGAGACGGTTGTTTGCCTGTCCAAACAACAGCCGGATGATGCGACCCGAGTCGGGCTGGACTTGGACGAACTGGAGGTCACCCCAGCGGAAAGCAGAACGACATAGGGGGAGATCAAGGCTTATGTGTGGGGGAGGTTTGGGTTGAAGATATCTTCTCTTAATATCTCTCAGGTCAAGCGTAAATGCGGGTTAGCTGTTGGAGAGAACTACAATTTGCCAAAGTCAGAGGACCTGCTGACAAAGTAGCGAATAGCCAGCGGTCCCATCGACGGAAAAGCCATGGCTACGGATGGAAGCTATATTCCAGCCAATGTATCAAGAAAAAGGCAGATCGAAGAGATGTAAAAATAGAAGCTGTACAGAGTATGCAGAGCTATCTTGATTCCGTGGATGAAGAGCTTTCCAATCAGCCCGGGTTCAAAAAGCCGCCAACGAGAAGGAACTCCTACTGGTCCTGCGGCATTTGGAGCGGCAAAAGAATATGGGTGTTCCGATGGACCGGCTTGCTCTGGATCGAGGGTATGAAACTGGCGCTGTCCACCGGGGAGTGGAGCTTCTGGGCATTACCGGGTACATCCCCGCGATCCAATTCTCCAATCCACCCGAGAAGTATGGGTTTTCTTGCAGTCCACAGTTGGACGCAGGATCCTGGACAGCAGCTGCTATCCAGGATTCTTCAGGGGACATCAGCGCGGAGGAACTCCTGAATACCTGTCCATTTATACTGAGGAATCAATAAGAAAGCTTGATGCAGAGCTTCTAGACATCATGCTTTTGACCGAAGAGCTCGCAAAAACATTTTGTGGGCAACTGATGATTATATTTCCCTTGACCTCATTACAGGACAATATGCAACCGAGAACTGCAAAGCCGATAAGTGTCCAAGTTGGTCGTATACGCGACAAGGCAGAAGTGTTTACTCCATCTTTATTGCAAACCTGCAGGGCCAGGCTGACCGCGCCGGTTTTCCACAGACCTGCAAAGAAAGTAATCAGAATTGCCCAGCACATGCAAAGCCACAGACGCGTTTGAGCGTCTGCGGCCTTGAATTAGAAAATTATGGAAGTTCTTTTAAAACAACTTCCGAAAGCTGCCGGGGGTGGAGCTGACCTTTCGTGCATCGGTCTGTCAGTTGCCAGACAAGCCCGGCGTCGCAGGAAACGTCCGGCACAGTCATGACTGCGCGCCATGCCTGGCCGGTGTGCACCTCTGCCAGGATGCCGAACGTGATGTACCGGTCCAGGTTCGGGTGGAAGCGCAGAGTCCGCATGGGAAGGTAGCGGTACACGTGCCGCGCTTCCCTATTATTAGCCTCTTCGAACTTTTCGTCCTCCACGCAGTCGTAAAAGGAAGCAAGGTCGATGTGGAGCGTTTCACAGAGCCTGACTGCCAAGGGAAAGTCCGGCAGCAACAGTGCCGATTCGATCCGCGCAAGGTCCGGCTGGGGAATTTTCAGCCGTTTCGACGCTTCCGTCTGCGTCCAGCAGACGGCCTCCCTGGCCCGAACTACCGCCATGGAAACGACGATTTGTAATTTTGTAGGAACCATTGTATAGTCCTCCTTCTAAAATTAGTACAAGAGAACTATACATCAATTACAAAAATACAACAGAAAATCTCATCTTATATTGCGAATTTCGTAGGAGTGCACGAAAAGATTCAAAAAATTGGTGGATTATATCCGTCACAAAAAGTAAAATCGGCCATTTAAGCAGTGCCGCCTTGATTTACCTGCTGGAGTCTAACGTGGCCTTGATCCCGCGTGCTGCCGTGGGCCAGACGCGGGACCTCGATAACCAGGACGGCGCTGATCCCGCCGGACTCTACCAGACGCAGCGGCTCCTGGCCAGCGCCAGTGTATCAAAATGCCCCGGTTTGCAGCTCCAGGTCCCGGTCCTGGCGGGACTTGCGCAGAAAGATCAGATAGGCATCCATACTGCTCACCTCATTGGGTCTAATATGACGATCGCCCAGAGAGGCCGGGGCGAGTGCAAGTGATACAAATGTGTGCATACCCACGGTAATTGAATGAGTAAAGAAAGTATTAACAGAAGCCGTCAAAAGGATGTGGTCTACTGTAGGGAAGCTAGGGATAAAAGGCAGTATACCAATGAAGAAAATGGGTTTGGTGGAAGTATTGGAAGGGATAGAAGACAGCCGTCATGAACGGAGCGTGTGATATCCGCTGACGGAAGCAAAACTCCGGGAACAGATGGTGTAACATTGGAAGGCTGATGCCAGATGAGGTTATTGATACAGTCCGTTTTATTACAACCTGCAGTACACATGGGTAGCGAAAACAGTTATGGAGTCCGCCCAAACAGATCTGCTGAAAATGCCATCGCAAGAGCGGAGTTCTTAATACAGAATACAAGACTGTGCTATGTCGTTGAGTTTGATGCAAAGAATTCTTTGATAATGTAGACCACAGCAAGCTGATAAATAAACTGGTACGCCGGCTTGTCCATGCAGAAACGGTTGAAACGATTACTTATTACCTGGAGGTCTGCAATCTCAATAAGAAGCAAATCGAAAAGCTGAACGCTCTGCGCCTGAAAGCAAGTTCAGGAGAAATTCGGAGAGCGCACCCCCTAAAAACGAACAAGGTAGATTGTAATAGATTGTGAGTATCACTAACGGTGGAACGCCGTGTGCGATGGAAGCCGCATGCACGGTGTGAAGTGGGAGAAAATCCGGAGATAACATCAAAGGATTACCTATCACTTCTATCTGGACGGAGGTATGGTCGTGAAGCTGAGTTTTGCGGACAAAGGCGAGACCATTGGGGACCGCATCAATTCCCGTTATCTTGCCGGGGCCTGACCTCCTTAGCAAACCGGGCGGTCCGGCGCTACAATATGGCTGGGTCAAAAAAGGAACTGCATCACAAGGGCTACCCCGCACAAGGACAACAACAAAATAATCGTTCAGAGCAGGACAAGCGGGCAGCAATCATCATGATTGCTGCCCGCTTCAGCCTGTCGAAAAACGGCTTGTCTGGCTTCAATACCAGACAGGCCGCAAAGCTAAAGAGGGAAAAAATATACGAGGCAGCTGTGGGGGAGGAAGGAGCAAAGCGCTTTCCGGCTTTCCATCCTGCCAGCTTTTTGAGGTTCATGGCAACAAATTTAAGCCTCACCCAGTTGGAAACCTGGGTTCCCGGAGGCCAAATACCAGCGCTGTACCGTCCACTTTTACCGCAAGGTGTTCTCGGTAACGCCTCACTCCAAGGTAAAGCTGGTGGCCAAGATGTTCAAGGTGATCCATACTCAGGAGAGCAAAAAACTGCCCGGTAGAAGGCAAAAGCCGTAGTGGGGGAACTTCGTTTCATGAAACTGAAAGAAGCCGCCAGGAAGGCAGAAGATGGTATTGAAGAGACGCTGACCTACTGCGATTTTCCCGGCGAACACTGGACGCGCATCCGCACCAATAATGTCATAGAACGGCTCGACCGGGAGATCCGCCACCGCACCCGTGTGGAAGTTTTGCCTCTCACCCTGATACGGCAGTTCAAACTACCCAAAAGCGAATTTTCAAAAACTTTTCGGCAAACAGCCGGGCGCATCCCCGCATAAAATACATCTGCCAAATCGAGGCACAATGACAGTTCCCCTGGTCCGCTACCACTGCGTCATGCCGCCGTCCACCACAATATTGGCGGCTGTGATAAAGGATGAGGCGTCGGAGCACAGCAGCAGCAGTGCGCCGCAAAGCTCCTGGGCACGGCCGGTTCTCTTGAGCATGATCTTTTCCTGGAGCCGGCCAATGAACGCCATATCCGTATGGGGGCCAAGCTGCGGAAAGGCGCCCGGGGTCAGGCTGTTGACGCGGATATGCTTCGGCGCCAGTGCGGCCGCGCAGTAACGGGTGAATTGCAGTACGCCGGCCTTGCCGGCTCCGTAGGTGGGCGGATTCCAGGGAATGCCCTCGCCGTACACAGAAAAATCGGGAGAGATCAGGCCGTACATGGATGCCACGTTAACGATGCTCCCGCCGCCGCGGCGCTCGAGGCAGGGGATCGCCTCCCTGGTGCAGCGGAAGGTCACGCCCAACGTGCCGTCCAGCCCCTCGTTCCAGGTGTCGTCCGGCACCCGGTCCAGCCGGTATTCGCAGCTCCTGCCGCCGGCGCCGCCGCCGTAGGCGGCACAGTTGACCAGCACATCGATGCCGCCAAACCGGGCCTCCGCCGCCGCAAACCCGTTTTGGATATCTGCCGTTTTTTGCAGGTCCGCGGGGAAAACCGCCAGCTTACCGGCCTGCCGCCAGGGCACATAGGCGTCCCCCAGGCGGTCCGACCGCGCCAGCACCGCCACATTGGCGCCGTATTCCAGCAGCGCGGTTACCATTGCCTGTCCCAAATGGCCGCAGCCGCCGGTAATCACGACTGTTTTGCCCTCCATTGAAAAAAGGTCCTTTTCCATGTTTCTCACATTCCCTTCTGTATGATCGCGTCACGCTGTTGAGTGCGCAATGAATGCACCCGCCGGTGCGGCGCCGCAGGGTCCGCCCGTTGACAAGGTGAAGCCCCTCTGTTAACATAGAGCCGGAACACCCCCTCGCGTGAAAGGAGCTTCTGTATGGGTCTCTTCCAGAGTATCTGTAAAACCACCGGGCGGCGGATCCTGTGATGCGGCCGGAAATGATGGAGATCCGCCTGGGCGCGGATACGGTGCGGCTGCGCATGGCTGCGGACGCGGCGCAGCGGCGCGTCTGGTGGGAGGACCGCCATTGCAACGCCGGGTATGAGCTGCACCTCATACTGCGGGGGCGCTGCGAGATGGATGTGTGCGACCGGCACTATGACTTGCAGGCGCTTCAGGGCGCGCTGATTGCGCCGGGGCAGTACCACCAGTCCCGCTCCTGCCCGGGCGGCTTTGAGCGGCTTTCCCTGACCGTCACCGCCACGGAAGGCCCCTTGCTGCGTGCGCTGCGGCAGGCGGTGCCGGCGTACCGGCTCCTGACGCTGCCGGAGGCCGCGCCGGATCTCTGCCGCGCGGCGCTGGACGAGGCGGCGGATGCCTTTGCCCCGGAGCTGCGGCAGGCGGCCTTGACACAGCTGCTGGTGCTGATCCTGCGGGCGCTGCATATTCCGGACGGCCGAACCGCGCCGGCGCGGGAGACCGCGGAGACGGTGCGGACAGACATCATCGACAGCTTTTTTGAAACGCATTACGATGAGAAAGCCGGCGCGGCGCGGCTGGCGGCGCAGCTCCACATATCGGTGCGCCAGCTGCACCGGGTGCTGCGGACGTACTACGGAATGACGTTTCAGGAAAAGCTGCTTCAGGCCCGTATGGACCAGGCGGCCTGTCTGCTGCGGGACCCGGCGATGACGGTGGGAATGGTGGCGGAAATGGTCGGATACCGCTCAGCGTCCGCGTTTTATCTGGCCTTCCGGCGATACTTCGGCACGACGCCTGCGGCCTATGGCGCGCTGCCCGAGGTGCGGAAGCCCTGAGCGAGCCCCTGCCGTGGCGGGGGCTTGCGCTATGGCCGCGAGGATGCCACAGAGGACTCGTAGAATTCCCGCGGGCGCATACCGGTGATCTGCTTGAAGAGCTGGAAGAAATACTTGGAATTCTGATATCCCACCGCTTCCGACACCTCGTAGACCCGCATATGGGTGGTCATCAGCAGCTTTTTGGCCCGGTCGATGCGGACGCGGTTGAGGTATTCGGTGAAATTGCAGTCCTCATAGCGCTTGAACAGCTGCGCCACATAGTTGGGCGATAGGTTGACGCTCTCCGCGACCCTGGATAGGTCCAGATTTGGATTGGTAAAATTTTGAAGAACATACTGCTTGGCGCTGCTCAGGGCGCGCGCTTTATTGTCCTTGCGCTTGCTGTGGATGCAGGCCACCACCGCCTCCGCGGTGTCTATCACCATGCGCCGCACGTCTAGCACACGCTCTGCCGATAAAATGCGGACGTAGACCATGGGCTGCTCGCTCAGCGGCGCATTCAGCTCCGCGCCCAGCTCGTCGGCGCAGGAGAGCAGCAGGGCGGTCAGCTCAATGGCCTTGCGCTGGACGTAGGGCATAGAGCTTTGCGGGATATAGGAGATCTGGTTGAGGTAGGCGTCAAAGGTGCTGCGGATATCCGCCAGGTTTTCCGCGATCAGCAGGTCCATGATCTCGCCGTATCGGATGGAGGGGACCTGGACATTGGGCAGATCAATGTTGTTGACCGTGCTGCTGTTGACGATATTGTTGTTGCCCAAAACATTCCAGTAATCCAGGGCGCGCTCGGCGTCCTGGTAGCTCTCCCGCAGGCGGAGGAAGCCGGGGATTACGCTGCCGATGCTGGCGTGAAAATCCAGGCGGTGGACATAGCGCATCTTGTCCCGCACGGAGGAGAATTTCTGCTCCAGGATCATCCCCAGCTGCTTCTGCGTACCATAGGCGATCAGGATCATCCGCTGCATCATGTCGTAGAGGAACAGGCAGCCGATGCCGGCGATCTCCAGCCGCTTTTCCAGCTCCTCCTCCAGGATGCTCTGCATGGACAGCTGCTTGCCCATGGAGGGCGTCTCGTAGTTGGAGACGATCAGTGAGACGCACACGTTGGCGCCGGGGTCGGTGATGCCGAAGTCTGCAAGCCGCTGCCGGCAATCCGCCGGATCGATCTCCTCCGGCGGCTTTTTCATCAGGGAAAGGAAGTAGCGGCTGCGGAGCAGGGGCATACTGCGCTCCAGAAGGCACTCCATCCGCTGGCGCTCCAGGGCCTGCCCCGCCTGCTCCTGGATCTTTTGGATGATTTTCCGCAAAACTCCGGCCAGCTCGGCGGAATTGACCGGCTTGAGAAGAAAGTCGATCACACCGCTGCGCAGCGCCGCCTGGGCGGCGGGGAGGGTGCCGTGGCCGGTGACGATCACCACGTTGACGTCCGGGTCCTCCTCCAGCATGGCCGCGGCGGCGTCGATGCCGTTGATGATCGGGATATTGACGTCCATGATGACGATCTGCGGGTGGCAGCTCTGAAAGATCTCCAGCGCCTGGACGCCGTTTTCCGCTTCGCCGCAAAGCGTCAGCCCTAGCTTTTTAGAGGGGATCACAGAGAGGAGGCGCTCACGGATGAGCTTGTCATCGTCAACGATCATAAAGTTATACATAGAAGGGGCCCTCCGTGCTTTCAGGGAAGTCGGCGGGGATCCGCAGCGTCACCGCGGTGAACTCTCCGAACTCGCTGTCAACTTGCAGCGTATACGCCGCGCCGTAGTACATCTTGAGCCGCTGCGCCACGTTCCAGAGGCCAAAGCCGCCGTTGGTGGGCGTCGGAGATTCCAGTTTTTCCCGCAGCGCCGCCAGCTGGCTAGCGTCCATCCCGACGCCGTTGTCTTCAATGCGGATGAGGATATCGCCGCCGTCGGCGGAGAGCCGGATGTCCACCGTGCCGTCTGAGAAATTCCCCTCAAGGCCGTGCAGGACACAGTTTTCCACGATCGGCTGGAGGCACATATGCAGGATCCTGCTTTCCATCAGCGTCAGGTCACCGCTGACGCGCAAGCGGTAGTCCTTCATGCGGCAGGCGTTCTGCAAATTGAAATAGGTCTCCACCAGGTCGATGGCCTGCCGGATGGTCACGATTTTGTTGCCCCGCTGCAGGGAGAGCCTGAAAAATTGGCTCAGCTCCTCCAGGATGCGGATGGACTGCGCCGTATCGCCGCTGTTGAGCAGGAACAGCGCCGAATCCAGGGAATTATAGAGCAGATGGGGATTGATCTGGGCCTGCATCAGCTGCAGCTCGTTCTCCCGGGCGATGGCCTGCTGGCGGTCGCGCTGCTCGAGATGCTGGTTCAGCGTGTCCATCATATAGTTGAAGCTGTTGCAGAGGTAGCCCACCTCATCCTGGCGGTCCACCGCGCTGCGGACAGTCAGATCGCCGGTGCGGACCTGGGCCATGTCGTTTTTCAAGGCGGTCAGGGGCCGGGTGATGGTGCGGGAGATCACCTTGGCCCACAGCACCGAGAGCACCAGCCCCAGCATCAGGATGCAGATGGTGACGACGTTGTTGAAACGGCCGGTGACCCGAAAGACCTCGGAATTGGAATGGACAATCAGATAGCTGTCAATGGCGGGCAGGGCGACCGCGTGGTAACGCTCGCCGCCGATGGAAAAACTGACAGGCCCCTTCTGCGTTGTGGCGCAGGCACGCAGCTCCTCTCTGGCGTATTGGCCGATCTGGGCCTTGTTCACCGCGGAGATGATCCGCCCGGAGGCAGAGATGATGTGGCTGTCCTCGCCTAAAAAGCGGTAGATCTCCGAAAGGCTGGTCTCCGAAAGGTACATCACCAGCAGCGGGTCCGGTGCGGCCAGACCCATGTGGATCGTGCGGGTATTGACAAAGGCCGTGCGGCCGGACAGGGGGTCCTTCTGGAGGAAATACCAGGTCTGAAAGCCGTTGGTGGCGTAATCCTCCATGCCGGCGAAGTAGCGCTTGCACTCCTCCAGGTTCGAATACTGGCCGGGATTGACGTAATGATAGTAGCTGTAGGTGGAAAGGTAATTGCCCCAGCTGTCGCAGAGACCGATGCTGGAGATGGTGTGGGTGGAGGTGCTGGCGGTGGTCAGCGCGTGCATAATGGTGGTATACTCCTCAGAGGGGCGGGCATAGGGCTTCTTCAGCGTGGACATCACGTCCGCCTGGGAAAAGGTCAGCATTGCCAGATAATCCACCTCGTCCAGAGCGGCCTGGAGGTTCCCGGCGGTGACGGTGAGGTTTTCCTCCATCATCACGTTGTTGACCTTGGTCGTCGCCGACGCGGAAAAATAGCGTAGCACCAGCAGGCCCGCCGCCAGCAGGATAAACGCAGTGGAAAAAATACATAAAAAGAGCTGGGAGGAAAAAGAAGTGGCCTTTCGGGTGATCAGCTTCCGCATGAGGATCGGACCTCCTATCGCCGGAAAAGCGCCGGCTGCCTGTCTGCTGCTCCAATTATAAAAGAAGCGCGGAACAAAGTCAAACCGCGGGAACAGACGGATGAACCGGAGAATTCTGTGGAAAAGCAACAAAACAGAAGTATAATATATGTGATTTTTAGATGAAGCAACGGAGTTTTTCTGAAAATTTTAGTACCAAAAGTCTGCAATCTCTGTATTTAGTGCAAAAAACAGGGGGCTTTTGCTGACTATTTTGCAGGACCGGAGGATTGTAGGACCGCAGAATTCCTTTAGAATAATAAATGTAAGTGATCCGAGGCATAAAGACAGTTTGGAGGTAAGAAAAATGAAAAAAGTGATCGCATTGCTGCTGGCTCTGGTCATGGTAGTAGGCATGGCCGCCTGCGGCGGCCAGAGCGAGGGTGACACCATCCCGCAGCAGCTCGCCGCCAATGACAGCGGCAGCGCCGGCGGTGACGCCGCGGCGCCCGAGAAGAAGGACGACGGCAGCGCAGACACCGGTGAAGATAAGGAGCCTGTGACGCTCTCCTTCTGGTACTTTGCGGAGACCGGTGTGGATCCCATTTGGGAGGCATTTGCGGAGCAGGTCCACGAGACGTATCCCTGGATCACACTGGAGCTAGAGGTCCTGCCCGGTGACACCGGACCTGAGAAATTCACCGTGGCCTGCGCCACCGGTACGACTCCGGACATCTATTGTGACGGCTATTCCCGCATCGCGCCTGCCATCACCGCAGGTCTGACCGTGGACCTGACAGATGTTGTGGAAGCCAATCAGGATCTGTTCTTCGGCGAGCAGACCGAGGGTGTGGTGGACGGCAGGAATTACTACGTGGCGACCCACAGCGGCGCGCCCTACTGCCTGCTGATCAACATGGACCTGGCTGAGGACCTGGGTGTAGCCGATATGATCCCGGAGGACCGTGAGACCTGGACCTATGAGCAGTTCCTGGATACCTGCCGCGCGGCCAAGGCAGCAGATCCCTCGGTTTATCCTGTGGCGCTGTACGGCGGCTCCCGCAGCGGCGACGCCTGGGACTACAGCTGGTTCCTGGGCAATGGCGCGGAGATCCTCAATGAGGATCACACCGCCACCGTCATCAACGAAGGCGCCAATAAGGAAAAGATCGTAGAGGTCCTGAAACTGTACCAGACGCTTATCGACGAGGGCCTGGTGCCCGACGGCGTGGCCTCCATGATCGACGAGGATGTGGACAGCCTCTATTTCTCCGGCCGCCTGCTCTTTGAGCCCACCGCGTATAACTACCTGTCCTGGACCAATACGCTCCAGGAGGAGGGGACCGCCGTGCAGTTCAGGCAAGACGCCGTCTGCCTGCCCACGCCCGACGGCAGGGAGCCGCCCATGACCACCAGCTGGGGCTCCTACGGCTACTGCGTCTTTGGTAACAACGGCCATGAGGAGGATGCGAAGCTGGTCATCGACCTGCTGCTCAAGGATACCGCGACCCGCACCAAGCTGATCCAGGTTTCCGGCAAGCTGCCGATCATGTCCGACGTTGAGGTGTCTTATGAGACGCCGGAGATCACCGCCATCATGGAGCGGGCTGTCGCCTACGGCGCACAGTACGCCAACTCCACCTTCGGCATTCTGGAGCCTTTCTGGAGCGACTTCCGCGAGACCTTCTATGTGCAGAAGCAGGATCTGTTCGTAGGGAACATCACGCCCGAGCAGTTTGTGGAAAACTGGGCTGCCGCCGGCGATGCTGTGATCTCGGACTATCTGGCTGCCAACGGCTAAACCTTTGAGGCAAAGGGGGAGCGACCGCCGCTCCCCCTTCTTTATCCCGCGGCGCAGCCGCGCCGATCCTGCAAGAAAGGCCAATGACCTATGACAAAATCGATTTCTTCGCGCAAGCCTGTCCGCCTGGGCACGCCCATGAGCGCGCCGGAGGCCAGGAAATGCAAGTGGGGTTATATTTTCCTGGTGCCCTGGCTCCTGATCTTCTGTATTTTTTACGTCTATCCGCTGTTTTACGGCATCGCGATCTCCTTTACAGATTTCCGCCTGGGCGACAAAAATTGGATCGCCCTTGGAAATTATGTAAAAATATTTCACGACTATGCGTTTTGGCGCAGCCTGCTGGGCACCGTCTGCTACTCGGTTATTGTGATCCCCATTCAGGTATTTGTGCCGCTGCTTGTGGCCAACGTGCTGCGCCCCCACTCCAACCGGGTCAACAGCGCGGTAAAAATGCTGGTATATCTGCCCGGCGTGATCTGCACCGTGGCGCAGGTGATCGTCTGGAAATTCATCTTCGCGCCCAACACCGGCATCATCGCCCAGGCGTTGGCCAACGTGGGAGTGGCGGGCTTCTCGGTGTTTGACAAAGCCATCTACTCCGTGCCGGTCATGGCGCTGCTGATCGCGTTTACCAATATGGGCTCCCAGCTGGTGATCTACTGCGCCGCCATCGGCGCCATCCCCGAGACCTATTACGAAGCCGCAGAGCTGGACGGCGCCAGCCGCAGTGAGCAGTTCCGAAAGATCACCATGCCCATGCTGCACCCCACCATGGTATATGTGTTTGTCACCTCCACCATCAGCGCACTGCAAATCTTTGTGGTCCCTCAGATGCTGACCTCCGGCGGGCCCAACTATACCAGCTCCACGCTGCTGCTGCTGATCTACAACAGCGCCTTTAACAACCACCAGTTCGGCTACGCCGCCGCCCTGGGCGTCATTCTGTTTGCCATCACCGCCGTGGTTGCCTTCATTCAGTTCCGTGTGACGCGGCGCGAGGCCATCGAGTATTAAGGGGGCGTGAGGATGAAACTGAGACGAAAGAAGATCAGCACCAGCGGGACCATTATGACAGTCGCGCTGGTCGTGCTGATCATGCTGCCGCTGGTGATCATGACCATTGGCGCGTTCAAGAAAAATGCCTCCTTGATCCAGGTTCCCATGGACCTCAATCCCTTCAAGGACCCGACGGCAAAAAATGTGGCGCGGGTGTTCGGGGAAAGCGAGATCCTGCTATGGCTGAAAAACAGCCTCCTGATCAGCGTCATCACCGCGGTGGCGACCGTTGTGGTGGGAATCACCGCCGGGTATTCCTTCGCCAAGATCCGGTACCGTTTTAAGGGCTTCTTCTTTGCACTGGTCATGGCGACGATGATGATGCCCAAGCAGATGCTTCTGGTGCCAAATTATCTGGTGGCCAATCAGCTGCACTTGACCGACAAAATGATCGGCGTCATTCTCACATCCATCGCGCCGGCTTTCGGCGTATTCCTGAGCCGGCAGTTCATTTCCAGCCTGCCGTCAGAGCTGTTCGACGCGGCGGAGATCGATGGCTGCGGAGAGCTGCGGAAGTTCTTCCGGGTGGTGGTGCCTCTGTCCATGCCCGCCGCCGGCACGATTTTCATCTTCTCCTTTTTCGCCACGTTTAACGACTACATCTGGCAGCTGATCATGATTTCCGATAAGAAGCTCAAGACGCTGCCAATCGGGATGTCCATGTTTGCCGAGCGGACCTTTAATAATGTGGCATTGCAGCTGGCCATGGCATTCCTGGCGACGATCCCGCTGGTGATCCTGTTCCTGGCCTGTCAGAAAATGTTCATCAAAGGCGCCACAGTGGGCGCGGTCAAGGGGTAAGCCGAAGAAGTCCCATGAAAAACTGCAAAATTTATTTCAGAGCCTTCCACAGCTAGCGCGTCCTAATATTTGAATAAAACGAATGAAATGGAGTATATCGACATGAAAATTGAAAGAATTTCTGATTTGGAGCGGGAATACGCGCGCCAGGCGCTGGAAGGACAGTTTGAGACCCATAACAATTACCGTTTTGTTGTCCGGCTGGAACAGGCGTTTGCCCAGAGAATGGGCACGGCTCACGCCGTTGCGTTTGTCAATGGCACGGCGACGCTCCATTCGGCCCTTGAGGCCGCTGGCGTGGGCATCGGTGATGAGGTCATTGTACCGCCGCTGACCATGTCCTCCACCGCTCTGGCGGTGGTGCAGGCCAATGCGACCCCGGTTTTTGCCGACGTGGATGAAAAGACCTTTCTCCTTTCCGCAGCGGAGGTGGAGAAAAAAATCACGCCGCGGACAAAGGCTGTGATACCGGTCGCGCTGTATGGCCTGATGCCGGATATGGACGCGATCATGGACATAGCGCGGCGGCACGGCCTTGTGGTGATTGAGGATGACGCGCAGTGTTTTCTGGGGACCTATAAGGGCCGCCCGGCCGGAAGCATTGGGCACATGGCCAGCTTTTCTTTCCAGGCCAGCAAGCACATGACCTGTGGCGAGGGCGGCATGGTCACGACCAACGACGATGCCTGCGCCCTGGCGCTGCGCCGGTTCTCCGGCCTGGGGTATGGCGGCATCAGCACGAAAAAAGCGCGGATCACCAAGGATGATATCCAGGACCCGGCCTACGCGCGGCATATGCAGCTGGGCTGGAACTATCGGATGTCCGATGTGACCGGTGCCGTGGCGCTGGCCCAGCTGGAACGGCTGGACGCCTTGACAGATTGCCGCCGGTACGCCGGCAAGGTACTGGAGGCGGCGGTCCAAGGCTGTCCCTGGCTGATCCCGCAGGCGACACCGGCGGACTGTGGCCACGCCTATTGGGCCGTAGCCATCCGCATGACGCATCCTGATATCTCCTGGTATGATTTCCGCAGGAAATTCATGGAGCTGGGCGGCGACGGCATCTACGCCGCGTGGCAGCTGACGTATTTGGAGCCGGCGTTCCAGGAAATGCGCTTCCTGGGTCGGGAAAGGCTGATCCGGCACTTTGGCGGCTATCGCTACGAGCGGGGCCTGTGCCCCACGGCGGAGCAGCTCCAGCCGCAGCTATTGCAATTGAAAACCAATTACTGGGATAGTACCGAGGCAGACGCCCAGGCGGAGATTCTGCACCAAACCATCGCGCATTTTAACTGATCCAGAGAGGGCCGCACATCCGTGATGGATGTGCGGCCCTGCCTACGGCGCCGCTGCCCCTGCCTGCCGCCGCTCCCGGGCGCGGTATTGAGAGGGCGTTTCACCGCAGTGCTGCTTAAAAAAAAGAGAAAAGTTGGAGTTCTCCAAAAAATTGGTCCGCTGCGCGATCTCATTGATGCTCATGTCGGAGTATTTGAGAAAGTATTTGATATAGGCGATGCGCACCTCGATCAGCTTTTGCTTGAAGGTGGTACCGAAGATCTCACGGATGATGCGGTTGAGCTGGCTGGGACTCAGGTGGACCTGGGCACAGAGATCCTCCATCCGGGCGTTGCTGTTGACCAGCTGGTCAAAGAAATGGTCGATGAGGAACTTCCTCTGATTCAGGCTGGCCGACGTCTCCCAGCCAGCCGGGAGCGGCGCAGACCAGGCGCGGAGAGGGTCCCCCAGCTCCTGAAACACATAGGACAGCAGCGCCGTCAGAAGCCCGCCCACAGGCAGCGCACCGGCTGGCTGTGTCTGCGCCGCTGCTTCGGTCAGAAGCTCCAGGATACGCCGCATACCGCCGCTGGCAGTAAAGGAGAAAAAGCCCTGCTGGCGCAGCTGCCGCAGCAGCGGCCATACCGCGGACCGCTCCGCCTCAGCCGGCTGCTCCTTGGGGATCTCGAAGCGGATGGAGCAGCGAATTTCCGGGTAGTCCACGCTGCTGATATGCGCGTGGGTGGTAAAGGGCGCGAAGAGAAAGACAGAGCCGGCGGCATAGGCGTGGGCCTTGTCGCTGACAAACTGAAAGCCTTCGCCTCGGCGGCAGTAGAGCAACTCGTAGCAGGCGTGTGTATGCTCCTCGGAAAAGGTGGCGTTGGCGCAGCCGACGACCTCCAGCAGCGTATCGGCGGCCAGGAAGCACTCCATCACCACGTTGCCCACCATGAGCGTTCCTGTGTAGTTCCGTTGATCTGCCATACTTTCGCTCCTTTCGGTGGGATTTTCTTCAGTTTACTCCAATGAGGCCGCCTTGTCAAACCTCTTACTTTTGCGCGGCGACCGGGGAAACAAGGCGATATTTTATATTGTTTCAGCAGGGGGCTTTCTTTATAATAAGCATAGAAACAACAACCGCCGACCGACAAAGGAGGATATATTATGTCAACTGTTATGAAGGGTGACGCGTCCGGACGCGGCGCAGTAGAAGGCTATCGTGTCTCGATCCCCGCGAGGCAGCATCCCTATACGGAGGAAGAGATCCAAGCGGTCGTCCATGTGATGCGGGATGTGGACTGCCAGACGCAGGGCCCGATGCTGGCACAGTTCCAGGCAGACTTCGCTGTGTTCACCGGCTCGAAGTACGCTTTCGCCGTGGACAACGCCACCAATGCCCTGAGTTTGGCCGCGACGCTTTGCGGCGTACAGCCCGGCGACGAGGTCATCGTGCCGGCCTATACGTTCTGCGCCTCCGCCATCCCCTTCGGCAAGGCCGGCGCCAAGCTGGTTTGGGGCGACATCCATCCGGACACCTGGACCATCGACCCTGAGGACATCGCCCGAAAGATCACCGACAAGACCAAGGTGATCGTGGCTGTGCACCTGCTGGGCATGCCCTGCGATATGGAAGCCATCGTCAAGCTGGCAAAGGCGCACGGCATCAAGGTCGTGGAGGACTGCGCCCAGGCGCTGGATGCCCGCATCCATGGGCAGCATGTGGGCACTTTCGGCGATTTCGGCTGCTTCAGCTTCCACGGCGCCAAGACGATGACCACCCTGGGCGAGGGCGGTATGCTGCTGGTGAAGTCCGATGAGGATGCCAGGCTGGTCCCTGGTATCCGGCACAACGGCTGCTGCGCTTTCCCCGGCGACCGTGAGCGCTACTGGGTCCCGGCTATGAGCAGCGTGGACATGGATATCGACGGCTTCTGGCCCAACAACTTCTGCATTGGCGAGGCGCAGTGCGCCTTGGGCAGCGTTCAGCTCAAGACCCTCTCAGCCAACACCGACAAGATCATTGCCCAGAACGACAAGCTTCGCGCACTGCTGGCCGATGTGCCGGAGATCACCGCCAACCACATCCCCGAGGGCTACCGCCATGTGCGCCACCAGTATGTATTCCATTTCGACGGCAGCGCTTTCGGCAAGGACCGCAACGACCTTTTGGACCTGCTGACCGGCAAATACGGCATCCGCTCCATCGTGCAGTACTATCCGCTCTACCGCTATCCGCTGTTCCAGAAGCTGGGAGCGGGCACGTTCGACTGTCCGGTACTGGAGAGCTGGTGGGACAACTCCTTCAGCCTGCCCATGTGGTGCGGCATGGATGACAGTGTTCTGGAAACCATTGCCCGCGCCGTCAAGGATGCCGTCGCTGAGCTGAAAGCATGAGGGGTGACGCCATGAAGAAGATCCCCCACGCGGATATCACCCTCTCGCCCGTCACCCTGGGGACCATGACCTATGGCTCGCCGGTGGCCTTTGACGACGCTGTGGCCCTGACGCGCTACGCCGCCGCCCGCGGGATCAACCACATCGATACCGCCAATATGTACGAGGGCTATGGCCGCTACGCCGGCAGCGCCGGCGGCGTGGCCGAGGAGATCGTGGGCGAGGCCATCCGGACCCTTCGCCGGGAGGACATCGTGATCGCCACCAAGCTGGGCATGAAGGTGGGCAGCGCCCCGGAGGACGAGGGCACCGGTCCCGCGGCCATCCGCAAGCAGCTGGACGTCAGCCTGCGCCGGTTGGGCACCGATTATGTGGACCTCTATTACCTGCACAGGCCGGATCCGGACCATCCTCTGGCGGAGATCCTCGGCGCCCTAGCGCGGGAGATCGCGGCGGGAAAGATCCGCTACTACGGCGTCAGCAACTACAGCGCGGAGCAGCTGGCAGCGCTTTTGCGGTGCGCCGACGCGGAAGGGCTGCCCCGTCCGGTGATCTGCCAGCCGCCGCTGAGCCTGCTCAAGCCGGCAGCCGCGCAGGACCTGCTACCGCTGTGCGAGCGGGAGGAGATCGCCGTCGTACCCTATCAGATCTACCAGGGCGGCCTCCTGACCGGTAAATACCGCCGTGGCTCGGCGCTGCCGGCTGGTTCCCGGGCGGCAGAAAAGCCGGAGTGGGTGATGCAGCTGGACAATGCGCTGTTTGACCGCCTGGAGGCTTTCACCGCACAGGCCGAGGCAAGGGGACTGACACTGGCGCAGTACGCACTGCGCTGGGCGCTGGAGCAGCCCGCTGTTCTCTCGGTGCTGGTGGGCGTGAAGTCCGAAGCGCAGGTGGACGCCGCGCTGGCTGCCGCGGAGACCTGAGCGAAGCGGACCCACATACATAAAAAGTACATGCACCAACGTCAGGACCGCCGCAGAAAATACTTCTGCGGCGGTCCTTCAGCTTGTCGAAAAAGTCTGCCATATGGCAGACTTTTTCGTGTAGATGTAGTAAAATAGGAGCGGGTGATAAAAGATGTTGGAAAGAGGGAAAAATGAGCGCGGGGTCATAGAAATGGTAGGCACGGAAAGTCTGGTG
>JAAWBZ010000300.1 GCA_022792945.1 Oscillospiraceae bacterium | reverse complement strand
GGAGACCCTGGAGGTAAAGTACAAGGGAAAAAGCATTTACGATGTGCTGGAAATGACCGCCGAGGAGGCGCTGGACTTCTTCCGGGATATCCCGAAGCTCAGCAGGAAACTGCAAACCCTGGTAGATGTGGGCCTGGGGTATGTGAAGGTGGGCCAGCCCGCCACCACCCTTTCCGGCGGCGAGGCCCAGCGGGTGAAGCTGGCCACAGAGCTTTCCAAGCGGCCCACCGGCAGAACCATCTATATTTTGGATGAGCCCACCACCGGCCTGCATATCGCCGATGTGCACAAGCTCATCGAGGTGCTGCAACGTTTAGTGGATACCGGCAACACCGTGGTGGTGATCGAGCACAACCTGGATCTCATCAAAACCGCCGATCACATCATTGACCTGGGACCGGAGGGCGGCAACCGGGGCGGCGAGATCGTAGCTCAGGGTACGCCGGAGCAGGTGGCGAAGGTGAAAGGCTCCTATACCGGACAGTTCTTGAAGCCGCTCTTGCTTAAAAAGGAATGAGAAATTAGCAATGAGGAATGGGGAATTTAAGGGCAAGGAACCAGTTAGATGAATTGGAATTTGCTGCACCCACTCGTGAAGCTGCCTGGTGCGGGAAATCGGTTCCTGACCCGACCGCAAGTAGAGCGATAAACTTCAATTTATCGGTTATCCGCTCACCTTCCTTTTGTCATTACTGAACAGAAAGCAAGGCAGCCTTGCTTTCTCGGTGAAGAATCTCGTCCTTTGTCCTTTTGCCTTGGAATTAAGGGCGAGATTTTTCGTCAAGAAAGCTATAGCTTTCTGTGTTCCTCAGAATGATAAAGGAGGGGCTTGTTCTTCTCAAACGACTAGCGACTAACAACTAGTTCGTTAATCCATAATTTATCGAACTTTGCCCTTCATTGCTAACGGCTCATTCCTCATTGCTCATGATATCCGCCGTCTAGCATTTAAAAGTGCGCGCTGCAGTTTTTTCTGCAGCGCGCACTTGCTGTGGGTTCTCTTTGTCCTGTCAGCTCCGATCCTCCATATGCCTTTGCTGTCCCGGCGTCATGCGCCGCCGCCCCTGCTTGCCCAGGAAAAAGGCGTTGTACAGTTCGGGGGATTTCAGGATCCCCATGGGCTTGAAGCGGTACTCGTAGCTCCATTGATCTCCCGCGCTGCGCCAGGAATTGGGGCTTTGATAAAAATAGATCCCCTGGGTGTGGTGCAGTTGCCCGAAGCCGTTTTGCCGGGTACCGTAAAGCCGCAGCTCCACGGTGTGCTCACCCGGCTGGGCCTCGATCTTTAACGCATAGGGAGAAAAGGCGATGTAGCCGGCATCTCTTCCGTCTACCAGCACTCTGATCAGTCCGCCCCGATATTGGGGAACCCGCAGGGTGAAGCTGTTTTCTGCGGAAACTATCCGGAACCGGTACAGCAGATTTCCGGTGTAGAAGGGAAGTCCCTGGGAAACGATATCGCCCCAGCCCAGCTCCCGTACCGGAGCGGTAAGCGTTTTCCGGCAGCCCTGTACGGATACGCCGAAATCTCCCAGAAGATAAAAAGCCTCCAAATTGGTACGTTTTCCAATGGGAACCCGTACCTCCAGCAGGTTTTCCCCGTAAACCAGTGGAGGAAGCGGAAGAGTTTCAATGCATTTATCCACGTACCAGCCTACGGGCTGCGGGGAAACAGGCTGGCCGTTCAGCGTGATCGCAGCGTGCTCCGGCTCTTCCAACCCCAGAAGCGCTCCCTCCAGGGCAAGCTCGCTCATAAAGCGAAACCGCAGTGTTAAAAAGTCTGTGGGAGTTTCGGGGGAAAGCAGGTAAGGCTGTACGATCTCCTTGATCCTCGGCGGCAGCCCCAGCTTTTCCCGGGCCCCAT
>JAAWBZ010000149.1 GCA_022792945.1 Oscillospiraceae bacterium | reverse complement strand
TACCTCGAACGTCTTGCTTGTTTCTCCCAGTGTGTGTCCTTCCTGTCGATATTCTATTGTGCGTTCTCTGTATTTTACTGGATAACTCATGTCTTTTATTATATCACTCTGCTCGTTGTTTTTCAAGTGATATTACTATATAAAGATATTAAGAAGGATATCGGAGCGATTCTGCGGAAATTGTGTGAGATGAAAGATGTGGAAATAGTTGAGGCAGAATTATGTCCGGATCATGTCCATATGCTGGTAAGTATTCCGCCGAATCTGGCAGTAGCCAGCTTTGTGGGATATTTGAAAGGGAAGAGCGCCTTGATGATATTTGACAGACACGCAAATTTGAAATATAAATACGGGAATCGGCATTTTGGGGCTAGGGGTTACTATGTAGATACAGTGGGAAAAAATGAGAAAAAGATTGCCGAATATATCCGTCAGCAACTGCAAGAAGATATGATGAGCGATCAAATCAGTTTGAAGGAGTTTGTTGACCCGTTTACGGGTAAGCGGAATAAGTAGGCAAAAAAACAGGCCGCTTTAGCGGCGGCCTGTAAATGACTGTGCGATTGGCGGACTGTTTCATGCGTCTTGAGACGCTGCCAGTACCAAGCCCTTCCAGGGCTGGATCAAACCACCCGTTCAACGGGTGGTTTTGATTCTTACGAACCTACGATTGTCCCGCCGTCCGGATGGAGTACCTGCCCGGTCATGTAGCTGGCATCATCCGAGGCCAGGAATACATAACAGGGCGAGACTTCGCAGGGCTGGCCTGCCCGCATCATGGGTACCTGGCTGGTCTTGGCTCCGAAGGTCTTTACTTCTTCCGCAGAGAAGGACGCAGGGATCAGCGGCGTCCATATAGGACCGGGAGCTACGGCGTTGACCCGTATTCCTTTCTCCACCAGCGACAGTGCCAGAGAGCGTGTCAGCGCGACAATCGCGCCCTTGGTGGCACTGTAGTCGATCAGATCCTTGTTTCCCTGGTAGGCCGTCACCGATGTGGTATTGATGATGCAGCTCCCCCGCTCCATATGGGGCAGCGCCGCCTTTATCAGATAGAAAAATGAGAATACATTGTTCTGAAAAACAAACGCAAGCTGCTCGTTGGAAATATCCAGGATGCTTCGCCGGATAAACTGCATGGCGTGGTTATTGACCAGAATGTCCAGCTTCCCAAAACACGCTAACGTCCTATCCACGCAGTATTTCGCGAAAGCCGGGGCCTTCAGATCACCCCGCAGCAGCAGACAGCGGCCGCCCAATTGCTGCACACGTTTGGCGGTCTCCTCTGCGTCCCAGTCCTCATCATAGTAGGCGATGGCCACATCCGCGCCCTGCTTCACAAAGTCGTATGCCACCGCCCGCCCGATGCCGCTGTCCCCGCCGGTAATCAGCGCGATCTTATCCTCCAGCTTCCGGCAGGCTTTCCCGCATTCTGACGTCGGTTTGGGTTCCATCACATACTCAAACCCCGGCTGGCGGTCCTGGTGCTGGGGCGGAAATGTAATGGGTACCTCCCGGCAGTCCGTGAGATACCCGAGGCTGTTGTTATGTTCCCTGGCATGACACCTCCAGCCCCATCATACGGGAAAAGAAAGCGGAGGTTACGGATTTTCTGATCGTTCCACACATTCCAGCGGCGTTTTATCCCACCGCAGTCCCTTGAATACCGGCTGACGCATACCGCCCTTTGGGGTTCGGTGCATAAATTCAACGGTACAGACCAGCACCGGCTCCAGCCATATGGCCTTCTCATTGCCGCGTCCGGCTGGAACCGGCTGGTTAAACGGCGGTTTTATTATTTGCGGCTGTGCTCTGATTGCTGCGAATGCTCCACCGCTGACTCCCAGCGTTACATGACCCTTATACACCAACTCCTGCCCCCTATATTGCCCCAGGACGATGCTGGTCAGATGATTCCCTTTGTCAATATACCCGCAGACAACAAAATCATCATCCATCAGATGTTTCATCTTCAGCCAGGCTCTTGTCCGCTTCCCCTGAAAATATAGGCTGTCCTTCCTCTTGGCAACGACCCCCTCCAGACCCTGCGCTCGGGTGAGCCGGTATAGTTCCAATGCCTGATCTGCGCCATATGTGCGGGAAACCGCCAAACGGTCTGTGTCAGTGACAGCCTTCCGCAGATATTCCCGGCGCTCCGCCAGAGGACGCACCGTAAGATCCCGGCCATCATAATAGAGACAGTCAAATGCAATAAAGACTGCGGGATGCCGCTTTGCCTCTATTTCAATCTTGTATTTATCTGACAGCAAGCTACGCCGCTGGATCACGGAAAACTCCGGCTTGCCATTCGCCAGGCACACCAGTTCACCATCCAAAATGCACCGCTTGGAAGCTTGCCGGTGGATGCCGGAAAGCTCCGGCACCTTGGGCAGCATCCGTACACTGCGCTTACTTTGCAGTTCTGTTCCATTCTTTGGGTCGAGGAACGCAATGCAGCGTTCCCCATCCCACTTGACTTCGTACAGATATGCTTCATCTGCAAAAAATGTGACATTTTCAGCAATCAACATCGGAGAAATCGGGGAATGAAATAGATCCGTCACTGCTTTGGCACCTTACGCCTGGAACGCTGCCTTACGTTTGGGGCGCCCTTCGCTTTTGCCTGCTCCAGCATCTGCTGGAGGGCGTCCATCATGTTGATCACGCTGACCTGCTGCTCTGCGGGAGCCTGCGTGATCTCCTGGTTGTTCGCTTTCGCCTGGATGATCCCCCATAGCCGGTCACGGTACTCATCATGATACTTCGCCGGTTCAAAGGATTCCTTCATCCCGGAAATGAGCATTTTGCCCATGGACAATTCTTGCTCTGAAATGTCTGGCTTTGCCGGTTCCCTCGGCATGGCCTTCACTTCGTCATGGAAGAAAAGCGTTTCCGTCAGGATTCCGGTCTCCGTTGGGATCAGGGCCATCAAGTGTTCCGACTGCCCGATCACGCCTTTAGCAATGGCTACCGTATGCTCCTCCAGCATACAGCGCCGCAGCAGCTCGTAAGCTTTGTCGCCGCCTACCTCCGGGACCGTATGGTAAGTCTTGTCAAAGTAGATCGGACGGATATCCTGGAGATCCGCAAAGTGAAGGATGTGGATCGTTCGGTCCTTCTCTGCCTTTGCTTTTTCAAAGTCATCATCGGTGAGCGTGACATACCGTCCCGGTTCGATTTCAAAGCCCTTTACAATCCCGTTTCCAGAGACTTCTTTTCCGCAGCTTGCACAGATCTTCTTATATTTCACCCGTGAACCGTCTTCCCGGCACAGCTGGTGAAAACGGAGGTCGTTGTCTTGCGTAGCAGTGTACAGTGAAATGGGTACATGCAGCAAACCAAAGGATATCGCGCCTTTCATGGCAGCGGGCATAGGCTGTCCCCTCCTGGAACTGAGATGCGCTTAGTATGCCCTTGATATGCGGCATTTATCGCCCTGAAATAAGGGCAGGCGGAGGGAGTGACCCGCCGCCTGTCCTTAAGTCTCTATCGAAGCAATGACTCATATTTTGGACGCTCCGCTTCCGGAATGCCTACGGTGGCTAACGCCTGTTCAACTGACAGTCCCATATTCTTCATCAGACCGCGAATCACTTTCAACGCTCCTTCAGTCAGTCCTTCAGCACGACCTTCAGCACGACCTTCAGCACGACCTTCAGCACGACCTTTTACGCGGCCTTCCTGGAGTCCATCCTCACGGGCCGCCTGGGCGATATGGTAGTCATGCATCTCCATGACCTTCTCCTGATCGAACAATGTCACCATGATCTCTGCCACCTCCTTCTGTCGTGTCGCCAAGAATGGCGCTAAAACATTTTCCTCTATGCAACGCCGCAAGGTCTCGTCGATTGCCCTTTGGGTCCGACCGTGTTTCTTCCGCTCCTCATCTGCGATTTTGCAGAACCGAACATACTGATCCACGATATCCCCGGTACCATTCCCACGCAGCACCTTCACTTTTACTTCTGCGGAACCATCACCTTCGTACAGATTTGAGAGATACAAGACGTCCGGTACATCCTCACGATCCCCGGTATATACGACATACAGTTCCGGGCGGGGGATCGTGACCGCTGCGGTTCCGTACAGATTCAGTTTGTGCTCCTCGGCGTACTCCTTATAAGTCGCAGCCAAATAAAGGAATATCCGCAGAACAATATTGATCGAGAAGATCGACTGTGCCTCTACCAGCAGAATCAAGGTGTCCCGGACTTGAATGCCGACGTCGTTATACAACCCGGTTGTTAAAACGTTTTCCAGCGTCACCAGCTTGCAGTCAGCCTCTGTCACGTCAGTGTCCTCCGGGTGAAGCGCCAGATAGAGCTTCCTGGCATACTCCGGCTGCTTGAAAACGAATGTGAATACAGAATCTTTTATCGCGTAACGCATTTCCGACATACACATCACCTCTGCCTACTATTATAGCACGCCCCTGCCAGAAAGTCCATTGCCATTTTCATTCTTCGGATGCAGTATCAGTCCTGCCATCTTCTGCGGCTATCATACCATAGACAATTTCTTCACGCATCAGTTTCTCCTCCAGATCAGCCAGACATACCTTGCACTCCCGAAGCGTATGCACCAAATCAGGCGACAAGTCTGTCAGATCAAAACGGTGATCCGCTTCGGTGATCTGAACCTTGCCATCCTCATCATTTACAACAAAGGTCAGCTTGTAGTCCGGATCATAATTTGCCTTCTCCAATACATAGTCTGGAATATTGACCTCCGGGCGGATCTCACCCTTCATCAGATCACAGGACATACCGATTTGACAGCCGTCGCACAGTTCACAGGCCCTGCCCAATTCTATGAACAGATCAGCAGCCAGCCCTTGCAGAGCTTCTGCGGTATGGATCAGTTCCATCGCGGTCATCTGACCAGGGATCACCACTGCGGCCTGGTTTAACAGATGCAGCTCCAAGTTTTCCCATTCGTTGAGATTTGCGTGCTCCAGGTCTATAGGGGAGATGTACACTTCAGCCGGGTATTGTTCAATCACTTTTTTCATGATGTCCTCCAAAAAATTATTTGACATGATTGCAAGATGGGTATAAAATATAAACTGGATTCAGGTAGGTTTCAACTGTTGCGATAGCGTGACAGTTAGTGTTTGGGTTTGAGAGCGGAGTATACGGCTGTAAAGTCCTCTACCGTTTTATGGCATCTCTAATTCCCGAAAAGTAGGCGGAATTATTTCGAGAAATTCCCCCTGCCTGGTAGGAATTTTATACACCGAAATCAGAGGTGACCCATTAACTGACCCATTACGGGACGGACGGTGGCGGACGTATCGGACGGTTGGAGTTCTTAAAAAGGGCGCAATACCCCCCTATTTCGGACACTTTAACACGCAACGGACTATTCGCTGATAGTTCGGGACCAAGAGGCCGTGGGTTCAAATCCCGTCACTCGGACCAAAAACTCGCCGAAATCGTGTGATTTCGGCGAGTTTTTGTAATTTTTATGGTCGGTTGGATTTTCTGACCCATTAAGTGACCCATTATCTGACCCATTAACGCGCGGACGGAGCCGGAAAAAACGGACGGTTTCAGAGGACCATCTCCATAAAACCGCCCACCTTTTCCGCCGCCTCCTGCTGCATCTTATCGGTGACGTGAGTGTAGGTGTCCAGGGTAAAGCCGGAGGAATAATGCCCCAGCATCCCGGACAACGTCTTGATGTCCACACCATTTTGCAGGGCTAAAGTTGCAAAAGTGTGGCGCAAATCGTGAAATCTGACGGGTTCTATACCTGCTTCCTGCAATAACTTGCGGTGGATGCGGCCTGCGGTGTCGGGATGGTACATGGTCCCGGTCACCGGTGAGGGAAACATGTAGGGATTGTCCGGATGAAGTTCGTGTTCCTGGATCAGCAGTTCCACAGTCTGCTGTGGGATGACCACTGTGCGGATGGAGTGCCGGGTCTTGGGGGCGCTGACTTTCAGCTCGCCTTGACTGCCCCGGACGGATTTGCAGACAGATATGCTGTTCTTCTCCAGGTTCAGGTCAGTCCAGAGAAGGGCAAGCAGTTCCCCTCTCCGCAGGCCGCTGGTCAATTCCAGGTAAAACATTGGAAGGACATTGCGATTCGCTGCGGCCTGGAGGTATGCACCGATCTGTTCCGGCTGGATGACTTTCATCTCTTTCCGTTCCAGCTTGGGAGGGTTGCAGCCGTCGGTGGGATTCTTTTTGATCAGCCCTTCCTTCACCGCTTGATCCAGCGCACTGTGTAAGACCATATGAATGCTCCGGACTGTCTTGGGACTCAGTCCGGAGCGTTCTGCGTTATTCTGAATAACTCTGCCGCTGGTCCGCAGATCCTGGTACAGCTTCTGGAGCCGCAGACTGGTCAGCTTTTCCAGGGGAATATCGCCGATATTAGGGATCAGGTGTTTTTCCAGGAAGTTGGTGTACTGCTCCTGGGTGGTTTCACGGAGATTTGGTTTTGAGTACAGATCAAACCATGTCCGAAGCCATTCACCGACAGTAAACTGGCTGGCCGGAGCGGCGGTTTCTTTCTTAGGCTGCTTGGTGGTCTGCGGTGCAGATCCTGCCTGCTGGACGTTCCGCATGGCCTCACGAAGCTTTGCCTTGCACTCAGCTTGTGTTCGGGCCAGGACATTCCGGTATAGGAGTTTCCCTGTTGCCTCGTCCCGGCTGATCGTGTACCGGCCCTCCCAGCGGCCATCGCTGCGCTTACGGAGGCTCCCTTCGCCTCTGGCTCTGCGTTTCGCCATCTCTCTGCCCTCCTTAACCTGCAAGCTCGTTAAGAGCGAGTTTCTCGTTGATCCAACCGATGAGTCGGTCTCTGGGAACGATGATCCGGCTACCGATGAGCATAGAAGGGAAGTTCTTGCAGTGGGCCAGTTCGTAGGCGCTGGTGCGGGAAATGTTCAGGGCGGATGCTACCTGCGTGATGGTCAGCATGATCGGCATTTCTTCGATGGAGTTGTATGTCTGGTTCACGATGTATCTCTCCTTATTATTTATTGTAATATTGTAAAATATTTTGCTCAATATCACAAAAACAGGGACCGCTGTTCCAGGCATTTTTGCAGTGCAGTGTAGTTGAACCATCCCTCCGACAGCGATCCCTGCTGCTTCTGATATTGAGACTCTGCATAAGTCTCACTTTGCACGCCTGTATTTGACACTACTTCCCCAAGCGTCAGGGCGAAGGCATAGACGGCGGCTGGCTTCACCGCTCCACGGGAATCTCACCCCCGGCAGGATCTCTGTCGGCCGCCCTCCATTCGGCAGGACGGGAGTATCATTGTCGCTGGTCGGAATCATTGCGATACAGCCTGCCATCGGCTGTTTTTCGGACGGATGGGAACCGCTCGGCACCTTACTCTCGTAGCCGTCTTTGATGGAAGTCTTTGGGGTGACGTGTCCCCCCTCCCTGTTTCCCCACTTCCACAGGTGGTCTTCGCGCATCCTCCGGCGTCGCTTGCCACTTTCGCCAAGTGGCCCCGCCAGTAACGTATCTATGTCTTCGGATATGAAATTTTCAAGGTGCATGTGAGGAGTTAAATTCCCCTTCACCTAATAACCCGAAAAATCGAGGTTTCTACAAGCAGATTTTTAAAAATTTTTCAAAAATTTTTTTAACTTCCTCAAAATCAGCTTCTCCTGGCCGCTGATCGCCTGCTGGGAAACGCCCAACTGCTTTGCCAGAGCGGTCTGAGACATCCCTTTCCAATACCTGAACATCAAAAACTTCTTCTCTGCATTGGGAAGCATATCAAGGCACTCATGCAGACGCGTCAGCATATCCAGCTTACCTACAATTTCTTCCGGGGAATTCGCGCTTGTACCGGAAATCAGCTCAGATCGAGATGTTCCCGCCATATTCAAGTCTCCGAATAAAACGGTTCCATGATCCTGATCCATCTCTGACAAATACCGTTCCCTCCGGTCAGATTGGCTGTATGCCTGATATACTTCCTTTGATACCGCTATGTCTTGGCCATTCACCGTGATTATGTAGGCGACGGTGACACCATTCCTGTCACGGACCTGATGATAATTGCGTTTGGATTTCCATCCATAGCTGTGGGGAAAATCCTTTTTATCCTTTCCTGCCATCACTGGCACCTCCGGCTTCAAATTTGATGAGTCTCAAATATCAGAAGCAGGCGGGTGGAGACCGGCAGTGGTGCAGGATGAGACAACAGGCAAAAAAAGAGAGCCTGATGCTGCTCATAGAGATAGTATCAGGCTCTTCTTTTGTTAAATGTATAAATCGGGCAGTGAGATCCACGTGTACGGAGATTTTGAGCCACCTCGCCGGAGACGAGAGACAGAGAGGATAATCCGCTATAATGAGCGAGGCACAGGAAACTGTGACTAGCAAAATAGCGGAGGAATCGTCAATGACAGACTATCGAGAAGTATTGAGGCTGGACAGCCTCAACCACAGCCAACGTTCCATTGCGCAGGCAGCAGGATGTTCCAGAAACACAGTGGAGAAGGTCCTACAGATAGCCGATAGCCAGGAACAAGGGAGTGCAGTGGCCGGTGGGAGATGATACCGCCAACAGGGACCTGGAGGAATTGCTGTTTCCAGAGAAGTACCAGAACACAAGGAAGTACGCAGAGCCGGACTAGCGGACCTTCTTGAACCGGCGGCAGGCGGCGTTTCCCAAGGCACAGGCGATGTAAGTCTTGCCGTTGCCGGAAGCACCTTTGAGGATGATATGGTGGCCCTCGTCCACAAATTTGCAGGTGGAGAAGCGCAGCATCTGGGCCTTGTCCAGCTTTCTGTCCTCGTAGTAGGCGATCTCTTCCACCGCAGCGAACGGGGCTGCAAAGCGGGCGCTGTGGATGAGCCGCTTCACCGTGTTGGTCTGGCGGCGGTTCCACTCGGCAATCACCAGCAGTCCCAGCCGGTCCTCAAAGCCGAGTTCATTGAAAGAGGCATCCTGCAGCTGGCTGGCCAGCTCCGCCGCCATGGCAGTCATTTTCATTCCAACAAGCATATCAATCGTTGCCTGGAGCACCATCAGTCCTCACCCCCCTTCCGGAAATAGGAGGCTCCGCGGGTAATACCGAAGCTGTTGGAAACAGAGGGCTTGTCCTGTTCCGCCGTTTTCACAGGCCGGTCCTGGCCGTTTTTCAGGAGGCTGCTTATATTGCGGACGGAGGGCGTTGTGCTGTATGCCAGGATCCGCCCACAGGCGTTTTCCAGGTGCTCTCTGCCGTAGTGTTCCCCCAGCTTTGTCAGGCTGGCGCAGGCTTTGTAGCCCTACTCCGGGGCTGTCCCGGAAGTCAGGAAGTGCTGCACCACCTTCTCCGTCATGGGTCCAATAGACATGGCCCAACGGCTGAAATCGCCGGCATTGTATGTCAGATACTTCTGGTGCGCCAGCGGCATATGCTCCAGCTTTACCAGCGGCTCACGCTGGAGCGTCTGCAAGCGGCGGTGGCCGGCGACACGGCTGCCGTGGTAGAACACCTCCACCGCAGTCTTTGTCACGCGGATATCCACTTTTTCACCAATCAGGTTATACGGCACCGAGTATTTGTTCCTGCCGTCAGATACCAGATAATCGTTGGGGACCTTGGCAACAGACCAGACGGCGGGTTCAAAGGGCACGGCAGGCAGCGGCAGCATGTACTGCTTTCCCTCTTCCAGCCAGGCGCTGCGCCGCGTACCTGCCATGCGTTGAAACGGACGGTTATTCAGTTCCTCCAACTTTTCCGCTATGGCTTCGTTTACTTCGCGGATGGTGAAAAACTTCCGGTTGCGCAGCGCCGCAATGATCCACGTTTCCGCGAAACGCACGGACGCCTCCGCCGCACTTTTGTCCTGGGGCTTGCGGACACGGGCCGGCACAACTGCTGTGCCATAGTATTCGGCCAGCTCCTGGCAGCTGCGGTTGAGTACGGTTTCATATCTGGTATTGGCGGTGGTGGCGGTCTTGCAGTTGTCCGGAATCAGCAACCGTGTCACACCGCCAAAATACTGAAAAGCGTGGACGTGGCAGGACAGCCAGTTCTCTGTCTTCATGTCCTCGCAGGCTTCCGCATAGGTGTAGCAGCTGCACGGCAGTACGGCCGCGAACAAGTACGCCGGACTCTGCTCACCGGTTACCGGGTCATACACCGGAAGAGTATCGCCCGCCCAATCCATCTGGATGGCGTCTCTGGGTTTGTGCTGGATGCGCATGGTGGCCTTCGTCACCCGCGCACATTTCCGGTATTTGTCCCCAAACTGTGTGCTCATGTACGGAGTTTCCCCTGACTCATGGCACTTCCGGCAGTATTCCTCCCACAAAAGCGCCATCGTCACTCCCGGCTTCGCCAGCTCCCAGTGGATGTATGGGTAGTCCGGCTCCGCATACCGGCACCCGCTCTTAGAGCCTGTTTAATATCTGCTCGCCAATCCGCACACGCTGAGATAATAAACAGGCTCTTATACTTGCCGGGGAACAGAATTTCCTCCAGCTCCGTGTTGGTGATGTCGTCATCCAGGGGCCATGTGATTTGCTTCTCCTTTGCTGCTTGCAGAACGCTGCGGACGGTGTGCCGGGAACAATGTACCGTTGATTCGATTGTTCGTTGGCTGTGGTTGAGACTGTCCAGTCTCAAGATTTCCAGATAGTTTGCCATGGTGGGACCTCCAATTGATATAGTCACAGTTTTCCTGTGCTATCCCAATTATACAGGCCACTTTCTTTAGTCCCTTGATGGGGGCTCCCTTCCGGCGAAGTAGGGCTAATTCTCCGTGCAGATGGAGCTTCTGATCCGGTGTATGCATCGGCATTACACGCGGAGCCTCCTATTTCCGGAAGGGAGGCGAGGGCTGATGGTGCTCCAGGCAACGATTGATATGCTTGTTGGAATGAAAATGACTGCCATGGCGGCGGAGCTGGCCAGCCAGATACACAGGACACCTCATTCAATAAACTCGGTTTTTAGGACCGGCTGGGGCTGCTGGTGACTGCCGAGTGGAACCGCCGCCAGAACAACACGGTGAAACGGCTTATTCACAATGCTCACTTTGCTGCCCCGTTCGCTGCGATGGAAGAGATTGCCTGCTACGAAGACAGAAAGCTGGACAAGGCTCAGATGTTGCGTTTCTCCACCTGCAAATTTGTGGACGAGGGCCACCACATCATCCTCAAAGGCGCTTCCTGCAACGGCAAGACCTACATCGCCTGTGCTTTGGGCAACGCCGCCTGCCGCCGGTTCAAGAAGGTCCGCTATGTCCGTATGCCAGAGCTCCTGGGCGAACTGAGCATTGCCCGCAGCGGCGGCGAGCTGAAGAAGTGCCTGGTTTCCTACAAGAAAGTGGACCTGCTGATTCTCGACGAGTGGCTCATCCGGCCTCTCATGCCCCAGGAGTCCTATGACCTGTTGGAAATCGTGGAGGCCCGTTGCCAGCGCTCCATGATCTTCTGCACCCAGTACCACAGTCTGAGGGTTGGTATACACGCATTGACCCCAATCCCGACTCCGGCAGCCCCGTTTCCGAGGCAATCATGGACCGCATCATCCACAACGCATACGAGGCCCTGGTTGATGGCCGCCTCTCCATGCGGGAACGCAACGGTCTGAAGTCTTCCCATTCCAAAGACGGTGTGGAGGACGCCTGACTGCCCCTTCGTCCCCTACTCAGTTGTTGGAATCTATTCTGACTGAGAATACTATCCACATCTCCAAGTACGGCGACGAATCCATGGCTCTGTCGGCCGCCTCGACTGGCAGAGCCTTCCCTCTAAATCCGTTCTTATAACGGTGGGGATCTCCGCCGGCAGAGTGGGATTCCAGTCCGGTTGATACTGCTGGCTCTCATCTCCGGCGAGGTGGCTCATTTTCTCCGGTAGCCTGGCTCAAAATCTCCGTGCAGATGGCTCTTATCCTCCGGTATATGCAAACGAGGCGGAGTGGGGCAAATCCCTGCTCGCCCAGGAGATGGAAGGAGTATGCGCTCTGACAGTTCCTCTGATTGTAGAAGCTCACAGCGGGAAGAACTGGCTGAAGACAACGTAAACAAGCAGGACGGATGCCGCATTGCTACAGCATCCGTCCTGCTTGTTTACGGCTATACCTCACGGGGAAAAAGTATCGTAAGTGTCAACTAGCCGATGTCTTGCACAAGTATGCGGGATGCGAAAAAGCACAATTACACAATTGGAAAATATACACATTTATCCGCTATACTAGCTAGATTTTCATCATGGGTAATGATAATTATAATTTTATTTTCTTTAATAGTTAATAGATAATCTCTAAGCTTTTTTTGACATTTTGTATCAAGTGCAGAAGTGGGTTCGTCCAAAATTATTATTTGAGGGTTTTTTACAAAAACCCTCAGCAAAGACAATTTTTGTTTTTCCCCTCCAGAAATGTTGTCCACAGAATCGTTTATTTTTGAATATATCCCCTCCGGTAAGCTATCGATAAAATCATTCAATTCTAAAATATCAATCAACCTAAAAACCTCTGTTTCGTCTTCTTCGGAAAGCGTATCTTTAAAATATAGATTATAGCATATGGTTTCCTTGATTAACTCTGGCTCCTGCTCGCTTACACCCATCAAATTTCGTCTCATATACTCCATATCTATGTTGTGAATAGATATACCATCAAATCTAATATCCCCTTCAAACGAACCGGTATATAAACCGGCAATCAATTTTGCCAATGTGGTTTTTCCACTCCCGTTAGCTCCAATATATGCGTAAATATTTCCTTTCTGGAAATTTGCACGTAGACCATTAAAAAGTTTGGACTCATTCCCCAAATAGGAAAACGACAAATCTTGTATCAGAATTTGGTCAATGTTTGCCATTCTATTGAGACCATTCACATCCTCCTTGATCTGCATAATTTCTTGAAGCCGATAGTAGGACACCATATTATCCTGAATGGTTTTTCCAAAGCTAAAAAAGTATCGTACAGATTTCATCATAATCGAGAAATAACTTGTCAATATAGTGAACTGTCCGATAGTAAGTTCACCACGTATCACTCTCGTACCGCCTAAAATAAAAAGAAATATATTTGAAATAGTTATAATAAGACTATCCACACTTGTAAAGAGATACGAGATTCCCTGAAATCTTAGGGCAGCGGTCAGTAATCTTTTTATGGCAGAGTTCAACTTCAACAAAAACAAATCTGCAATAGCTTGTTGCTTTAGAAATTCAATATTTGAAATCTGTTCGTAAAGTTTTCCAAAATATTCAGACTGAGCTTCTTTAAACTCGTAGTTTTCTTGAAACAATGGAGTTCGCATAGCAATAAATGCAAGGTAGTATACGGCTATTAGGACGCACATCAAACCTGTAATCAAAGGGCTAAATGCCCAAAGAAGTAAAAACGCAAATATGATAGCAACAAAGTTTGTTAAAAAATTCTGAATAGCGCTTATGCAAAAAGCAACGAGGGCATTGACATCACCGTTAATTCGTTGTGTAAGATATACTAAATTTTTACTATAAAAAAAGGCAAGAGGTAATTTCTGTACATGAGCTATAACATCTCGATTCAGCTCATAACTTAAACGAGTTTGTAACAATATGTTAATGCGATTTGTTATAAACCCAAGTAAAACTGCACCTAGACTTATAGAGCCAAAAAGGAAACAGTAGTTAAAAATAAAATCCTCCTCATGCGAGGTAGCTAGATAATCAACAAACCTTCCTGATATATATGGGATTCCTAACGATAGAACACTGCCACCAAAGCACAAAAGAATATAGAACAAGAGGACCACACGGTTTCGAGGTTTTTGCAAGTAGTCCATGCATAATTTATAAATTTTTATCATAGAAGCCACCTGAGAATATAGATTTATGATTATCCCTTTAAATCAGCAAGAGAAAAAAACAGGGACAAAAGGGGAAAAACGTGGTAAAGTAGAGGCATAATAACCCAAAAGCGAGGGAAAGAGTCATGGCGAAGGGAAAAGGACTACCGCTGGGAACATTTCTGAAACGGTTCTCAACGGAAAGCGCGTGCCGGGAGTATCTGGCAGCGCAGCGGTGGGAAATGGGGTACATCTGCCCCAAATGCGGAAGCCGGCATGGATATCGGCTGCACAATGGACGGTATCAGTGGCCCAATGCCGCCATCAGGTCTCCGTGACGGCAGGAACAGTGCTGCATAAAACCCATATGCCGCTGACGAAATGGTTTCTGGCCTTTTACCTGGTGTGCCAGGATAAACGGGGGATTTCCGCAGTCCAACTCTCCAGCCAACTGGGGACGACTTATAAGACTGCCTGGTATATGCTCAAGCGTATCCGCACGGCTATGGGCCAACGGGATGAGAAGCATCAGCTTAACGGCGTGATAGACTTCGACGATGCGTACTTTGGCGGGCCTGCAAAGGGAAAAAAGCGGAGACGCGGTACGGAAAAGGCGAAGGTTTTTGTTGCATTGTCTCTGGATAGCCAAGGCAAACCACGCCATCTCAAAATGCAGGTCACCCCCGATATCAAACCTGCCTTGAAAGATTTTTCTCACGAACACAAGACCTACGATCCCTCTTCCGGTCTGCTTCACTGGCTCCATACCATAGTCAGCAATGCCAAGGCTTTCATTTCCGGCACTTATCATGGTCTACCCAAAGACAATTTGCAGTCCTATCTGGACGAATTTTGCTTCCGTTTCTCTCGCCGCTCTTTTGCTCCTGCCCTCCTTGATCGCCTTGTCCTCGCTATTGGCGTTTCCGGCAGGCTGAGCTAAAGGGATAATCATATAATGGATTTATGAAACGAGCATGTCCATCGGACAAGAGATTATCTACAAATTTGCGGGATTGTGATATAATAACCTGATATAAGGATAAAATAAAAACATACATACCGAAATTTTTGTTCACTGAATGAACAGCTGGTTGGAATCCCTCCCCTCAGAGTTTCCCCGCGCCCGAGGTGGTTTTTACGCCGCAAGTGGTGCGCATACACCATCCCAGGCACGGAGAAATGGAGGGATTAAGGAATCCAGACGACAGACTTCTTTTCTTTCCACGAGCCAGTCTTGACTTTGTTGAAAAATGCCTGCACAAGATTTTGCGATGGTTCCCGGGTCGTTCGCCCCTCTTTCTGTTTCTGATAACATTCAGTGCGGATATGCATGTCCTCCCTGTTGCAGAACGTATCCTAAAAGATTATTTTCCCTTAAAGCATGGGGGGTTATGCATAAACAAAACCTATATGGATACAGTCCATTCCGAGCTGTTGGAGAAAAGCCACTCTTTTGCGTTGCTTACTCCTAGGAAAAGTAAAGGAGTGATGTGCTAGTTTCTAGCGATATGTTTTTGCATTGCACAATTCTTAGTTTGAACGAACTACTAGAATACGATGTTCTCTTTGTAGAAATGCCGGGTACTTTCATACTTGATACATGTTCTAACGTTCATTCCGTTCTATTTTAATAGATGATATAACTGCATAGACAACGGCAATTATGATGACCACAACAAGAGCAACAAGCATCCAAATCCAATGGGTAAAGATATAGATAGCAAATATCAAAAAGATGATCCCAATGAACATAAAAGAAAAACCGGATTGACGATAATAAGTTGTCTTATCTTCTTTATTTTCATTCAACCTTTTACGCTTCTCTCGATTGGCCCAGATGTATGCATTATTAAAGAGGTATCCCCTTTCCTTAAACTGAAAAAAACTAATGGTAAATGACCCTATAGCCAATGAAAAAAGGATAAATGAGAGTACAACCCTAGTTATATCCATCCATATGCCCCCTCAATGCCCTGAAGTATTTATTCATTTGAATCTATACTCAGTGAATAGTAAGTCACATCGCCTAAAGTAGATTCATTAGCAAAATTGTACTCACATGTAAATCCAACAGCAGACAATATCCTAACTATTTTTTCGGTTGCTAGTTTTTTAGGGATCATAAATCTTACTTTAGTCAGACACCTATGGACAGCAATTATTCCAACAATTTTATTTATCATGCGCACAAAATTTTCAACTATAGTTTTCTCATCAAGTTTTTTAGAAAAAAAGAATGAACCAATATTAAGCGCAGCAGAAACATCAGGCCTAACGACACAAAAGGTCATATATGATGTGATTTCCGAACCATCTTGAACATAAACACCATACTCAATATTTCGCATAACACGATATCGCATCAACGGAGGATCGAAATATTCCTCTCTTGCTTCCCTGCAATAATAAAAGTTATTCTCTCGTAGCACTGAAAGCACAAACGAATTTACGATGGTGTAACTGTCATCCCCTACAATATAACATTCAGCGGATTCACAAGGAACCTTGTTCATTTCCACAATACCATAAATGTCAAATAGATTCATTACCTCAAGCAAATCTTTCTGAATCCTGGAAGTATCCACAGACGGATATCTCTTTTGTATTTCAGATTGCAATGCCTCGGTATCTCCAAAATTTGGTAGCAACTCAATAATCTCATGACTTGTTTTATTAAGAACGACGCGATTCTGAAGCCTATTTAGGCAAAGCAAAACTTTCCCGTCAGGATCTTTTTTTACAAAAGAAATTCTTTCAGGATGGAAAGTATAGTTCATGCTATTTATCTCCTTCTTATATAATAATGTTACTTCTAATCACCTGTAGGCTCTAGTATTGGTTACATCTCTTGACAAGGGCATACAGCCCATAGTCAAGTGCGATGAATAGTTGAAAGTCAGATTTTCCACTCAATGGCGACACATTCACCCGTGGCGCGGATTTGAGAAATAAGGCTGTCGGCCACTTGCCGCCTGTCATCGAAGTCAATTTCTTCCCAGCGGTTGAG
>JAAWBZ010000134.1 GCA_022792945.1 Oscillospiraceae bacterium | reverse complement strand
TATGAGGAGGAGCAGAAGCAGGTACGGCAGGTCATTGGGGAGTTGCAATCCCTCATCGACGATGGTGAGCAGGAAGCGCATGACCTCCAGCAATTCCTTAAGAGCGTCCGCAAGTACACTGACCCGGAGGAACTGACAGCGGAAATGCTGAACGAACTGGTTGACAAGATTATCGTCCATGCTCCCGACAAGAGCAGCGGACACCGCAGACAGAAAATCGAGATTTACTACAAGGCCGCTGGGATCATCGACATCGCTGACGACCTCTGTGAAGCCGGGGACGGCAGAGGTCAATGGCGTAAAGCGCGAAAAACGGCCTGAAAAGGCAGGACTGTGACCTTTTACAGTCACAGTCCTGCGGTACATAAATACTTCGTTACGGCACCTCGCCAAAAGACTGTCTCTCTTTCTTTTAATTCGACTTTTTTGTTGAGTGTCTTTCCCCAATGCCTGGTAGAGCTTCATCAACTCAGCCACACACTGTCTCTCGGTCATGTTCTTCAC
Source organism: Oscillospiraceae bacterium (assembly GCA_022792945.1). Taxonomy (GTDB): domain Bacteria; phylum Bacillota; class Clostridia; order Oscillospirales; family Oscillospiraceae; genus Avoscillospira_A. Next base: position 7,069 of record JAAWBZ010000134.1, on the reverse strand, counting down.
TGAGAAGCCGTAAGCCTGCATCACAGCCTTGTCGTTTTGCTGGTGGGCCTTGCGCAGTTCCGGCGGGGTGGTTTCATCGTAGAGATCGGCTAGGCTAGCGTTTGGATATAGGGTGCGGGCGTCTAAAATGCCCTGGGCGGTCTGTTCAATTTTGGCTTTTTGGGACTCCGTAGGAGTAGGCCAGGGGAAGTTATTGTAGACCACATCCTTAATGCTACCTCCACAAAGAGGAATTTTTATTTTAGTGTACTATATCCAGGCGAAAATAGCAATCACTTTAAAGTTAGCGTTTTCATCAGCGAAAAACTGTGTTATGATAGCGATAACAGACACAGAATTGGGAAAGTAGGCTGTTCTTCATGGCAAAGAAGAAATCAGGCCGTCCCCACGGCCATTACTGTAAAATCTGCGGGGAGTACAAGGCCAACGAGAAGTTTTCCGGCAGGGGCCATGCCGCCCATATCTGCAAAGCCTGCTCCCGGCTCTCCGCCGCAGAACAGGCGGAGGCCATGACAATCAACCGCCTGATGAATCTCCCTATGGGCCGGTTGAGCGCCAATGACAAAGCATGGCTGGAGAACCGATTGCACGACCATCGTCCAGAGGTGGCGTCTCTGGCCCAGGAGGTCTATAAGCTGTACTTCCCCTATACCGAGCGCAATAAGCGAAAAAAGCAGCTCATCATCAATACTCTGTCCTTTGAACTTCACACGGAAGTCTTTGACGAGTATGGAGATGAGCTGCCGGTCAACTGCCGGTTCACCGCCAACCGGATCAGCCGGGTCCTCACGATGACCGACTTTGACGGGGACGGTGTGGAACAGTCCCTCATCCTGGAGGGCAAGAAAATGTCTACCCTTCTGCGCTGGGTTGTTCACAGCCTGGAGATTTTCATGTGGCCGGAGGATTACAACCTCACACCCTCTCAGGGCTGGCCGGATGATTGGGAGGATGAGGAGTCAGAGTTTGATGGGGAATTTGAGAGCGATGAGGCAATCCCAGAGCCGGAGGAAGATATTAGCTGGCAGGTTGAGATAGCATATGCAGACCATTCAACCCAAGAGATTGTTTCCTATCAGGGTTACTTGCTGGATCGGCCAGAGGAACTGTATCACGCATTGCTGGAATATTTTCAACCGGAACAAGAGGATTTCGACGTAGAATATGATGAGGAGGCTTCGTTCAGTTAAAAGTTCTGTGGTGACTTCCAGAAAAAACCATTGAATCTGTAATCAGAAATTTATTTTTATCAGAAACAGGATAAGGAAAGCATTGAAAATACATGGAAAAGCACGAGAAAATTTCTGATAAAAAAGTGACTATTGACTGACCACGTCTTATGACCACAGGACTGGCAGGGATAAAAATTTCTGATAAAAATATGCTCTAAGTAAGCATCAGTTTTAGAATGAAGCAACGAGGTCAAAAGCCGTTTCGGGCTTTTGACCTCGTTGCTTCATTGTGTTAATATGTAATGTGCCAACATATTTCTAAAGGGGATTCGGCTTCACTTTCAATACCTAATAGAATACCTTCAAGGTTAACGAATTTGAATTTCAGCTATCCCTACTTTAGAATTGCCGCCACACTTAACGCGAAACTCCAATATCTTTACACCAGAAATAGGAACATTAAAATCTTTTGCTGCATCATCGGATGACAAGTTGATAGTGGTGATTTCTTGTTCGTCTCCCCATATAGTAATTTCAGCATCATATACTTGCCCTCCATCCTGTTTGCCGATTGTGCCACTTCCGCTGAAGTCAATGCTCCCAATTGTACCGGACAATTGACTATACCGACCGTCTAGATTATAGAAGGCGTTTGCGGAATAGGCATTATTGAACATACTCCCCACAATATCAGATTGCTGAGTGTATATAGCGTGTCGATAGCTTTTTCCACTCATTTTTAAGTATTCTTTACTATCAAGAAGCCATAAGTTTTCAGCCTTATAGCATTCTATAGTATCAACCAGATATTTGGGGGTAATATCTCGTTTTTTATCAAGAAGTACTTGACTATTGGGTACAATTTTTAATGCTTCATCAATTAAAGTGATGGCTTCATCAAAATTCCAATTACTCGCCAATAATTCCGCATTGGTCACTGTGGATATTTCATAGTTTGATGTATAATCTTTAAGCAATGCAACTATGTCATCAGTTTTCTCAGAAATGCTATTCAAAACAGGAATTGCAACTTCATAATTACCAGAAGCAGCATATGACTCGGCTAGGGCTATTTTCTCGGAACGGTCAATTTCCTCCTCCAAAGATTTAATCTTTTCCTCTAATGAATCGACCTCGTTCTCCAGCTTGTCTTTTTCTAATTGTAAGGATGCGTTATCATTTGTTAATGTCTGGATATCTCTATCAACTGCTTCAAGGGCCTGCTCATAAGACATTTCTCTGTCAACAGATTCATAACGTTCCGAAAGTGCTTCCACTATTTTGTTCTCAGTAGACTGCTTGGCATCATAATAGAAAAAAATACTTGAGAGGACGCCTAATATTGTAGCAACAGCAGTTAACATTTCCCAGATTGGAAATTTCTTCTCTGACTGATTTCCTTGTGCCATTGTCTATACCTCCTCAATTGAATTTTTGATTACCTATATGCATGTAAGTTTTAACAAAATTCGTTCAATTGCGTGTTGCAAGGCTGAAAGCACTACTGCGAATTTATAAAGAAATCGAAAATAATCTTCTTTTCATTCTCTACTCAATCTTGCTGAATCATCGCGGACACCTCCTTGCTATATGGGAATCTGAATCTTAATAGCTTGTTCTAAAACACTCTTATAATTTGTATCGGCCTATTTTTACAAAAAAATAAGTTCACCAGCAAAACAGTAGCACCTATGATTATGTTAGATACTAATATACAGAGTATTGTAAAAGTTTACAAGCCATTAACAGTATCGTAAGCTATAGGAAGCAGGGACATCCCTGACTACTATAGCAGGAGGAAAATTACTGTGCCACCAAAAGAGATGATACCGGTTGAGCGGCTGTTGGAAAGCTATGAAACTGCTCTGGCCCAGACAGGCTACAGCATCACCACAAAGTTTCTGTTGGTAAGACGAGCGGAACTCATGATTCGGCGGCATCTGAACGCGGGTCTGGTATATTTTGACCAGGCTGTTATCAATCGCTACATGAGCGAAGTAGATGACAAATATTTCAAGGGCAATATGCAGAAGAAACACTATGAGCGGACCAAACGTGAAATTGACCGTTTTGTCAGCTATGTCTGCACCGGAAGAATTGATGCTCTGCCAAGTACGCTTCGTGGAGCAAGACAAGAGCTGATGCCAAAGTTTAAGCAGATTGCAGAAGAATTTACAGCAGGAGATTTTCATCCCAATACCCGCTGTGACATACGGTGAGTAACGTACAAATACTTTGCTTGGCTAGAAGGACAAGGATTCACTGATACTTTGGGAGTTGGAGCAATCCATATCCAGAAATTCCTTTTGGCCTGCTCAAAACAATATCCACCCAGCACCATCCACAATGTCCGGCTGTATCTGAAGAAACTGTACGCTTTCCTCTATGCAACCGGACGAGTAGATGATAATTATTCTGTGTTGTTTTCTTTTTCAGTAAATCGGGAAAAGAAGGTGTTCCCGGTCCTTCCGAAATCAGATATTGCAAAACTGCTGGACACGATTGACCGTTCAACGGTAAAAGGGAAACGGGACTATGCAATCATGTTGTTGGGGACGGTACTTGGTCTGCGGGCCTGTGACGTAGTTGATCTGAAGTTGACAGATATTGATTGGCTCCGTGGCGAAATCCGTATCGTACAATCCAAAACATCCAACCCGGTGATTTTGCCGCTGACGCAGGATGTGGGCGAGGCTCTGGAGGACTATATTCTCAATGGTCGGCCAAGTACAGTGGATCATGAAATTTTCCTTCGTATCAATGCGCCGCACAAGAGACTTGCTGCTGCGGTGACAGTAGGAGAGATTTATAGAGACTGTTGCATTGCAGCAGGACTTCCGGCAAGTAAGCGGCTCCATAATCTACGCCGTGCGCTTGGGACATCCATGGTAACAAACGGGGTTTCCGTCTATGATGTTGCCCAGGTATTTGGGGACAAAAATGTCAATTCTACAAAGCCGTACCTTGCCACAGATATGCAGCATCTGAAAATGTGTGCTTTGTCTTTCGAGTGGATTGCACCGGCAGGAGGTGAGGCTCAATGATGGAGTTTTCAAGCGCGTTTGGAGAACGGTTCTCCAATTTTCTAGACTACCGTACAGCCCGTGGGTATAGGCGGGAAACCTATCTCCGGCATTTTATAAAATTTGACCGCTGGTGCATGGAAAACCATCCTGGGCAAACGGAGTTATCCCGTGAACTTGTTCTTAACTGGATCAATGATACTACGATTTCCAGCTATAACACAGCCCAGAGAGTTGCATCAATGCGGCAGTTTGCAAGATACCTGTGCGCTATTGGAGAGGAAGCATATATCCTGCCGGAGAAGTATACTCCACTCAAAAGCAGAGCAGCGGCTTACCTTTTTACTGACATGGAATTGACAGCTCTTTTCAGCGCCATTGACCAACTGCCGCCAACAAAAAAAGAACCCTTTCTGAATGAAATGGCCCCTACCTTATACCGCTTGATCTATACCTGCGGCCTGCGACCAAATGAAGGCCGGGAGTTGCTGACGGAAAACATCAATTTTGAGACCGGCGAGATTCTCATTACGCATACCAAACGCAACAAAGAACGCTTTGTTGTTATATCGGATGATATGCTCGCTCTTGCCCGTAGATATGAACAGCGAAGAAGGATATTTTGCTGTAAAAATCCATACGTCTTTCCATCTGCAAATGGTGGAGCGATGACAACGGAAACAGTGTATTCTGCCTTTAATAGAGCATGGTCCCATGCGGATTTGGCAGGGAAGTATCCAGGAAAAGTTCGTGTGTATGATCTCAGGCATCGTTTTGCTTCGGCTTGTCTGAACCGCTGGCTTAATGATGGAGAGAATTTGATGGCAATGCTACCATTCCTTTGTGAATATATGGGACATAAGAGTTTGTCCGAGACAGCTTATTACATCCATATTCTTCCGGAAAATATCGTAAAGTCCTCCGCTGTTGATTGGGATAAGTTTAACGCCATGTTTCCGGAGGTGACAGACTGATGAAGGCCGGAGAAAACTCACTGTTTCCGCTGGTACATGATTATCTGAAAATCTATCTGCCCAAGCAGCGCAATGTCAGTCCCAATACAATCCGTTCCTACCGGAAAGCATTGGAGGAATTGCTGGATTATGTGAAAGACCGCAAGCAAATTTCCCTGGGTGAGGTTACTTTTGAATACTTAACAACGGATATGATCCTCTCTTTTCTTGAATATCTTGAGAGCGGGAGAGGCTGCTCTGTTCCCACATGTAATACCCGCTTTGCCGCGATCCGGGCTTTCATGGACTACGCTGCCGACCGTAATTTGACGCTGGTTGCCAATCTTAACAAGCTGAAGAAGGTTCCATTCAAGAAGCCTAACAATACGGTTACAGTGGATTATATGAGCATGATGGCTATTACTGCGGTTATTGGACAGCCTAATACAAGTACGCCGAAGGGACTCCGCGATCAGTTTTTTATGATTCTGCTCTATGATACTGGCGCACGGGTCCAAGAAATTCTAAATATAAAGCTATGCGATTTGCAGTTAGGCCATCTTCCAAAGGTTACGTTGTTTGGAAAAGGCCGTAAAACCCGTATCGTTCCCTTGATGGAAAAGACGGTTCTGCATTTGAAAAAGTATCTGCTCGTGTTTCATCCGGACCCTGCTTCAGCGACAGATTTACCCCTATTTTATTCTGTGACACATGGTGAGAAGCATCCGCTTACCCCTCGCATGGCCCAATATATACTCCAAAAGTATGGTGAACAAGCAAGGTGCATTTGTAAGGAAGTTCCTGAGAAAGTCCATCCGCATCTTTTTCGTCATAGCCGTGCGATGCATCTGTATCAAGGGGGAATGGATTTGACGCTTGTTTCCCAATGGCTGGGACACTCTCAATTAGAAACTACCCAGATATATGCTCACGCAGATACTGAGCATAAGCGCATCGCAATTGCTGCCTCAACTTCTCAAGATAATCCGCTTTACTCCAAGTTGAATTCTGCCCGTTACACTATTTCCGACGAGGATACTTTGAAAAAATTAACTGGGCTGAGATAGCGAACATTTTTATCAGAAATTTCTGCCCCATAGACAGCGTGGGCTTGGACAGACTGTTGCCCAAGCCCACTTTTTTATCAGAAATTTTCTCGTGCTTTTCCATGTATTTTCAATGCTTTCCAATCCTGTTTCTGATAAAAATAAATTTCTGATTACCTACGTTATCAGAAATTTCCGATAAAATCTGCAAGCAATGACCGGCGATATCCTTTTCGGATTTCGCCGGTCGCTTGTTGGGGGTTCCCCAAGCCCCGAACTGGCCGCTCCTGCGGCCAGTTGAACACGCCTGACGGCGTGGCTTTTTCGCTCCCTGCGGTCGCACATTTCATATACTCGTTGTCTATCAGAATTTGATAAACTCTGTACCCGCGCCGGGCGTTTCCTTTATGAAATTCCTATGTTTAAATTGTGACACTTCCTCATTACAAATTTCGGCATATTCCGGGTAAAATTCATATATCGCGTTCATCAGTGCAGCCATATCAACCACGCCGTTTTCCACTATTTCTGAATAGGCAAGGGAAATCTCATACAGTGGGATAACACTGTTTTGCTTGGAAAAAAAGAGATAGCCAAGGGTGTTGCCGATCCCATGTATCCGGTCAAATTCCAGTTGTTCACCCTGGTTTTGTTCGTGGAAAGTAATGGCTGCCTGCCAGATCGGATAACAAACCGCCAGCATTTCCGCACAGCGGTCTGTTTCCAGCCAATACACACCGTTCAGAATTGCCTTGTGAACTGCCCCCCGTCAAGTAGACAGTAAAATAATTCATAGAAAATTCACAGTGCAGAGGCACTGTGGCACCTTGCAAAATCTGTTTGTCAGCCGATGGCATCCAAACAGATTTTGCAAG
>JAAWBZ010000102.1 GCA_022792945.1 Oscillospiraceae bacterium | reverse complement strand
ATACGGCGTGATATAAGCAGAAACGGCAAGAACCTTGAAAAATCAATGGTTTTTGCCGTTTTCTATAAAGGCTTGTAAGAAGTTATAAGACGATTTTCGTCTATAAAATCAATAAAAAAACCGTTGTGTGGCGGCAAAATCATCATGCAGCTAAACGGCGGTTTTGAAATAGCAATCAAAGCCGCCGTTCTTATGTGGCAGAACAACTTTCAAAAGTGGCTTTCAAAAACTGTTCTTATTCGTCAGTATAATCTAGTGTATATGCGTTAATTTCACGTTCTTCCGCTACTCTATTATGTAGATAGAGTTCTTCATTTACAACCATAATCGTTCCGGCGCCTGTAAATGTGCCAGCATTATTTGAGTCATACATTGCAAATGAATACACCGTTTCAAGTCTGCAAACAACCGGTCCAGATCGGTATACCCTTTTACTGCTGGGTCGTTCACAATCCTTTCCGCCTCCAGCATGGCGGAAGCCGTTTCGCTGTTGGGCCGGTTGAGAGAAATATCAAAGCATTATCTACTTTTATAATTATGAATGCATCCAGTTGAAAACTGGAGAGACGCCGCTTGCGCGGCGCCTCTCCTCTTAAAACCTCGCATTTCCTCCCCAGGGGCCTTGTTGTGCTGTCCGCACGACCTGGTGCGCAGTACACCTTGCGGCCGGAGGTTCTTTGCTTACGGCTTGCTGGGGTCGTAATTCTTCCCGAACTGCAGGGTATTCAGCCTGCCGGTATCCCGGCGGGCGACGCGGGTGCGGTCCAGGCTGCCGTCGTCCTCCGGGCCGATGACCTTTTCCAGGTTCTGGGCGATCTCCGCCGCGATCTCCTGGGAGTCCTCCGCCGCCGGGACCGGGGCCGGCTCCGGCATCTGCGGCCGCGGCGCGGGCGGCTCCCGCTCGAAGTCGTAAGCCTGCACCCGCTGCTGCGACGGGCCCGTCAGGTTCATCAGCTTCAGGTTGGCCAGCAGCTCCAGATGCCGGTTTACGTCCCGCTCGATGACCTCAATAAAGTTCAGCGCCGCCTGCTTGGCCCGCTCGATGCGCTCCTCCTCCGCGGCGATCTGCTGCTGTGACTCGGAGACCTTGCTCCGCGCGGCGTTTTCGGCCTGGCTGGTCATCTGGGCGCACTTCTTCTCCGCCTCGGCGATCATCTGGTCCGACGCCATCTGCGCCGCCACCAGCGCCTTTTTCATGCTCTCCTCTTGGCCGCGGTACTCCTCCAGCTTCTCCACGAGGATCTTCATCTTGCTCTTGAGCACTGCGTTTTCCTTGTAAAGGGCAATATAATCCTCAGTCAGCGGCTCGAGAAAATCGTCCACGCTGGCCATGTCATAGCCGCCAAAGACCGCCTTGACAAAGGTTTTTTCCTGGATCTCCTGTGGCGTGATCAATCTAGCCCACTCCTTTCGGCACGGCTGTCCTACGAGTACATGCCGTTATTTTCCAGCTCCTCCATCAAATCGCCCTCGATCTCCACGTTGTAGGGCGTGATGATGTAGGTTGAGATGGCCACCTTCTTGATCTTCCCGTCCAGCGCGTAGGCGCAGCCGGAGAGGAAGTCCACCAGGCGGCGAGAGATATCCTTGCTGGTCTGCTCCAGGTTGAGCACCACCGCGTGCTTCTCCCGCAGATGCTCGGCGATCTCCGAGACATTGTCGAACCGCTCGGGCTTCACCAGCACCACCTTCAGCTGGGCCGTGGCGTTGATATTGACAATCTTGTTGGCGCCGCGCACGCCGGCGCCCAGCGGCGCGTTGCCGTTACTGCCGCCGCCGATGCCCAGCTCGTCAAGATTATACGAAGGCGCGGCCGAGGACCTTGAGGACCTGGACGGGGCCGGCGCCTCGTCAAAACCGTCGTCATAATCGTCGAAGTCGTCCTCGTCCTCTGCGTAGGGCTTGGCCAGCTTCTTCAGTTCGTCCATAAATCCCATTCTAAAAGTGTCCTCCTATGATCACATGCTGAAAATTATTTCATGTAATGGCGGGCGCCGAAGATGGCGGTACCCACCCGAATCATGGTGCTGCCCTCAGCGATGGCGTCGGCGTAGTCGTCCGACATACCCATCGACAGGCAGACCATGTTAACATTATCGTACTTTTTTTCGCCTATGTCAACAAAAAGGTTGCGCATTTCGGCAAAATATCCGCGATTGCCGCCCGGGGCGCGGCTGATGGGGGGAATTGTCATGAGCCCCTGGAGGAAAACATTGGAATAACCGCCCATTTCTGCCGCGACTTCCGCCGCCTCCCGGACGGAAAAGCCGGATTTGCTCTCCTCGCCGCCCACGTTGACCTCCAGCAGGATGTTCTGCACAACGCCGCGCTTGGCGGCCTCCTTCTGGATACACCGGAGCAAATCCAGCCGGTCCACCGACTGGATGAGGTCCACCGCGCCCACCACCTGCCGGACCTTGTTGGTCTGGAGGTGGCCGATGAAGTGGACCGGCGCACCGTCATAGGCCCCCTGGGCCTGCTTCTGCACCAGCTCCTGCACCCGGTTCTCCCCGCAGCAGTCCGCCCCGGCGGCCACCGCCGCCCGGACCGCCGCGGCATCGTTCATCTTGCTGGCGGCGCACAGCTGGATCTCCTCCGGGTCCCGGCCGGCGGTCCGGGCGGCCTCGGCCATCCGGGCGCGGATGCGGGCGATGTTTTCCTGGATCATGACTGAATGACGACCTTTCCATCGTATAGATTTCTGGCTTCGACGATGATCACGTCGCCGGGCCAGAGGTTGTCGGTGGAGGACTTGTCCAGCTCCACCACATAGCTCTCGCCGTTGTCGTAGAGAATTTTGACCGGCTTCCACTTGGACGTGGCGCTCTCCAGCACAAACACCCCCGCCCGGCCCTGCTCGTCCACCCGCAGCGCGTCCTTGGGCACCCGCAGGCCGGCGTAGACGTTGAAGAGGATGTCCACCGTCTGGCGGCGCAGCAGCGTGACGCTCTGGATGTAGTCCGAGGATGAAAGCACGATCAGCCGCTGCCCCGCCTCGTTCTCCCCCAGCCGCGTCACGGTCATGGTGAGGGTCGCGTAAAAGTCACCGGTGAAGTCCACCGTGACCTGTGCGCCCTCCCACAGCGCCTCGGTCTGGGCGGCGGGGACCACCGCGGCGAAGTACCACGTCGCGTCGGCGATCAGCCGCCCGCAGGCCCCCTCCGGCAGGGCCACCGGCTCCAACGCCTCCAGCTGCGCCGCTGTCAGGTCGGTCAGCCGCGCCGGGGTCAGGACGGACTCATACCCGTCCGCGCCGCCGGAGAAGTAGCCGGAGATGGGAGCCTGGATGCGGGAGGTGTCGGCCCCGGCCACGGTTTGTAATTCAGCCAGCCGCTCCTCGATGGCCTCGGCCTGGGCGCGGATGGCCCCCAGGTCCGCGCTGCCGGTGCTGCGGCGGAGGATCAGGCCCTTGAGCTCGGCGCTCATCTCGGAGACAGAGGCCATGTCCCGCTTGGCCGTCAGCTGGACATAGGAGGCCAGCTTGACTAAAATCTGCTCGTCCAGCGCGGCGGTGTCGGCGGGGTCGTCACTGAAGGAGTTGGCGTATTCCAGCTGCTCCAGCTGGGCGGTGAGGCTCTGAATTTCGTTCTGCCGCGCCTGGGCGTCGGCGGTGAGGTAGCCGGTGGCCACGGTCTGGCCCACGCCCACCTTCTCGCCCTCGGCGCGCTCGAGCACGGTGATGGCGTGGGGAGAGGTGAGCAGCGCCTCCTGACGCACCACGAAGCCGGTGACGCGGCAGCCGTTGCCGGCCTCGTATTCGGCGGCCTGCACGGTGGTCAGCGGCACATGGACCGCGGAGAACACGGCGTAGGCCGCGTAGCAGACGATGACCGCGATGACCAGCGCGACGATGACTTTGTTGTAAACTTTGCCCTGTTTCATGGAGGCTCCTTTGCCGGCGCGCGCCCGGGTCCGGCCCGGGCGCGCGCCGCGGAGGCTCAGGCGGGGGCGTCGCCCACCCGGATGGGCGCGGCGGGCGAGATGGTGGAGATGGCGTGCTTGTAGATCATGTTCTGCCGCCCGTCGGAGAGGACCATCACAGCGTAATGGTCAAACCCGGTGACGACGCCCCGCAGCTGGAAGCCGTTCATAAGAAAAACGGTGACCGGCGTGCGCTCCTGACGGAGGGTGTTGAGGAACTGCTCCTGCATGGTGGCGTTGGTTGACATGGAAATCGCTCCTTCTCTCTGTGATACCTCTAACTTACCACAAACGCCGCCGCGAAATCGAGAGAAATCGTGAATTTTTTTCTTAAATCCCTGCTCCGCGCACGATATGCCGTAAAAACGTCCGGCGGCGGCGCGATATTTCATTCCGCGCGGAGCGGAAGGGGCTGCGGCTCCGCCGGGTCCTTCTGTGCCGGTCCGCCGCCGCGCAGATCCAGGAGCATGAGATCAAAGTCCACATACCGCCCCGCCAGCTTGAAGAACCCGGGATAAACGCCGATCCGCTCGAAGCCGAATTTCCGGTACAGCCCGATGGCCCGCTCGTTGTCGCTGCGGACCTGCAATTCGATCATCTCAATACCGTGAGTCCGTCCGAAGTCCACAGCCGCCGCCAACAGCCGTCCGCCGATGCCCCGGCCCCAGTGGGAGCGCAGGACCGATATGCCAAGCTCCGCCCGGTGGGCCATGCGCCGAGGCAGGGCGTCCAGCCCCGCCTCGCCCACGATCCGCCCATCCTCCCGGGCCACAAAATGGGCGCTGGTTTCCGAGCGCGCCCGCTCCCGGAGCCACGCGGCCTCGGCCTCCAGCGAGGCGGGGAACTCGTTCTTCCCGAAGGTCAGATTGTCTGTCTCGCCGCCCACGCGGTTGAGATGCGTCAGCAGCGCCGCCGCGTCCTCGGGCCGCGCCCGCTCAATGATCGTCATGGGAATGCCTCCTTCACCGCAGCAGCTGGACTGTGTACAGCAGATAGATGTGCAAAGGGTAGCAGAGGCAAAAGAAGTACTTCAGCCCCCGGCCCTTCTCCCCCATTGTACCGCATCAGCGGCAGAATGGCAAGCCCCATGCACCACTGTGTTCCCGCAAACAGGGAAAATACATTGCAGAACACCCCCCGCAGCCACAGCAGGCCGCCCTGGAAAAACCAGCGCTCCGGCACCAGCGCCGAGAGCAGCGGCAGCTCCGCCCCCAGCGAGCAGGTCCGTGTAGAAGAGCGTGGGCAGGAGGCTGTGCAGGTCAAAGGTCCCGGTCCGCTCCACGACCAGGCAGCTCACGGCCAGCCCGGCCAGATACGCCCCCAGGCGGTCCAGGGTCATGCACACCAGGGCCAGGACCTTGAAGAGAAAACCGCTTCATGCCTCCGCCAGGTACGCCAGGGCGTCGGCCAGGACGGCCCCGGCGTCCGGCGGGCCGGCTTGTTCGATCCAGTGGACGGCGGGGTTGCGGCGGAACCAGGTGCGCTGGCGCTTGGCGTACCGCCGGGACTCCCGCTGGATGGTCTCCACGGCCTCGGCGAGGGTGCAGCGGCCGTCCAGATGGGCGATCAGCTCCTTGTAGCCGATGGCCTGGAGGCTGGTGGCCCCCCGGGGCACGCCCCGGGCCAGAAGGCCGCGGACCTCCTCCAGCAGCCCCCGCTCCATCATCTGCTCCACCCGCCGGTCAATGCGCCCGTAGAGGTCCGAGCGGTCGGCAAAGTCCAGGCCCAGCCAGCGGCCGGTGTATTTGGGCGGTATGGCGCGGCTCTCGCGGTCGTGCTGGGTCATGGTCCTGCCGGTCTCCAGGTAGATCTCCGCGGCGCGGATGATCCGCCGCCGGTCGGAGGGGTGGAGGCGCGCGGCGCTCTCGGGGTCGAAGGTGGCGAGGTAGGCGCGGACCGCCTCGACGCCCTGGGTGTCGGCCATGTGCTCCAGCTCCTCCCGCCGCCCGGAGGCGGGCCGCGGCGCGAAGGTGCGCCCGGCCATGAGGCTGTCCAGATACAGCCCCGTCCCGCCGCAGAGGACGGCAGCTTTCCCCCGGTCCAGGATGTCCCGGAGGATGGGGTCGGCCATGGCGACGTAGCGCCCGGCGGAGCACGGCTCCGCCGGGTCCAGGACGCCCAGCAGGTGGTGGGGCACGCCGCGCATTTCGGCAGCATCGGGGGCGGCGGTGCCGATCACCATGCCGCGGTAGATCTGCATGGAGTCGCAGGAGAGCACCTCGCCCCCCAGCCGCAGGGCCAGCTCCACGGCCAGGGCTGTCTTGCCCGAGGCGGTCGGCCCGACGACGCAGATGATGTTGCTGTTCATAAGCTCCTCCTAAAATCAAACATTTGCGCGGATCGCGCATGGATTCAGGATAGCAGATTATTCTTACACAAACCGACAGAATCCTTACATTTTTCCGCCGCACACGCTGCAGCATGGCGAAGCCGCGGATCACTCCGTCGTAGCGGGACGCCTGCCGCAGCTGCACGGTCCCGCCGCGGTCGTTTCGTCATTGCCGTGTGGCAGCCGGCCGGAAGCCTCGGGCCGCGCGGACGGGGCGGCCCGGAACGCGGATAAGGCCGCTCACGACCGCTTGAACTGCCGCTCCAGCTGCGCCTTGGTCAGCGTGATGCACACGGGCCGTCCATGCGGGCAGTATTTGATGTCGTCGCGGGTGAGGACCTGGCGGACCAGATCGTCCCGCTCCGCCGGGTCCGTGTGCCAGCCGGCCTTGATGGCCGCCTTGCAGGCCACGGTGTGCAGCAGCTTATCCCGCAGCGTCTGCGGGTCCGCCGCGCGGCCCTCCAGAAGGTCCGCCGCCAGGGCCTGAAGCGCTGTCTCCGCCGCCGCCTCCTCCAGATCCGCCGGCAGCTGGCGCACCATCACCGCCCCGTCCCCGAAATCCTCCACCTCGAAGCCGAACCGCCGCAGCAGCGCCGCGTGCTCCAGCACCGCCGCCGCCTCCTCCCGCTCCAGCTGTACCGGCACGGGGGCGATCAGCGTCTGGGCCATGAGGTCCGACTCCGCCGCGCGCAGGCGCTCGAAGAGGATGCGCTCGTGGGCCGCGTGCTTGTCCAGGAACAGCACCGCGTCCCCCTGCTCCACCAGGATGTAGGTGTCCAGGGCCTCCCCAATGACCCGGTAGGACGGAGCCTCCGGCATCGGCAGGGCCGTCTGCGCCGGCGGCTCCACCCGGGGCAGCGCCGCCGGGGCGGCAAAGTGCTCCGCCGGTGCCGGCACCGGCTGGGGCGGCGGCGCAGACGCCCGCTTCGGCGCGGCGGGCGTCTCAAACACCTGCCGCACCGCCTCCGGCGAGGGCACTGGCCGGGGAGCTTCGCTGAGGGTCTTGGCGAAGGCGCGGTACTGCGCGGCGTCCATGCTCTTGAAAAACGCGGGGTTTTGAGCGGCCTTCACCGGATTTTTCGGCGTTTGCCGGGGCTTTAGCTCCATCTCCGGCCGTCCCGGCGTCCGGTTCAGCGCCCCCAGGACGCCGTAGTGCACCGCGTCGAACACGTCCCGCTCCTTGAGGAAGCGCACCTCGGTCTTGGCCGGGTGGACGTTGACGTCCAGAAGGCTGGGGGGCATCTCCAGGGAGAGGACGCAGCCGGGGAAGCGTCCGGCGGTCATCTGGTTCTGGTACGCCTGCTCCAGAGCCGAGGCCAGCAGCCGCGACGCCACCGGCCGGCCGCAGACAAAGAAGTGCTGCGCCCCCCGGTTGCCCCGGGTGGCGGCGGGCCGGGTGACAAAGCCCCGGAGGGTGAATTTCTCCCACCGGCTTTCCACCTCCACCAGATCCCGGGCGAACTGCCGCCCGAACACACAGTAGATCGCGCTGGAGAGCTGCCCGTCGCCGGGGGTGGACAGCGCCTCCTGCCCGTCCCGCAGCAGCCGCACCGCCACCTCCGGATGGGCCAGGGCCTGCTGCTGCACCACCGCGGCGATCCGGGCGCTCTCGGCGCTGTCGGACTTCATGAACTTCATCCGGGCCGGGGTGTTGTAGAAGAGGTCCCGCACGATCAGGGTGGTGCCCACCGGGCACCCGGCGTCGCCGCGCTCGACGACCGTCCCGCCCTCCAGGCGGACCGACGTGCCGGCGCCGGCGTCAGCGGTCCTGGTCAGAAGGTCGATGCGCGAGACGCTGGCGATGGCCGCCAGGGCCTCGCCCCGGAAGCCCATGGTGGAGATGGCCGCCAGGTCCTCGGCCTCCCGGAGCTTGCTGGTGGCGTGGCGGAGGAAGGCGGTCTCGGCGTCGTCGGGGGCCATGCCGCAGCCGTCGTCGGTGACGCGGAGGAAGGTCATGCCCCCGTTCTGGATCTCCACGGTGACATGGCGCGCCCCGGCGTCCACGGCGTTTTCCAGCAGCTCCTTGACCACGCTGCCGGGCCGCTCCACCACCTCTCCGGCGGCGATCAGGTCGGCCACATGGGGGGATAATTGTCGAATCAGAGACATGGCGGACTCCTTCCGGGCGTTGACGCCCCAATGGGAATGTGGTAAAATCGAAAAAAGAGGTGATCGGGGTGAAGCGCTGCATTGTCGGAGCCGGTATTGTCACACACAAAATTTAGGAGGTTTTTTGTATGGCCATACCGGCGTCTAAAATCTATCCCCGCAGCGGGGATACCCAGACGGTGTACCTGAAAAACGTGGTCACGGACCCCGCGATCTCGGTGGGGGACTACACCATGTACCACGATTTTGTCCGGGACCCGCGGGACTTTGAGAAAAACAACGTGCTCTACCATTATCCGGTCAACGGCGATCAGCTGGTGATCGGCAAATTCTGCTCCATCGCCTGCGGGGCAAAATTTCTGTTCAACGGCGCGAATCACACGCTGAACGCCCTCTCCACCTACCCCTTCCCCATTTTCTACGAGGAATGGGACCTGGACCCGGCGGACGTGACCAGCGCCTGGGACAACCGGGGCGATATCGTGGTGGGAAACGACGTGTGGATCGGCTTTGAGGCGGTCCTTCTGGCCGGCGTCACCGTGGGCGATGGGGCCGTCATCGGCGCGCGGGCGGTGGTGACCCGGGACGTACCGCCCTATACCATCGTGGCGGGCGTTCCGGCGCGGCCTCTCCGGCGGCGCTTTCCGGAGGACGTGATCCAGCGGCTCCAGGCCCTCCGGTGGTGGGACTGGCCGCGGGAGAAGCTCGCGCGGAACCTCCACGCCATCCGGCTCCAAAAGTGACTCGCTGCATTCCGTTTCCGGCATTCGCTCTTGGCGGATGCCGGAAACTGCACATCCGCTCCTCACTTTATGTTGCTCCGGCCGAAAACACAGGTTTTCGGCCGGGAACCGCTGCGGCGGGACGGGGGCTATGGGTTTGAGCGGGTGCGTTTGCCGGTGTCATTGGCCGACGCGGCAATCCGGCCTCTGCCCGCCGTCTCAGCCGTGCAGCAGGCCCATGGCCACCGCGTTGATGCCTGCGTGAACCAGGACCGAGGCCCAGATGGTCGCGGACTTCTCGTAGGTCCACCCCAGGGCCAGCCCCGCGGGGAGATACTGCACCGCGCACAGCAGCGTCCCCCGCCAGCCCAGGGCCCCGGCGTACTGCCAGACATGTACCGCCGCAAAAAACAGGGCCGAGACAAGATAAGCCGCCGCCCGGCTCAGGGGCCGGAGGTTGCCGAAGATCAGGCCGCGGAAGAGGGTTTCCTCCACCATGGGGGCCAGCAGCACCGTACACACCAGCGCCCAGCGGGCGCTGCCGCCGGCCAGCTCGGAGACATAGGCGTCGTTGGGGTTGGCCACGGTCCAGCCCAGCAGCCCCAGCCCCCATGCCAGGAGCCAGGAGAGCGCATAGTAAAAGGCGAAGCCCAGCACCGCCGCCTGCAAAAAATTCCAGAACTGCCGCGCCGCCGCGCTCAGGGAGGCGATGAGCCAGCGGCGGAAGATCAGGGCGGCGATCAGGAAATTGACGAGAAAATAAACCGTGTTGGCCGACGAGGCCGACAGCGGGTTCCCCAGGGCGCGGAGCAGCAGCCCCAGCAGCCAGCCCAGGAGGAAAATGTAAAAGGGAAGGTAAACAAAGCCGCCGATGACCTCCCCCCGGGACATGGGCGTCCCGGCGAGACCGGCGCGTTTGGCATTGGCCATGGGGGTACTCCTTTCATGGGAAAGCGGCCCGGGCTTTCCGGCGGCGTCAGGGGCGCCCGCGGTCCAGGCCGCGCAGGCGCTCCACAATTTGATCGCGGTATTCCCCGTGCCGGGGCATTCCGCCGCCGGGGCCGCCGCGCTTGGGCAGGAGGAGCGCCAAAAAGCTGCCGTCCCGCATGGTCAGCTCACAGCGGACGGCCCCCAGGGCGGCGCGTCTCACCGCGCAGCGGCGGATTTCCGCCAGGGGGGAGCCGGACGCAGAAATCACCGTCGTTTCCATAAAACGCCTTCAGCTGCTTCCGCTCCACGCACTCGTCCACCAGGAGGCTCCCGGCGGTGAGGCCCAGGTAGATGCCGGACCGGGCGAACCGCCGCCGGTTGACCCGCAGCGTCACGGCGTGGATGCCCGCCAGCAGCGTTTCCCCCGCCGGGATATAGGGCGTGAGGGCCTGACGCAGGCTGGTTTCGTCAAACAGATCGTACATAACGCGGCTCAGCCTCCCTGGTTCAGCAGCTTTTTCAGCTCAAAGAGGACATTCATGGCCTCGATGGGCGTCATGGTCTCGGGGGTGACGGCGGCGAGGCGGGCGCGGACGGCGTCGCCGGCCAGGTCCAGCATGGACACCTGCGCCGTCTCCGGCTTCGCCGCGGCCTTGGGCGCGGCGGGGGCGCGGCCGCCCTCCAGCTCGCGGAGGAGCTGCCGCGCCCGGCGGACCACCGGGTCCGGCAGGCCCGCCATTTTCGCCACCTCCACGCCGAAGGAGTCGTCCGCCCCGCCGCGGACGATCTTCCGCAGGAACACCACCTCGTCCTGCCGCTTCTTCACGGCGATGTTGTAGTTCCGCACCCCGGGCAGCGTCTCCTCCAGCACCGTCAGCTCGTGGTAGTGGGTGGCAAAGAGGGTCTTGGCCCCCAGCTTTTTGGGGTCCGCCGCGTACTCCAGCACCGCCCGGGCGATGGCCATGCCGTCGAAGGTGGAGGTGCCGCGGCCGATCTCGTCCAGGATCAGCAGCGACCGGGGCGTAGCATAGCGCAGAAGGTCCGCCACCTCGCGCATCTCCACCATGAAGGTGGACTGGCCCGAGGCCAGATCGTCGCTGGCTCCGATGCGGGTGAACACCCGGTCCACGATGCCGATGCGCGCCGACGACGCCGGGACGAACGAGCCGATCTGCGCCATGAGCACGATCAGCGCCACCTGGCGCATATAGGTGGACTTGCCGGCCATGTTGGGGCCGGTGAGGATGGCCACATGGCCGCCGCCCACCCCCAGCTCGGTGTCGTTGGGGACAAAGAGCCGGTCCTGGAGCATCTGCTCCACCACCGGGTGCCGCCCGTCGCGGATGACGATCTCGCCGGAGAGGTCCACCTCCGGCCGGCAGTAGCGGTTTTTCACCGCCGTGTGGGCAAAGCAGCTCAGCACGTCCAGCACCGCCACCGCCCCGGCGGTCTCCCGCACCCGGCCCGACTGGTCGGAGAGCCACTGGCGCAGCTCCGTGAACAGCTCGTACTCCAGCGCGGCGATGCGGTCCTTGGCGGTGAGGATGGTGTTCTCCAGCTCCTTCAGCTCCGGGGTGATGTAGCGCTCGCAGTTGGTCAGGGTCTGCTTGCGGATGTAGGTGTCGGGGGCCAGGTGGGACTGGCCCTTGGAAATTTCAATATAGTAGCCAAAGACACGGTTGTAGCCCACCTTCATGGACTTGATGCCGGTCTTTTCCTTCTCCGCCGCCTCGATGGCCGCCAGGGACGCCCGGCCGCCGGACATGATGTCCCGAAGGCGGTCCACCTCCTCGCTGTAGCCGGGGCGGAGGATGCCGCCCTCCCGGACGGTGAAGGGCGGGTCGTCCACGATGGCCCGGTCGATGCGCGCGCGCAGGTCGTCCAGGGTGTCCAGCCGCTCGTCCAGGGCGCGGACCATGCCGGACTCCAGGGGGGCCAGGGCCGCCTTCAGCTCCGGCAGGCGGGCCGTCCCGGCGGAGAGGGCCGTGAGGTCCCGGCAGTTGGCCGTGCCGGTGACGATGCGGGCCATGATGCGCTCCAGGTCCGAGATGTCCCGCAGAAGGACGATCAGCTCCTCCCGGGGGACGGTCTTTTTCACCAGCTCGTCCACCGCCGCCAGGCGCTTGCCGATGCGGGCGGGGCTGAGGAGGGGCTTTTCCAGCCAGCTGCGCAGCAGCCGCCCGCCCATGGACGTTTTGGTCTTGTCCAGCACGCCCAGGAGGCTCCCGCGGCGGGCCTGGGAGCGCATGGTCTCGGTCAGCTCGAGATTTCGCCGCGCCGCGGCGTCCAGCTCCATGAAGCGGCCGGAGAGGTAGTAGTCCAGCACGCGGATGTGGCCCAGCTCGGACCTCTGCACCGCGCGGAGCGTGGAGAGCAGCGCGCCCGCCGCGGCCACCACCGCCGGGGCCGCCGCGAGGCCCAGCTCCTCCAGGCTTTTCCCGAACTGCCGCTCCACCACCGCCCGGGCGGCGTCCGGCTGGAAGAGGGCCGGGTCGCCCCGGTCCACGCAGCAGGAAAAGCGGCTGCGCAGGGCCTCGGGCAGGAGGGTCTCCGCGTCGGCCCCGCCGCCCAGCAGCAGCTCCGAGGGACAGAACCGGCCCAGCTCGTTGACCGCCTTCTCCCCGGCGCTCTCGCCGGCGGCGCAGGTGGCGTAGAAGGCCCCGGTGGAGATGTCGCAGAAGCACAGGCCGTAGACGCCGTCCTGGAGGCAGGCGCAGGCGAAGTAGTTGTTGCGCCGCTCGTCCAGCATGGAGCTTTCGGTGACGGACCCGGGGGTCACGACGCGGGTGATTTCCCGCTTGACCAGGCCCTTGGCCAGGGCGGGGTCCTCCATCTGGTCGCAGATGGCCACCTTGTAGCCCCGGGCCACCAGCCGGGCGATGTAGGCCTCGCAGGAGTGGTAGGGCACGCCGCACATGGGGATGCGGTCGGGATCATCCTTGGCCTTGCCGTGGTCGCGGCTGGTGAGGGTCAGGTCCAGCTCGCGGGCGGCCGTCCGGGCGTCCTCGGCGAACATCTCGTAGAAGTCGCCCAGGCGGAAAAACAGGAGACAGCCGGGATTCTGCTCCTTGATCTCAAAATACTGCCGCATCATGGGCGTGATCTCTGCCATGGGGCCGCCTCCTTTCGTCTCTTGGCGTACCGGTACAGCGCCGCCAGGGTCAGGGCGAAGCCCGTCCCCACCGCCCATTGCCGTGCGCCCGTCCGTCCAAAGCCCGCTGCGGACAGTCCCTTCCTCTCCCGGACGGGGATCCACAGCGGCAGGGCCAGACTCAGCGCAGGCCGCAGCTTTTTCACAGCGGCCTCCCCACCAGCGACCAGGTGGCCGCGCCGGTGATCTCCGCGGGGCAGAACGCGCCGATCAGCGCCGGGTCAGCCCCGGGCAGGCGCACCAGGCGCCCCCCTCCGGTGCGGGCAGTCAGCGCGCCGTCCTCCTGCCCGTCCACCAGGACGCGGAGGGTTTTGCCCACATACGCCTGGTGCTTTTCCTCGGAGATGCGGTTCTGGGCGGCGCAGAGGCGGTCGAACCAACGGAGCTTCTCCGCCCGCTCCGCCGGGTCCGGCAGCCTCGCCGCCGGGGTGCCGGGACGGGGGGAATAGATAAAGGTAAAGAGCGCATCGCAGCGCACCTGCTCCACCAGCCGGAGGGTGTCCTCAAACTCCGCCTCCGTCTCCCCGGGGAAGCCCACGATGACGTCCGAGGTCAGCACAAGCTCCGGCATCGCCGCCCGGGCGCGCTCCACCAGCGCCAGATACTGCGCGGCGGTGTAGCGGCGGTTCATGGCCGCGAGGACCCGGTCGTTTCCGGCCTGGAAGGGGAGGTGGATGTGCTTCGCGATCCTGGGGGAGGCGGCCATGGTGTCAAAGAGCTTGGGCGTGGCGTCCTTGGGATGGCTGGTCATAAAGCGCAGGAGGAAGTCCCCCGGCAGCGCCGCCAGGGCTGAGAGCAGGTCCGAAAAGTCCGCGCCCTGCCCCAGGTCCTGCCCATAGGAGTTGACGTTCTGGCCCAGAAGGGTGATGTCCTTGTAGCCGTCCTCCACCAGGGCGCGGACCTCATCCATGACGTCCTCCATGCGGCGGCTGCGCTCGCGGCCGCGGACGTAGGGAACGATGCAGTACGTGCAGAAGTTGTTGCACCCGTACATCACGCTGACCCACGCCTTGAGGCGGCTCTGGCGGGAGACGGGCAGGCCCTCGGCGATGGAGCCGGGCCCGTCGGCGTCGGCAAAGACCCGCCGGCCTGTGGAGAGCGTCCGCCAGAGCAGGGTGGGAAACTCCCAGAGGTGGTGGGTGGAAAAGACGCCGTCCACATGGAGGTAGCTCCTGCGCACCCGCTCCACCACGTCCGGCTGGCCGGCCATGCAGCCGCAGAGAAAGATTTTCTGCGCCGGGTGCCGCCGCTTGGTGTGCACCAGCGCGCCGAGGTTCCCGAACACCCGCTGCTCGGCGTGCTCCCGGACGGCGCAGGTGTTGAACACCACCACGTCGGCCGCTTCGGCGGTGTCCTGGAGAGTGTAGCCGCACTGCTCCAGCATCCCGCGGATGCGCTCGGAGTCGGCCTCGTTCTGCTGGCAGCCGTAGGTTTCCACGAAGGCCGCGGGCGCGCGGCCCTGGGCCTCCCAATAGGCGCGGATGTCCCCGCAGCGGCGCTGCTGGGCCTGGAGCTGCTGGTTCGTAATGAGGGTGGTGGTGCTGTTCAAGGCGCATTCCTCCGGTGTTTCGTCAAAATTGCCTGTCTATTTTACCAGCTTTTCCGCCTTTTTGCAAGGAGGCCGTCAGAGATTTACAGTTTGTTCATTGCATTGCCCCCGCCGGTATGGTACACTGGGCCAGGATGCCGTGCAAACGATTGAAAACGGCGGCAGGATGTGCTATAATAGTTTAGATTTCGCGCCCGGGGACACCGGGCGCAAGGAAAGTGAGAGACGCTATGGAATGTAAACACTGCGGCGCGCCCCTGGAGGACGGCCAGGAGCTGTGTCCAGCCTGCGGCCTGCGCCAGGATGCGGCTGAGCCGGCGGCGGAGGCGCCTGAGACAACAGAGGAAGCGGCGGTCGAGACCCCCGGGAACATCGAAGAAGCGGCGGAGGCGCCGGAAGCCCCCGCGTCCAAGACGCCCGGGAGGAAGAACCAGCGGGGGGCCATCGGCCTGCTGCTGGCGCTGGTGGCGGTGGCGGCAGCCGCCGTGGTCATTTTGGTCCTTTCCCTGTCCAGGCGGAGCGAGCCGGCCCCCGAGACGCCGGAGACGGCGCAGGGGGATCTGGTCATCACCGACGCCGCCTCCGGTTCCGAGGTTCCCGGGACGCCCGACGATCCCGCCGGCGCGGCGGAGGACCCCACCCTCATCGAGCATGTGGACGAGAACGGCCAGTTCATCCCCCACAGCTACACCAAGTCCAGCGCCGAGGTCACGGAGGAGGATGTCTCCCGGGTGGTGGCCGCCTGCGGAGAGTGGGAGCTGACCAACGGACAGCTGTCATTCTACTACTGGCAGCAGTTCTATCGCTTCATGAGCACCTACGGCTCCTATATCGCCATGCTGGGCCTGGACCTGAGTCAGCCCATGAGCGAGCAGATGTACGACGAGACCCACACCTGGGAGGATATGTTCCTCCGCATGGCCGTCACCGCCTTCTGGCAGGACAGCGCCGTCCGCGACGCCGCCGCCAGGGACGGCTTTGCCGCGGGCGAGTCGGTGCAGCAGTACGTGGACGCCATGCTCCAGAGCCTGGAGGACACCGCCGAGGTGGCTGGCTATGAGAACGGCGACGCCTATATCCAGAGCATGTACGGCCCCCACATCACCGCCCAGGACTACGCCGATTACGCCAGGGTCAGCCTTGCCAACGACGATTATCTGGGCAGCGTCTTCGGGGCCATCGCCTGCGGCGAGGCGGAGGTGAACGCCTATTTTGACGAGCACGCCGATGAGTTCGCGGCCCAGGGCCTCTCGAAGGACGACCCCAACATGGTCAACGTCCGCCACGTCCTCATCACGCCCAAGGCTGCCGAGGACGCGGAGACCGACGAGAACGGTCAGCCGGTACTGACCGACGCGGATTGGGCCGCCGCCGAGGCCAGGGCGCAGGAGATCCTGACGGAGTGGACGGACGGCGCGGCCACGGAGGAGAGCTTTGCGACCCTGGCGGCCGAGAACACCGAGGACCCCGGCTCCCAGTCCACCGGCGGACTCTATGAGAACGTGTATCCGGGGCAGATGGTGGAGACCTTCAACGACTGGTGCTTCGACCCGGCCCGCCAGCCCGGCGATACCGGCATCGTCCGCACTGATTACGGCTTCCACGTCATGTATTTCTCCTCCACCTGCGACCACGCCTACTGGTACGATGCGGCGGAGCAGCAGTATCTCTCCACAAAGCAGCAGGAGATCGTCCAGGAGATGCTGGACGCCATGCCCATCACGGTGGACTATGAAAAGGTCGTGCTGATGGAGAACGAAGCGCTGACGGCGGCAGAATAGGTTCGCTATGTTCCGTTTCCGGCGTAAGCCTGCGGCTGACGCCGGAAACTGCACGCCGCTCACCGCACAGTCCCGCAGGGCGGGGTGACCGTGCCCCGCCGGCAAACGGACGGCGCAAACGCACACCAGAACATTCTAAAATGGAGGAACGACATGAGACAGACCATGCTGTTTTTTGTGAATCCCAACGCGGGGCACACCGAGATCCGCGCCCATTTACTGGAGGTACTGGAAATTTTTACACAGGGCGGCTTCGATGTGACTGTCCACCCCACCGCCCGGGCCGGGGAGATCACCGACGTCATCGCCGCCCAGGGCGGGCGCTACGACATGGTGGCCGCCGCCGGGGGCGACGGGACGCTCAACGAGGCGGTCTCGGGGCTGATGCAGCTGGAGAATCCGCCGTGCCTGGGCTACATCCCCGGCGGGACTGTCAACGATGTGGCCTCTACACTGCACCTGCCCCGGAACTGCCTGGGCGCGGCGGCGGTCATCACCGGCGGGCGGGAAATCCGCATTGATCTGGGACGCTTCAACCAGCGGTGGTTCGCCTACGTGGCGGGCTTCGGGGCCTTCACCGACGTGGCCTACAGTACCGACCAGTCGGGCAAGCGGCTGCTGGGCCGGCTGGCGTACCTGCTGCGGGGCGTCCAGGCCCTGGGGGAGATTCATCCCATCCGTGTCCGGGCCGTCTCCGGCGGGCAGACGGTGGAGGACGACGTGATCCTGGGCCTGGTGGCCAGCACCACCAGCGTGGGCGGCTTCAAGGCCCAGCTGTGTCCCGAGGTCTCCCTCAACGACGGGCTGTTCGAGGTGCTTCTGGTGAAGGATCTCAAGAGCCTTCTGGACGTCAACGCCGTGGCCGCGGCGATTTTGCGGCGGGACTTCTCCAGCCCGTTCTTTTATCAGATGAAAACGGACCGCATCACCTTCGAGTTCGACCACGCCGTGCCCTGGACGCTGGACGGGGAATTCGGGGGGAACGTCTGTCAGGCGGAGATCCAGAATCACCGGCAGGCGTTGCGCATCATGGCGCCGGCGGTGGAAAACCTGCCGGTGGGGGAGGCTTAGCCCCGGCGGTCCGATGCCCCGTGTGCTGCAACCGCGGCCATCCGAAAGGAGTGGTTCTTTATGAACACCAAACGAATCCTCTGCGCGCTGCTGCTCTGCCTCGCGCTTTCGGCCCTGCTGGCCGCGGGCGCGCTGGCGGCGGACGAGACAACGGCAACGCCGGAGGCGTTTTACGCCGCTCTGGAGCGGAACCTCCGCGCACAGAGCGGCGAATTTTCCATTGAATACACCGGCAGCAAGGCCGCGCTGGGCCTCCCGGACGACACCGCCCTGGGCAGCGCCCTGCGGACCATGAGCGCCCGGTCCCCCGACGGTCCGGACAACGCCGATTACCCCGCCCTCAACGTAGCTGAGGGGGAAATGGACTTCTACGACGGCGCGTACCACTTTGAGATCGGCTACCTGGCCACCCCTGAGGAGCTGGCTGAGGTCTCACGGCGGGCCGCGGACATCGTCAGCAGCCTCTCCCTGGCCGAGGAGGACGACTACGCCAGGATCAAGCTGCTCTATGAGTACATCGGCACCCATTACGTCTACGACGACACCCTGACCAAGTTCTCCGCCTACGACGGCCTCACCACCGGCTCCATGGTCTGCCAGGGCTACGCACTGCTGACCTACCGGGTGATGTGGCTGACGGGCATTCCCTGCCGCATCGTCACCGGCGTCAGCGCCATGGAAAACCACGCCTGGAACATCGTACAGCTGGACGGGAAGTGGTATAACCTGGACGCCACCTGGGACGCCGCCGACGAGATCGGCGGGGCCATGCGCTGGGACTATTTCCTCAAGAGCACGGAGGACTTCGGGGGCCATACCCGCTTCTCTCCCTACGAGACCGAGGCCTATCTGGCCGCCCATCCCATGGCCGCCGAGAGCCGGACGCTGCCCCGAGTGCGGATCACCTCCCATGGCGAGAGCGTGGCAAATCTGGTGGTGCGCACCGGCGTGGACGCGCAGCTGGAGGCTGTGCTGGAGGGCGGCGCGGCGGGGCTGGTAGAGTGGCGCTCCGGCGACGACGGGCTGGTGCAGGTCTCGGAGAGCGGGCTGGTGACAGCGCGGAAGCTGGGCGCGGCGCTGCTGACCGCTTCGGTGCCGGGAAACCGCGCCGTCATTGCGGCGGTGGTCCCCACCCAGACGGTGGATCTGCGCTCGGCCTCCCCCTGGGCCTTTGATACGGTGACAGACTATTATCTGGCGCAGCTGCTGCCGGTGTCCCTGTGCGGCCAGCTCCGGCAAAGCATCACCCGCGGCGAGCTGGCGCGGCTGTGCTACCAGTACGTCCTGAAGACGCAGGGCTGGGATGCCGCCGTCCTGGAAAACCCCTTTGACGATATTTTGGAAAGCCCCGACGCGCTGCCGATCCTGCGGTGCGCCTCGGCGGGGCTGATGCGCGGCGTGTCGGAGACCGAGTTCGCCCCCGACGCCCCGGTGACCCGGGAGCAGGCGGCGGTGGTGCTGATGAATCTGGCCGCCTACCTCGACGGCGAGGACCGCCGCGGCCCGGAGCACACCGCCTACCCCGACGCGGATGCCATCAGCGCCTGGGCGCGCTCGTCGGTGGCAGCGGCCACGGAGGCGGGGCTTTTGCAGGGCACTGACAAGGGCTTCCAGCCCAAGAACAGCATGACCCGTGAGCAGATGGTGGCGGCGCTGCACCGGGTGTACACCGCCCGCCTCACGGAGAACGCCGCCTGATACACGACAAAAAGGAGCGATTCCATGTCAGACGTTATCGCCGCCGTGTCCACCGCGCCGCAGCCGGCGGCCATCGGCATCCTGCGGCTGTCGGGGGACGGAGCCATCGCCGCGGCGGACCGGGTATTCGCCGCCGCCTCCGGCCGGGCGCTGGCCGATACACCGGCCCGTAAAATGGTCCTGGGCGCCCTGCGCGACACCCACGGACGGGTTCTGGACCAGGTGCTGGCGTCGGTGGCCCGGGGGCCGCGCTCCTACACCGGCGAGGACACCGTGGAATTCCACTGCCACGGCTCTCCCGCCGTCCTGGCCGCGGGGCTGGAGGCCCTCTTCGCCGCCGGCGCGCGGCAGGCCGGACCCGGAGAGTTTACCCGGCGCGCCTTTCTCAGCGGGCGGCTGGACCTGAGCCAGGCCGAGGCCGTCATTGACCTCATCGAGGCCGAGACCGCCGACGCCGCCGCCAACGCCGCCGGACAGCTGGGCGGCGCGGTATCCCGCCGGATCGAGCCGGTTTACGACGATTTGGCGGGCCTCTGCGCCCATTTTCACGCGATCCTGGACTACCCCGACGAGGATATCGGCGATCTGGACGCCGCCCGCTGCGCCGCGGCCCTGGACGGCGCGCTGACAAGGCTGGCGGCGCTGCGGGCCACCTTCGACCGGGGCCGGGTGCTGAAAAGCGGGCTGAACGCCGTGCTTCTGGGCAAGCCCAACGTGGGCAAATCCAGCCTGCTCAACGCCCTGGCGGGGTATGAGCGGGTGATTGTGACCGACGTGGCGGGCACGACAAGAGACGCCGTCACCGAGGTCCTGCGGCTGGGCGGGCAGAAGCTGCGGCTGACCGATACGGCGGGCCTGCGCGCCGCGTCGGACCGGATTGAGGCCATGGGGGTGGAAAAGGCCCTGGCGGCCGCGGACGGGGCGGATCTGGCGCTGTGCGTATTTGACGGGAGCCGCCCGCTGGACGCGGAGGACCTGGCGGTGATGAACGCGGCGGCGCGGGCCAAGCGGGCGCTGGGGGTGCTGAATAAGGCAGATCTCCCGGCGGCGGTGCGCCCGGCGGAGCTGCCCTTTGAGGCGGTGGTCTCGGTGAGCGCAAGGGAAGGTGCGGGGCTGGAGCAGCTGTCGGAGGCGGTGGCGCTGCTGTATCCGCAGGAGGCGCTGACGTGCGACGGGGGGCTTTTGACCAACGCGCGGCAGGCGGCTGCGGTGGACCGGGCCGGGGAGGCGCTGAGCGCGGCGCAGGCGGCGCTGACGGCGGGCGTGACGCCGGACGCGGTGCTGCTGGACGTGGAGGCGGCGCTGGAGGCCCTGGGCGAGATCACCGGAAAAACCATGCGCCGGGAGATTACGGACCAGATATTCTCCCGCTTCTGCGTCGGCAAATAAAAGTTTTGTCCACTTTTTCAAAAATGGCAGAGGTTCAGAGGGCAGCGCCCCGGTCGCTGTCCGCAGACGGCGAAACACTCCAAGTCGTTAAAAAAGTCAGGGAGTTCTCCGGGGGGCCTGGCTTGCAGGGAGCGGCACTCTTGCGCGGGGGCCTACCCTGTGCAAGAGATTCTTCGCTTCGCTCAGAATGACATGGAGAGCCGGGAGCGTGGCGGAGGTGGATGGGACGGATTGCCGCGCCGCTGCGCTCCGCGAATGCTGCGATCAACGTGCCTGCCGGACACAGGAGGAGAAATTATGGTGCGATATCTTGCCATGCTGCTGGGCGCCGGGGCCATTGTGGTCCTGGACCAGCTGAGTAAATTCTGGATCACCGGACACATCCAGTGCCGGGCCTACCAGGTGGCCGGGCAGGTCCTCACCTGCGCCCAAAGCCCCGGCCTGCCCGCCACGGCGCCGGTGTGGGATGGCGTGGTCCATCTGACCCACTACCACAATACCGGCATGGCCTTCTCCCTGCTGGAGGGGGCGCGGTGGCTCTTCCTGGTGCTCACCGCCCTGGTGCTGGCGCTGGCGGCCCTTGTGGTGGTTAAAAAGTGGATCACGCACCCCCTGGCCCTCACCGCGCTCACCATGATTGCCGGCGGCGGCGTGGGCAATATGATCGACCGGGCCCTCCACGGCGCGGTGGTGGACATGATCGAGGTGGAGTTCATGAATTTCGCCATTTTTAACGTAGCCGACTGCTTTGTGGTGGCGGGCACGATCCTGCTGGCGGTCTGGGCCGTCTTCCTGGACCGGAATAAGCCGAAAGCCCCCGGGGAGGCCGCCGATGACCGTTCTCTGTGACCGCGGCGGCGAACGGGCCGACGCCGCCCTGGCGCGGCTGCTGCCGACGCTGACCCGCAGCGCTGCCCAGCGCCTGCTGGAGGCGGGGCGTGTTACCTCCGGCGGCGCGGTTTTGCGGAAAGGCGACCGGCTCGCCGCCGGGCAGGCTCTGGAGGTGGACCTGCCCGCGCCGGAGCCGGTGGACATCGTCCCCCAGAACATCCCCCTGGACGTGCGCTACGAGGACGGCGACGTCATCGTGGTCAACAAGCCCAAGGGCATGGTGGTCCACCCGGCAGCGGGCCACTGGGACGGAACGCTGGTCAACGCGCTGCTCTTCCGCTGCGCCGGGAGCCTCTCGGGCATCAATGGCCGGCTGCGGCCGGGCATCGTCCACCGCATCGACAAGGATACCTCCGGGCTGCTCATCGCGGCGAAGAACGACTTCGCCCACCAGGCCCTGGCGGCGCAGCTGGCGGACCATACCCTCTCGCGGGTCTATGAGGCGGTGGTCTGCGGTGGCATCCGCGAGGACCATGGCACCGTGGACGCCCCCATCGGGCGGCATCCGGCGGACCGGAAGAAAATGACCGTCACCGAGAAAAACAGCCGCCCCGCCGTGACGCATTTTGAGGTGCTGGCGCGCTGCGGCGGCTATACCCACATCCGCTGCCGCCTGGAGACCGGGCGCACCCACCAGATCCGCGTGCACATGGCCTACCTGGGCCGCCCGCTCCTGGGCGACACGGTCTACGGCCGCAAAAAGCCGGAGCTGGGCCAGTCCAGCCAGGTGCTGCACGCGCGGGAGCTGACGTTCCTCCACCCCCGGACCGGCCTGCCGGTGACGGTGGCCTGTGAGCTGCCGGCGTATTTTCAGGAGGTTTTGCGGAAGCTGGCGCTGAATTGCAGATAAAGCACCCGAGGGAGCTTCCTCGGGTGCTTTGTTTGCCGCTGTTCTGCCGCCCGCTCAGCCGCCCAGCGCGACGCCCCGCAGCCCGGCCAGGCCTTGCAGCGCCTGCTGGTAGCGCAGAGCCAAATCGTTGGCCTCGTTGATCAGGCTGTTGGCCTCAGCGGCCTGGGCGGCGTCCTGGCTGCCCAGCGCCGAGGCCAGGACCGTCAGCGCGCTGAGATATTTGGAGGCATAGTCCCGATACAGGCCGTGCAACTCCGCGATCTCCGAGTCGCTGGGGGCAATGGCCGCAGCCTGCGCGTCCAGCCGCTGGCTAAGCGGGAGCGTATGCTCGGAAATCTCCGCATACATCGCGGCGTCATCCGTATAGTTCGTTCCGCTGACGCTGCCATAGCTCTTCAGCGCCTCCGTCTCCAGACGCTCGAGCTCGGCCATGCCCCGGAGGTACGCCAGCAGCGCCTCCTGCTTCTCCTCGTCGCTGGCCGGCACCTCCGCGGGAGCTGCCGTCTCGCCGCTGGGGGGACTCGGCACCGGATCGCTGACAGGAACGCTCTGCACCGTCCCGGCGTCGCTTTCCCGCTGATCGCCCCGGGCGGCATAGTAGCCCACAACACCCCACAGCAGCAGGTCGGCAACGCCCACCAGGACCAGCAGCACGATCAAAACCGTCAGCACGGAACCGACCTTCTGAGAGAAACCGAAGAGTGTCCGCGGCTGTGTGCCCTGCGCGGGATCGGTATGTTTCTTAGCCATGACGCCTTCCCCCATTTTCGACGCAATCGGACTTTCTTCCCGACGCACAAGCGTATCATATCATAATTCGTCAAATTTTACAAGCGTGCCCGCGGACGTCCTGTTGCCGTGCCGGCGGGCGTTTCTTGACTTTCGGGGTGGGGCGGGATATAATATACAATATAATGGGCTTTTATATCGCTGTGCGCGCGAAATATCGACATGACAGACGATACTACGACAAGGAGTTCTCATGAAACGAAAGCAATCCTACGGCAATGACAGCATTTCCGCCCTCAAGGGCGCAGACCGGGTGCGCAAGCGTCCGGCGGTAATCTTTGGCTCCGACGGCCTGGAGGGCTGCGAGCACGCGGTGTTTGAGATCTTATCCAACGCCATCGACGAGGCCCGCGAGGGCCACGGCGACACGGTGGTCGTCACACGTTATCGCGACGGCTCCATCGAGGTGGAGGACTTCGGCCGCGGCTGCCCCGTGGACTGGAACGAGAAGGAGCAGAAGTTCAACTGGGAGCTGGTATTCTGCGAGCTGTACGCCGGCGGCAAGTATGACAACAACGCCGGCGGCGACTACGAATACTCCCTGGGCCTCAACGGTCTGGGCGCCTGCGCCACGCAGTACGCCTCCCGCTACTTCGACGCCGACATCCGCCGTGACGGCTTCGCCTACCACCTCCATTTCGAGCGGGGCGAGATCGTGGGGCAGCTGGAAAAGGCGCCCTGCGCCGGCAAGCAGACCGGCTCCAAATTCCGCTGGCTCCCGGACCTGGATGTGTTCACCGACATCGCCATCCCGGCGGCGTTCTTCCGCGAGACCCTCAAGCGCCAGGCGGTGGTCAACGCCGGCGTTACCTTCCGCTTCCAGAACGAGGGGGAGGCGGGGATGGAGCGCGAGGAGTTTCTCTACCCCCGGGGCATTCTGGACTATGTGACCGAACTTTCCGAGGGAAAGGCCATGACCATGCCCCAGTTCTGGGAGGCCGAGCGGAAGGGCCGCGACCGGGCGGACAAGCCGGAGTACAAGGTGAAAATCTCTGCCAGCTTCTGCTTCTCGGCCCAGCTGAATGTGGTCGAGTATTACCACAACTCCTCCTGGCTCGAGCATGGCGGCGCGCCGGACAAGGCGGTGCGCAACGCCTTTGTCTACGCCATCGACGCCTACCTCAAGGCCGCCGGGAAATACACCAAGAACGAGGGCAGGATCACCTTCCAGGACGTGGCCGACTGCCTGGTGCTGGTGACCAACTGCTTCTCCACCCAGACCTCCTACGAGAACCAGACCAAGAAGGCCATCAACAACAAATTCGTCCAGGAGGCCATGACCGAGTTTTTCCGCTCCCGCCTCCAGGTCTACTTTATCGAGAACAAGGCCGAGGCCGACCGCATCGCCGACCAGGTGCTGGTGAACAAGCGCAGCCGCGAGACCGCGGAAAAGGCGAGGCTGACCATCAAGAAAAAGCTGTCGGGCAGTCTGGACATCTCCAACCGGGTGCAGAAGTTCGTGGACTGCCGGACCAAGGATGTGTCCAAGCGGGAGCTGTACATCGTCGAGGGCGACAGCGCCATGGGCTCAGTGAAGATGAGCCGGGACGCGGAGTTCCAGGGGATCATGCCGGTGCGGGGCAAGATCCTCAACTGCCTCAAGGCCGACTACGGACGCATTTTCAAGAGCGAGATCATCACCGACCTCCTGCGGGTCATGGGCTGCGGCATCGAGGTCAAGGACAAGCGGGTCAAGGATCTGGCGGCCTTTGAGCTGGAGAACCTCCGCTGGAGCAAGATTGTTATCTGCACCGACGCCGACGTGGACGGCTTCCAGATCCGGACGCTGATTCTGACCATGCTTTACCGGCTGGTGCCGACGCTCATCCGGGAGGGGTATGTCTATATCGCCGAGTCGCCGCTCTTTGAGATCACGCATAAGGAAAAGACGTGGTTCGCCTACTCCGACGCGGAGAAAAACGCCATTTTGCAGGAGCTGGCGGGGAAGAAGTACGCCGTCAGCCGCTCCAAGGGCCTGGGCGAGAACGAGCCGGAGATGATGTGGATGACCACCATGAATCCCGACACCCGCCGCCTCATCAAGGTCATGCCCGAGGACGCGGAAAAGACCGCGCAGGTCTTTGACCTCCTGCTGGGGGACAACCTGGCGGGGCGGAAGGACCATATCGCGGTCAACGGCTATAAATATCTGGAATTGGCGGACATTTCATAGAAGGGAGGGCGCCTGAGGGCGTCCGCAGGAAGAGGCGGCAGTTGTGAAAAGAGAAAGGAGATTTTGTTGTGAAAAAATTCATTGCATGGGTCTTGATTTTCGTTTTGACAGCTTGTTTGGCGATGCCGGTGACTGCGGAGGGCGACTACTTTGACGGCTACGCGGCTGGCGAGGAGGCCGGCCAGGCTGACAGTGAGGCCGGCAAGGAGTCCGCATACAGCGAATATGGGCAGGGATACGTTGAGGGCTATGCTGAAGGCTATGGCGAAGCCGAACAGAGCAGGGGCCTTGCGGATGGGCTTGCCGCGGGGCGGGCCGACAAGGCGGCCGGAAAAGAATTTGATGATGAATCCGGCCTTGCGGTCATGAACGCGGCGGAGGACTATATAAGCAGCTGCTTGATCGGTTATACAACAGGGTATATGGCTGAGGACCCCTGGTGGGAAGATGAAAACCACATCGACACCGTCCTCACCGACTGCGGCGGCACGCCCGGGAAGATCAACGTGCGGCTGAACGAGAAGTGCATCGACTTCGGCGCGGTGTGGCCGGAGAAGCGGAATGACCGGGTCATGGCCCCCGTCCGGGCCATTCTGGAGGCCCTGGGAGTCGAGGTGGACTATGACCTCGCCGCCCGGACCGTCACCGCCCGGATGGACGGCACCCTCCTGCGCCACACCATCGGCACGGAGTTTATCGAGATTTTCCCCGGCGGCGACCTCTCCCGGGAGCCGCGGCGGCTGGAGATGGACTGCGCCTCCTACATCGCCGGCGGGCGGACCATGGTGCCGGTGCGCTTCTTCTCTGAGGCGTTCGGCCTCTATGTGGATTGGGACAGCTACTACCAGACCGTGGTGCTGCTGGACACCGAGGCGCTGATGGCGTCCTACGACGGGCAGCTGACGGTGGTCAATCTCCTGCTCTCCGACGCTCTGGGCCAGTACCGGGACGGCGGGACCTACCGCCAGATTCTGGAGCTGGACGCGGGTGTGGACCTGCTGGACAGCCTCAACGGAGACCGGCATCTGGACGTGAGCGGCAGGATGGAGCGCCTGTTCAACGACAAGGCCGTCAACGCCGCGGTGGACCTGGACCTGGCGGACCTGCTGGACGCGGCCATGGAGGGCGATTAGGCGCACTATCTGGAGACGTATGAGAGGGAGCTTCTGGAGCTGGGCAAAAAGCTCCATCTGGAAGTGATCTACAACCAGGAAACCGGCAAAATGTACCTCAAAAGCCCGCTCCTTGACTACATGACCGGGCGGGAGGCCTGGATCGCGGCAGACTACGGGACGCAGCTGCTGGACGGCGGCAATCTGCTGGAGCAGTACATAATGCAGGATGTCCGGACCGAGTACGACTGGTATTACAACGACCCCATCACCGTCTACGACCTGGCCAAGGAGCGGATGGATCTGCTGGTGGCGCTGGCGGGCGACCAGAATTTCAAAAAATCCGGCAATACCTATACCTATCAGCCCACCGGGCAGACAGCGGAGGCCCTGGGGCTGAGCGGGGATATCTTCACCGGCGGTTATTACAGCACGGACGTCCCGGAGGTGGACTGCCAGCTCCAGGTGACCGACAACGGCGACGGGACGTGCCAGTACACCGCGTCGCTCCGCATCCGCGCAGAGGATGGGGCGCTGACGGCGGACCTGCGCAAAACCGGCGCCGGCAAGAGTCTGGCCGTCTCCCTCCATATCCGCAACGAGTTCAGGGCCAGCCTGAGGCTCACCGCCCAGACCGCCCCCGCCGCCGACCCCATCCGCACCATGCCCCCCACCGAGCCGGTGGACATGGGCGATCTCTATTCGTGAAAAATCTGAAGTAAAGGAATAACACTACCTATGGCCCGTAAGAAGAAAACGGAAGATCAACCCAAGCACCGCATCGACCCCAATGTGGAGGGCCTGCGGGCGGAGGTGCTGGAACAGCCCATCTGCGATACCCTGGAGCTCAACTACATGCCCTACGCCATGTCGGTCATCGTCTCCCGGGCCATCCCCGAGATCGACGGCTTCATGCCCTCCCACCGCAAGCTCCTCTACACCATGTACAAAATGGGCCTGCTCACCGGCGGGCGGACCAAGTCGGCCAACATCGTCGGCCAGACCATGCGCCTCAACCCCCACGGCGACGGGGCGATCTATGAGACCATGGTCCGCCTCTCCCGTGGCTACGAGGCCCTGCTCCACCCCCTGGTGGACTCCAAGGGCAACTTCGGCAAGGTCTACTCCCGGGATATGGCCTACGCCGCCTCCCGCTACACCGAGGCCAAGCTGGACCCCATCTGCGCCGAGCTCTTCCGCGACATTGACGCAGACACTGTGGACTTTGTGGACAACTACGACAACTCCATGCAGGAGCCGTCGCTGCTGCCCACCACCTTCCCCAACGTTTTGGTGTCGGCCAACATGGGCATCGCTGTGGGCATGGCCAGCAATATCTGCGGCTTCAACCTGCGGGAGGTCTGCCGGACCGCCGTGGCCCGGATTCAAAACCCGGACGCCAATCTCCTGGACACCCTCCCCGCGCCGGATTTCCCCACCGGGGGCGAGATCCTCTACGACCCGCGGGAGATGGAGGAGATTTACCGCACCGGCCGCGGCTCCTTCCGCATCCGCGCCAAGTGGCGGTACATGAAGGAGGGGAACCTCATTGAAATCTACGAGATTCCCTACACCACCGCCACCGAGCCCATCATCGACAAGGTCTCGGAGCTGATCAAGGCCGGCAAAATCCGCGAGATCGCCGACATGCGCGACGAGACGGACCTCGCCGGCCTCAAGCTGACCATCGATCTCAAGCGGGGCGCCGACCCGGAGAAGCTGATGCAGAAGCTCTTCCGGTCTACCCCCCTCCAGGACAGCTTCTCGTGCAATTTCAACATCCTCATCGCCGGGATGCCCAGGGTCATGGGCGTGGGGAAGATCCTGGAGGAGTGGACCGCGTGGCGCAGCGAGTGCGTGCGGCGGCGGGTGTACTTCCACCGGCAGAAAAAGCAGGAGAAGCTGCACCTCCTCAAGGGCCTGGCCAGAATTCTCCTGGACATTGACAAGGCCATCCGGATCATCCGCGAGACCGAGTCCGAGGCCGAGGTGGTGCCCAACCTGATGATCGGCTTCGGCATCGACCAGGTCCAGGCGGAGTACGTGGCCGAGATCCGCCTGCGGAACATCAACAAGGAATACATCCTCAAAAGGACCCAGGAGATCTCCAGCCTGGAGGCGGAGATTGCCGACCTGGACGCGACACTGGGCAGCGAGGCGCGCATCCGGGACATCATCGTCGGGGAGCTGGAGCGGGTGGCGGACAAGTTCGGCGCAGACCGGCGCACCACCCTCACCGCCGCCGGCGAGGCCGGGGAGGAAGCCGAGGAGGACGAGACGCCGGACTATCCGGTGACGCTGTTCCTCTCCCGGGAGGGGTACTTCAAGAAGATCACCCCCCAGTCCCTGCGGATGTCCGGCGAGCAGAAGTTCAAGGAGGGCGACGGCCTGGCCGCCGCCTTCGAGACCACCAACCGCGCCGAGCTGCTGGTGTTCACCGACCGCCAGCAGGTCTACAAGGCCCGCTGCGCCGAGTTTGAGGATTCCAAGGCCTCGGTCCTGGGCGACTACCTGCCCGCCAAGCTGGGGATGCAGGAGGACGAGAGCGTGACCGCACTGTGCCTGCCCGGGGACTACGGCGGGAGCATCCTCTTCGTCTTTGAGAACGGCAAGGCGGCCAAGGTGGCCATGGCCGCCTACGACACCAAGACCAACCGCCGCCGCCTCACCGGAGCCTACTCCGACAAAAGCCCCCTCAAGGCCGTCCTGCCCCTCACTGAGGAGGACACCCAGGTGGCGCTGTACTCCACCGAGGGCCGGGCGCTGATCTTCTCCGCCGCGCAGCTGACGGCCAAGGCCACCCGGACCAGCCAGGGGGTGGCGGTGATGACGCTGAAAAAGAAATTCGTTCTGGACCGGGCCGTCCTCCTGGAGAAGAGCGGCATCCAGAACCCGGCGCGCTACCGTGCCCGCACCCTCCCCGCCGCCGGCGCGCTGCTGCGGGAGGAGGACGCTGGCGAGCCGCAGCTGGCGCTGGATATTTGAGACGAAAAAGGAGAAAAACAGGATGGGAGAATTGACGCTGGTCCGCCCCGCGCCGGCCCACGCCGGACAGGTGATGGCCTTCCGGACAGAGCTGCTCCGGAACGGCGACAGCTTCGACGGCTGCGCGGGACTGGAGGAAGTGGAGACCTACGAGAAATGGCTGGACTTCGAGGGGCGGATGCGGGAAAAGGGCTACGTCCCCGCCGAGGTCTATCTGGCGGTCCGGCGGTCCGACGGCCTGTTGGCGGGGATCGGCGACTACCGCCATCCGCTCTCGGAATTCCTCCTGCAATACGGCGGCAATATCGGCTACAGCATCCGCCCGTCCCTGCGGCGGCGGGGGTACGCCTCGGAGCTGCTGGGGCTGCTGCTGGCGGCCTGCCGCGCGGCGGGCGAGGAGCGGGTGCTGGTGACCTGCGACAAGGAGAATGAGGCGTCGCGGCGGGTGATCCGCAAAAACGGCGGCGTACTGGAAAATGAGGTGGCCGACACGCCGGCGCTTGGCAGAAGCGGCGTGATCCAGCGGTACTGGATCACCCTGTGACAGTTGGGAAGGGAGGCGCGCCATGGAGACGCGCACAGCACGCAAATATCTGGCGGACGCCGCGCTGATCCTGCTGGGCAGCGCGGTCTACGCCCTAGGCTTCGACCTCTTTTTGCAGCCCAGCCACATCAACGGCGGCGGTCTGTCCGGCCTGGGGCAGGTGTTCGCGGCTCTGACGGGCTTCGACGCCATCGGCGCCTTTGTGCTGGTGGTGAACATCCCGCTGTTTCTGCTGGGCTGGCGGAAGCTGGGGCGGCGGTTCTTCCTGGGCTCGCTGCTGGGCATGGTGGCCTCGTCGGTGTTCATCGACGTGTTCGCCGCGCTGCCGGGTGTGGAGGCCGAGCCGCTGCTGGTGGGTCTCTGCGGCGGGGCCATGGTGGGCGTGGGGCTGGGCGTCGTGTTCCTGCGCAACGCCTCCACCGGCGGAACGGATATCGCGGCGCGGCTGGTGAAGCGGCGGATGCGCCAGATCCCCATCGGACGGCTGATGCTGGCCTTTGACTGCGCGGTGGTGGCCCTGACGGGCGCGGTGTTCCACGATCTCAACCGGGCGCTCTACAGTGCCGTGGCCCTGGTGGTCTCGTCCATGGTCATCGACGGCATCATCTACGGCCGCACCGACTCCGGCGTGGCACTGATTGTCTCCCGCCGCCACGAGGCCATCACCGCCGCCATCGACCAGAGGCTGGACCGGGGCGCCACGCTGCTCCGCGGCCAGGGGTCCTACTCCCGGGAGGAGCGGATGGTGGTGCTGTGCGCGGTGAAGTCCGCCCAGGTGGGGCAATTGCAGGAGCTGGTCACGGAGATCGACCCAGACGCCTTTATGATCCTCCAGAAGGCGCGGCAGGTGCTGGGCGAGGGCTTCGGGCGGTACTCCGCCGACGGGCTGTAGAGGTGGGGCGTATGAAACAACTGCGTTGGCCGGCGCTGCTGCTGGCCCTGGCGCTGGTCCTGAGCGGGTGCGAGCGCTTTCTGGTGTCCGAGTACACCGTGGAGACGCCCCATGTGGAGCAGCACGCTGTCAGCGGCGGCGAGGACGCCCTGACTGCTGAGAACTATCTGAGCCTGAAAAACGCCATCCTCTCCTTCGTGGAGGACGGCGTGGAGGAAGGCCTGATCCGGATCTACGACTATTCCGGCGACGTGGAGGAGGACCTGTCCGCCGCCACCTACGAGGTGGCCAAGACTGATCCCCTGGGGGCCTACGCCGTGGACTACATGACCCACGACTGCGCGCTGATTGTCTCGTACTACGAGGTGCGCATCAGCATCAAGTTCCGCCGCACGCCGGAGGAAATCGCCGCCATCCGGCGGGTGGCCGGGGCGGAGACACTGGGGGATCTGCTGCGCCAGACCATGACCGAGGGAGGCGAATCGCTGGTGGTGCGCCTGTCCTACTTCAGCGACCAGGACGTGGAGGGCATGGCCCGGCGCTTTTACGAGGAGAGTCCTGCGGAAATCATGGAACTGCCCCGGATCAGCGTCGCGGTCTATCCTGACAGCGGGTATGTGCGCATTGTGGAGATCCAGCTGGAGTACGACCGTCCGGCGGAGGAGCTGCTGGAGCTGCGCGAGGCCGTGGCCACCAACATCCGCGCCGCCCGCGAGTACGTCCGCTACCGGCCCACGGAGGCGGATAAGCTCCAGCTGCTCTACACCTATCTCCAGGAGCGCTTTGCCTACGCCCCGGGCGAGACCACCACGCCGGTCTACTCCTTCCTCTGTGAGGGCATCGCCAGCGGCGAGGGCTGCGCCAAGAGCCTCCAGCTGATCTGTGACGAAATGGGCCTGGAGTGCCGCACCGTCAGCGGCAACCGCGGCGGCGAGGCCCACGCCTGGAACATCGTCTGTGTGGACGGGCTGTACCGCCATGTGGACCTGCTGCGGGCCCTGAACGGGGGCAGCGAGCTGCTGCCGCTGCTGACCGACGGGGAGATGACCGACTATTTCTGGGACACCGAGGCGTTCCCGGCCTGCGAGTGGATTGCGCCGGAGGAATAGCGCGCGCTCCGCAGAAAAAAGAAAAATTTCGCGCCAAAATATGATAATCTTACCCAGGTTTCAAAAACTCCCAAGGAGGGGCCAGTATGAATTTCCGTTTTACTGATAAACGATTGAAGAGACTTAGCTCTGTACAATCCGAACCTATGAAACATTGTGCAGAGTATAGCGTAT
>JAAWBZ010000299.1 GCA_022792945.1 Oscillospiraceae bacterium | reverse complement strand
CTCATGGGCACAGAATGCGGGAGCGCTGGTGGAATATCGCACCGGCGCTCCCGTCTATTGAGCCCAGGAGCAAGGCGTGAGCCTTGCGGACAAAAAGTTTTTCTTCTTTTGCTGCTTTTCTTCTTTGTACACAAAGAAGAAGAGCAGATTCACGGGGGGCCGGGCTGGAACCGCCGGTCCTCCTCCAGAACCTCCACGGCACCGGAGGAGAGGTCGGCGGCCTGGGCCTGGAAGCCCGCCGCGTCCTCCGCCGGGAGGAGGACGGTAAGGACCACGTCCGCGCCGAAGTCGGCGCTCTCCACCGCGCCGCCGCACTTCTCCACCAGGAGGCGCATCCGCTCATAAAGCGGGTAGGGGCAGGGCACCATGAGCACGGACCAGAGCCGCATCCGGCTGATGCCGGCGGCGTCCAGAGCCAGCTTGGCGGTGCCGCCGTAGGCCCTCGTGAGCCCGCCGGCGCCCAGGAGGATGCCGCCGAAATAGCGCGTGACCACGCAGACGGCGTTTACGACCTCCTCCTTCAAAAAGACGTTCAGCATGGGCTGTCCGGCGGTGCCCTGGGGCTCGCCGTCGTCGCCGTAGCGGAGGATATTCCCCTCCCGGAGGACATAGCACCAGCAGTGGTGGCGGGCGTCGTGGAAGCGCCTGCGGACCTCCTCCAGGCGGGCACGGGCCTCCTCCTCGCGCTCCACCCGCCAGACTTGGCCGATGAAGCGGGAGCGCTTCTCCACCAGCTCCGCCTCGCCGTAGGCGCTGGGGACCAGATAGCTATCCATGGACGCCTCCCCTCTTCTCCCACTGGGAGCGGGTCATGAAATAAAAGCAGGTGGGCCGGTCGGGGTAAAATTCATCCGTCAGGTTCTCCGTGAACGCATAGGTGAACCCGGACTTCTCGATCACCCGCCGGGACCGGGCGTTCTCCCGGTAGTGGGTGCACCAGATCTCCTCCAGGCCCAGGTCCTCAAAGCCAAAGCGCAGCAGCTCCGCCGCCGCCTCCGGCATGATGCCCCGGCCCCAGTAGTCCGGGGAGAGGGCGTAGCCGATGGCCTGGATTTTTTCGTTGTCCCCCGCCTTGTCGTGGCGGACGAACCCGGCGGAGCCGATGACCCGGCCTGTCTCCCGGTCCACCACGGCGAAGGTATTGGGCGCGGAGAAGACGGTGCGGATGATCTCCCGGCTCTCCTCCACGCTCTCGTGGGGCTTCCAGCCGGCGATGGGGCCCACCCGGGGGTCCTTGGCGTAGGCGAAGAGGTCCTCTGCGTCCGCCTCCGTAAACGGGCGGAGGATGGTGTGTTTTGTCTCTAATTGCATGGCTGTCTCCTGATAAATCGTTCTACCGTTCATCCGTGCGGCCTGTCAGATAGTCCAGCGAGACCTGGAAGTGGTCCGCAAGGGCCATGAGGTAATCCAAACCGGGCTTTTGTTCGCCCGCCTCGTAGCGCTGATATTGCCGCATCGTTGCACCAATCGCGTTTGCTACCTGTGTTTGCGTTTCTTTTCGTTCGTTGCGCAGTTCTTTCATTCGTTCAAAATATTTCACACCGCACCTCTTGACACGACTAATAAAGCGTAGTATAATGATATACGACCAAAAAGTCGCAATCAGAAAGGAGAATCCAACATGACCGATTTCCCGCGCTGGCTATACGTCAACTACGTCAAACCACGCTTAGGCGACCTCTATCCGCCCGACAGCGAGCTG
>JAAWBZ010000298.1 GCA_022792945.1 Oscillospiraceae bacterium | reverse complement strand
GCGATGATGACGCCCGCCCTCGGCGTCATCGGTACATACGTGGTACTTGTGATTTTCATGATTATCTGTATGGTGGTGATCACCGGCAAATCCGCTTTGAAGGGCGTAAAAAAGCAGGGCGGACGGGCATACACCAGAGCAAAGGAAAAAAGCGCCAGACGCAGAGAGATCACGAGAGAACGCCAGAAACTCCGGGAACAGGAGAAATCAGACGGCGATAGGAAAGAGCCAAAGCGGATCAAAAGGAAGGACCGGCACGTGGAAGGAGTATCGTTTGACACGACCCTTGCCAAGAAGTCGCCGAACGTAAGGGAACTGAAACCGGCGGAAGAGATTCCGGGTATGGAAAAGCCTGTCGGAAAACACTCCCAGACTGAGACGTTAGAAGAACCAGAGAAACAGCCGGAATTTGTGATTAACCGCGGTATACCACAGGGAACCGAATATCAGGAAGAGGAACGAGAATCTTCCATGGAACCTGCGGACACAGAAGCCTTTCCGGGAGACTGCGAAATTCCGGAACCCGCGGCGCCAAAAGAGCCTGTACGCAGACAGAAGCAGACAGCCGGTTCAGACGAGCTTGCAAAAGAGACGGCAGATATCGAGAAGGTATCCAAGGAAAGCAGGGAGAAACCGAAGCAGGTATACAAGATTCCTCCCATGTCTCTTCTGAAGCGCGGAAAAAAAGAAGGCGGCGATTCCGACGCCGTTTTGAGAGAGACGGCTATGAAGCTGCAGAACACCCTGCAAAGCTTCGGCGTAAAAGTTACGATTACCAACGTAAGCTGCGGGCCGTCGGTTACCAGGTACGAGCTTGCCCCGGAACAGGGCGTTAAGGTCAGTAAAATCGTGGGGCTTGCAGATGATATCAAGCTGAATTTAGCGGCTGCAGATATTCGTATCGAAGCTCCGATTCCAGGCAAAGCGGCCGTGGGAATCGAAGTTCCGAATAAGGAAAATTCCACCGTTATGCTCCGTGATCTTTTGGAGACGAAGGACTTTAAGGATAGCCAGTCTAAGATATCCTTTGCCGCGGGAAAAGATATTGCGGGTAAGGCGGTGGTGACCGATATTGCAAAGATGCCCCACCTTCTTGTGGCGGGAGCTACCGGTTCCGGCAAGTCGGTTTGTATCAATACCTTGATTGTAAGTATTTTATATAAGGCTTCGCCGGATGAAGTGAAATTAATTATGATTGACCCTAAGGTAGTGGAA
This sequence comes from Oscillospiraceae bacterium, assembly GCA_022792945.1. Taxonomy (GTDB): domain Bacteria; phylum Bacillota; class Clostridia; order Oscillospirales; family Oscillospiraceae; genus Avoscillospira_A. Next base: position 264 of record JAAWBZ010000298.1, on the reverse strand, counting down.
CTCAGCGTGTACAATGGGATCCCCCACCTGATGATTCCGGTAGTCACGGATCCGAAGAAAGCGGCGGGAGCGCTGAACTGGGCCGTAACCGAAATGATGCGGCGCTACCAGATGTTTGCCGAACATCAGGTTCGGGATATGAAGGGATACAACGAGAAGATCGAGCATGAGAAGCCGGATGAGAATGGGGACAAACCGTCGAAGATGCCTCAGATTGTGATTATTGTAGATGAGCTTGCGGATCTTATGATGGTAGCGCCGGGC
>JAAWBZ010000101.1 GCA_022792945.1 Oscillospiraceae bacterium | reverse complement strand
TGATGAGCATCCGGTACATGGTGGGCGGCGCGCAGAAGGTGGTGATATGGTACTTGGCGAACATGGGCAGGATGTCCGCCGCGGAGAAGCGGTCGAAATCGTAGACGAACACCGCCGCCTCGTTGAGCCATTGGCCGTAGAGCTTGCCCCACATGGCCTTGGCCCAGCCGGTGTCGGAGATGGTCAGGTGCAGCCCCTCCGGGTCCACGCAGTGCCAGTATTTGGCGGTGATGAAGTGGCCCAGGGGGTATTTGTGGCACTGGACGGCGGCCTTGGGGTAGCCGGTGGTGCCGGAGGTGAAGAACATCAGCATGGGGTCCTCGCCGCAGGGAGCGTCCTTCTCGCGGATGAACTCGTCGCTGTAGAGGCGGAATTCATTGTCAAAGTCGTGCCAGCCCTCGCGGCAGCCGTCCACCATGATGAGCTTCATGCCCGGGAACTTCTCCGCGGCCTCCTGGGCGTGGCGGGCGACGTCGCCGTTTTCGGTGCAGACCACCGCCGAGATACCCGCGGCCTCGTAGCGGTACTCCAGATCGTGGGTCATCATCTGGTTGGACGCCAGCAGGGCCACGGCGCCCAGCTTGTGCAGGCCCAGAATGGCGAACCAGAACTGGTAGTGCCGCTTTAAGATCAGCAGCACCCGGTCGCCCCGGCGGATGCCCAGGGATTTGAAGTAGTTGGCCGCCCGGGCGGAGTAGCGGGACATATCCTGGAAGGTGAAGTAGCGCTCCTCCCTGTGCCGGTCCACATGGACCATGGCCAGCTTGTCGGGCTTGTACCGGGCCAGGCCGTCCACCACGTCAAAGGCGAAGTTGAACTTGTCCGGGTCCTGGAAGCGGATGCTCTGGAGCGAGCCGTCCTCGCCCTCGGACACCTCGATGAAGCGCTCCCAGATGCGGTGGACCTGGGGCTCCACGGGGCCGGAGCGGCGCTCGAGCTTCTTTTCCGGAGCGGGAGCAGGGACGGCCTCCTCGGGGCCGTTGAGGACAATGGCGTAGAACACGCAGTCCTGCCCGCCGGTGGCCACCAGGCCGTGGGGGGCGGTGGAGTTGTAGTAAATGATGTCGCCGGGATTCAGCACCTCGATGTGGTCGCCCACCTGGACCTTCAGCTGGCCCGAGAGGACGATGTCGCATTCCTGGCCCTCGTGGGTGGTACACTCAATGGGGCGCAGCTGCGCCTCCTCGCTGTACTGGGCCACCACGTAGAGCGGCTCCGCCACGCGGTTTTTGAACCGGGCGGCCATGTTGTAGTAGGTCATGCCGTGGGCGTGCTCCACATGCTGGCCCTCGCCGGCGCGGGTGAGGGTGTAGTTGGACAGGCGGGGGCTGGCGCCCTCAACAATGTCGGTGACGTCCACGCCGAAGGCCTGGGCGCAGCGGTAGATAAAGGCGAAGTTGAGGTCCTGCTCCCCGGCCTCGCACTGGCGGTATTCCTCCGGCGTCACGCCGGTGTACCGGGCCATATCCTCGGGGGTCAGGCCCACGATCTCCCGCAGCTCCCGGATGCGTCCGGCCATCTCCTGGAGCTTCAGGTCCAGCCCCGCCGTCATTCTCTGATTCATCGATCCATTTCCTCCTTGATCGCTCCCGGGGCAAAGCAAAAACCCGCCCCAAAGATACGGTAATCTTTGAGACGAGTCAACGACCCGCGGTACCACTCAAATTGCGCCCCGGGGGACGCCCCTCATCGGGCTCCGACAAGCCCTATGCCCTGACGCGGCAGTCACGGGAAGGTTCTACTGCCGCCCCGGGAGGCGGTTTCTTCCTTCCAACTCAGGAGCTACAAACACGCGGCTTCATCCTGCCGGCTCACACCGCCCGCCGGCTCTCTGAAGGACTCCCCCGCGGCCCTCTCCGTCACAGTTTTTGAGATGCTATTTGGTTCGGAACCATATTACCATATCGCGCGGCGCCGGTCAAGCAGAAATTTTCGCCGCCGGGGAAATTTTTTACCTAGAAATACCGCCGCACCCGGGCCAGGCGCCAGCGCGCCTCCCAGCGGATCAGCGCGTGGGCCGTGGCCCGAAAGACCGCCGGCATCGGCCAGGCTCCGGCCAGCGGTGCGCAGGCCGGAGAAAAAGGGGAGGATCAGCAGCGCCGCTGCGGCCAGCTGATAGAGGGCGCACCCCCTCGCCGCCGCCCCGGCGCGGCGGAAATGGGCCGCCCGGGGCAGCGCGCGCCGGTCCAGCAGGGCCGGCAGGCCGAAGCGCAGCAGGAAAAACGGGATCAGCAGCAGCGCGGCTATCAGAGCTGGTTTCTCTGAATCTTGCCGCTGATGGTCTTGGGCAGCTGGTCGCGGAAGACCACGATGCGGGGATATTTATAGGGGGCGGTGCGCTGCTTGACGTAATTTTGAATTTCCTTCTTGAGTTCCTCGGTGCCCTCGGTGCCGCGGGTCAGCACGATGGACGCCTTGACCACCTGGCCGCGGACCTCGTCCGGCGCGGCGCTGACGCCGCATTCAAGGACGTAGGGCAGCTCCATGATGACCGACTCAATCTCAAACGGCCCGATGCGGTAGCCGGAGGACTTGATGACGTCGTCGGTGCGGCTGACGTACCAGAGATAGCCGTCCTCGTCCCGCCACGCCACGTCACCGGTGTGGTAGTACCCGTCGTGCCAGACGTCCTTTGTGATGTCCTCGCTGCGGAAGTAGCCCTGGAAGAGGCCGTTGGGCGTATGACCGGCGGTGCGGATGACGATCTCGCCGTTTTCGCCCACGGCGCAGCTCCTGCCGTCGGGGTTGAGGAGGTCGATCTCGTAGGTGCACACCGGCTTGCCCATGGAGCCCAGACGCGGCTTGGTGCCCACCAGCGTTCCCACGGTCAGCGTGGTCTCGGTCTGGCCGAAGCCCTCCATGATCTGGAGGCCTGTGGCCTTGTAGAACTGCTCAAAGACCGCGGGGTTGAGCGCCTCGCCGGCGGTGGTGGCGTGCTGGATGGAGGAGAGGTCGAATTTGCTCAGGTCCTCCTTGATCATCATCCGGTACATGGTGGGCGGCGCGCAGAAGGTGGTGATATTGTACTTTTTGAACATGGGCAGGATCACGTTGGCGTCGAACCGGTCGAAGTCGTAGACGAACACCGCCGCCTCGCACAGCCACTGGCCGTAGAGCTTGCCCCACAGAGCCTTGCCCCAGCCGGTGTCGGAGATGGTCAGGTGCAGGCCGTCCCGCCGGACGCAGTGCCAGTATTTGGCGGTGATGAAGTGGCCCAGGGGGTACTTGTAGCTGTGGCTGGCGATGCGGGGGTAGCCGGTGGTGCCGGAGGTGAAGAGCATCAGCATCGGATCGTCGCCGCCGGGAGCGCCGGCCTCCCGGACGAAGCGGCGGGAGAAGAGGGGGCATTCCCGGTCGAAGTCGTGCCAGCCCGCGCGGCTGCCGCCCACCAGGATCTTGATTTCCATTTCCGGACACTCCGGCAGGGCCTTTTCGATCTCGCCGGGGGTGTGGCCGGCGGCAGTGGCCACGATGGCACGGACGCCGGCGGCCTGGAAGCGGTAGACGTAGTCGTGGGCCTGGAGCTGGTCGGTGGCGGGGATGGCCACGGCGCCCAGCTTGTGGAGGCCCAGAATGGCGAACCAGAACTGGTAGTGGCGCTTCAAAACCAGCATCACCCGGTCGCCCCGCTGGATGCCGAGGGATTTGAAATAGTTGGCGGCCTGGCTGGAGGCCTCCTTGATGTCCTTGAAGGTGAAGCGGCGCTCCTGGAGGTTCCCATCCACATGGAGCATGGCCAGCTTGTCGGGGTACGTCCGGCCCAGCTTATCCACGGTGTCGAAGGCGAAGTTGTAGTGGTCATCGTTGACGAACTCCAGGCGCTGCAGGGCGCCGCGCTCGTCCTCGGCGGTGTGGATGAACTCCTCGCACAGCAGGGGCAGCTTCTTGTCCGGCGCGCTGGGGGCGAAGTAGGGCAGGGCCTGCTCCTCAGTGCTGTCGCCGTTCATGATCATGGCCAGGAACGTGCAGTCCCGGCCGTCCACGGCGATCATGCCGTGGGGGGTGGAGGACTTGTAATAGATGCTGTCGCCCTCGTGGAGCACTTCTTCATGCTCGCCCACCCGGACGCGGAGGGAGCCCTCCAGCACCAGATCGAACTCGTGGCCCTTGTGGGTGGTGGTGTGGATGGGCTGGCTCTGCTGGGCCTCGGAGTACTGGTAGCGGACGTAGTAGGGGTCCGCCAGGCGCTTTTTGAACAGGGGGGCCAGATTTTGGATGAGGATGCCGTCCTCGTCGGCGGTGGTGATGCCCTGGCCCCTGCGGGTGACGGTGTAGTGGGTCAGGCGGGCGCTGTGGCCCTCCAGCAGGTCCGTGATGCCCAGGCCGAAGGCCAGGGCGCATTTGTGGATGAAGGTGAAGGGGAGGTCGCAGGCGGCGGACTCACAGGCCATGTACTGCTCCAGGGAGACCTCGGTCTTTTCGGCCATCTCCGCGGCGGTGAAGCCGCAGATCTCCCGCATCTCCGCGATGCGGGCGGCGATCTCCCTGAGCTGGCTGGATACGTTTTCCATGATTTCATTCCTCCAATTTCGGTTTGATCTTGGCCTGGAGCAACAAAAAACCGCCCCAAAGCCTGAAAACTTTGAGACGGAATTCAAATCCCGCGGTACCACTCAAATTGCGCCATAGGCTATTGCCGGACGCCACCTCATAGGCTCTGACAAGCCTGCCGCACTGACGCTGCGCTGCTCGGAAAGCACTACTTGCTTGCGCGTTCCCGCCTTCAGCTCAGAAGGGATGGGCGCATCCCTGCCCGTCTCTCTGCCGTCTCGCACCGACCGCCGGCTCTCTGGAATCAAGAAGGGCAACGCCGTCTTCGTCATCGCTTTGAAAGCATCCTAGCACAAATCCTTTTCCATGTCAAGGGGGATTTTCACGTTTTTTCAAAAGCCCCGCGGCCCGGAAAGGGACCGCGAGGGCTTTCTTTCAGAATTCAAAATCGACAGCGACGCGGTCGGCGCGGATGGATGTGCACAGCTGCGACACCACCACGTGCCGCGGGTCCTTCTGGTAGGCCTCCAGGTCCTCGCGGCTGCGGAAGGTGGCGATCAGCACCGCGTCGTAGTGCCCTGCGGCGCCCCAGTCGGCGGCGGCCTCCATGTCCACGATCTCCGGGATCACGCCCTGGAGGGCCTGGAGCTGCTCCAGGAAGCGCTGCATATTCTCCCGCTGGCCCTCCTGAAATTTCCACATGACGACGTGACGTACCATTTTTTTCCTCCTTTTTACAGTTTACAGCTTCTCGCTGCTCAGCCACCGGGCGATGTCCTGGAGCTGGGGATTCTCCGCCCGGCCCACCGCCTGGGCCAGCGTCTGGGAGCCCAGCCGCTCGCCCTCCAGGAGGCCCCGCAGGACCTCGGGCAGCTCCGCGTCCATGGCGTCGGAGTAGACCTCCGCCCGGACGATCTTCCCCTCGCTCAGCCGCAGCAGCAGCTGCACGCCGCCCCAGTCAAAGCGGGTGTCCAGCTCCAGGTCGAACTGCGGCGTCCGGCCCACCCGCCAGTCCCAGGAGCGGTGCTTCCGGTGGTAGGCATCGATCTGCGCCTGGTCCTCCGCCGTGGGCTCCCAGGATGTGTAGTCGCCGTAGACGCGGCCGAAGGACTGCACCACCGCCCGGAGCACCATGGGTACCGTCAGGTCTGTGCGCAGCTCCGAGAGGTTGCACACCCGGCTGCGCACCGAGGTGACGCCCTTGGCCTGGAGCTTGCGGGGGTCCACCTGGAGGTAGTTTTGCAGCCGCGTCATGTCGGCGCTGACCAGCAGCGTCCCGTGGTGCTGGCAGATATTGCCCCGCTGGCAGAAGGCGTTGCCGGAGAACTTGCAGCCGTTGGCCAGCAGGTCGTTGCGGCCGGAGAACTCGCACTCGATGCCCAGGGAGCGCACCGCCTGGAGGATGACGCCGAACTGCTTTTCCACGTCGTAACGTCCCTTCCCGGCGATGAAGCTGAAATTCAGGTTCCCCGCGTCATGGAACACCGCGCCGCCGCCGGTGACGCGGCGCACCAGCTGCACACCGTCGCAGTCCATGGCGTCCAGGTCGCATTCCCGCCAGGGGTTCTGGTTTTTGCCGATGATGACGGCGTTGTGGTTGATGTAGAAGTAGAGGAACAGTTCGTCCTCTTCCAGGTGATCCAGGATCCATTCGTCCAGAGCCAGATTCTGCCAGCCGTCGCCGCTGTGGGAAAGATAGTAGTAATTTTGCATCGGATAACCTCCCAGTTTCAGTGTTCCGCCGCTTCGCCCGGTCAGAACCTGTATTCACGACGACCCGCGGCTGCCGGGCCGGACTCTTGGCCGCCCTGCCGCGACCGATGTATGAATACAGGCTCTTAAAGAAGCGGCCGCTGCTTTATTTTGGCGTACCGCCGGGGGTACTGGGGCGGGGTGGGGCGGACCTTGCGCACTACCACCGCGCAGTGGCGCGCACCGGCAATCGGATATTCGTAGATTCTCTCCACCTCGCCGCCCAGGACGGCCAGCGCACGCTTTGCCTCGCCGATCTCCGCCTGGGCCCCGGCCCCCTTCATGGCCGCGAAGCACCCACCGGGGCGCACCAGGGGCAGGCACAGCTCCAGCAGCAGCGGCAGCCGCGCCACGGCCCGGGAGACGGCGATGCCGTACTGCTCCCGCCCCGCCGCCGCGAACTCCTCGGCCCGGGCGGTGACGCACTGCGCCTCGATGCCCAGACGCGGCAGCGTCCCGGCGAGCCAGGCCATCCGCTTGCCCAGGGAGTCCAGAAGGGTCAGGCGGAGGGAGGGCTCCGCGATTTTCAGCGGCACGCCGGGGAAGCCCGCGCCGCAGCCTACGTCGATCACCGACTGACCGGCGAAGGGGAGGGCGTTCAGAAGCGCCAGGCAGTCCAGAAAGTGCAGCTGGGCCACCGCCTGCGGCTCGGTAATGGCGGTGAGATTCATAACCCGGTTTTGCTCCAGCAGCGCCCCGCCAAAGGCACAGAGGGTGTCTGTCTGCTCCGCCCCCAGGGCCAGGCCCAGGGCCGGCAGGCCCGCGCGCAGGGTGTCTTTCACGGCGCTCCCCCCTTGTTTCAGTCGCGTTTACTTTATTCGCGTTTACTTTATTACAGGGGAAGTGTTTTGTCAAGGGCGAATTCTCCGCCGCCGGGAGCAGCGGACGGAGGTTTGGACGGCCCGGGGGAACGGATACAAGCAGCGCTCCGCTTCGGACTGGGATGTCCCCCGCGGGGACAAAATGAGGCGAAACCACAAAATCGCCCTTGCCTTTTTCCGCTCTTGTGGTATGGTATCCTTAGTGACACTTCCGGCTCAGGATTCTTGGAAGGAGGCGAGGACCATGGCGCGTCCCCGGAACCATCTGCATATCGGCCTGCGGGTATTCAAGACCGCTCTGGCAGTCACCATTTCTCTGTGGATCGCCCAGGGGATGCAGGCCTACAGCCCCATTTTCGCCGGCCTCGGGGCCATGATTGGCATGGGGCGCACCCTGCGCGACGCTCTCCGGGACGCCAGGACCCAGGTGGTGGGCCTGCTGCTGGGCGCGCTGGTCAGCGTGGGGCTGCTGCTCATCGACCCGGCGCCCCCGGTGTGGCTGACGGGGCTGGGGATGCTGGCCATCATGGCGCTGTGCAGCGCGCTGAGGCTCTACTATGCGCTGTCACTGGCGTCGGTGATCGTGCTTTCGGTCTGCGTCAGCACCAGCGGCGACGCCATCGCAGCCTTGGGTTTCCGCCTGCTGGACACGGCGGTGGGCCTGGCGGTGGGCCTGGCGGTGAACATGCTCATCCGGCCCTACAACAACCGCCGGCAGATCGAGGAGCTGCTCTACGACATCGCCGACTGCGTTCCCTCGGCGCTGGAGCAGCGGATCCTGCGGGATCTGTATCCGGATCTGAGCCGGTGTGAAAAGCTGCTGCAAACCGCGGGGACCGAGCTGGAGATCTACCGCTGCCAATACTTCCGCCGCCGTGCGGCCCATGCGCGGAATGTGGCGCACCTGGAGGGGCTGGCGCAGCTGGCGGAGCGGATCCACCAGAACCTGGGGGTCATCGCCGCCATGGAGCCGGTGGGCGTCCCCACGGCGGAAAACCGCATCCGCCTGCGGGACCTGGGGCTGGACGTGCCGGCGGCGTTTTCCCGGGCGCCGTCGGAGACGGTGGACACAGTGACCAACTACCACCTGGAGAAGGTCCTGGACGCCTATCAATACCTGCTGGACCTGCTGAACCTCCCGCCGGAGCCGGAGGAGGTGGAGGAACAGGACGGGACGGAGCTGGAGCTGCCGCCGGAGGAGGGAGATTGACGCCCCCGCCGGCGGGGCGCGGGCGTTCCATAATCCGGCACTTGACTTTTTTATGTTAACGATGTATAATAGCTCTTGAAATCGAATATGGAAAGGAGGTCTGTGCATGGATCATATGGACATCGACGATTTGATCTTTGGTCAGGAAGAGGACTGTGTTACAGTCAGCGACCGGTAAAAACGCCAGGGAGTTCACCCCTGGTGTTTTTCTTTCACTGAGAGCGCGCCGCCCTGCGGAGACTCCAGGGCTGGCTTGCCGATATAACGCGAATAGTTCCGATCAGATCAGGCGCGCCGGCGCGCGCCGAGGGGCGGGGTGGAAGCACCCCGCCTTTTTTCGCGCGCAGGTCCCGAAATCCGGGGGAGGGGGGCGGGCGCCCCTGGGGGACTTTATTTGGCGGATGTATAAATTGTGGTGAAAATACACAAAGAATATTTTTTGAATCGCAAATTTATAAGTTTGTCAAACATATAAAATCGGTGTGGCGAAAGGAACTTAAAATTCATAAACGGACGCAAAAAGAAGGGTATAAACGGGGCTTTTAAAATGTTATGCGGTCAAAACGCCGAAAAACGTGAACGCTTCTTTTATTTATGTGATGGAGTTGATATAATGAATACAGAATAAGTATGGGATATTTTGTCCATGCGGTCCATCCGGCGCCTGCCTTCGCTGTCTGATGCGTACAGACGAGAGGACGGAGGGCTATCCCCCCGCGGTCTGCGGGAGCGGCCCGGGCGCAGGCCAGGCTTTTTGAGCCGGGGCGGGTGCTTTGGGCTGCTGCGGGCCCGTTTTGGGCGGACTGCGGGGTGCCGCGCCCGCCGGGCGCCGCCCGAGCCCCCCGATGGGGGCCGGCCCACCAGATTAAAAAGAGCTGGGGGAGG
>JAAWBZ010000100.1 GCA_022792945.1 Oscillospiraceae bacterium | reverse complement strand
GGACGCCATCATGAAGGGCGCCGAGCCGCCCGTCAACAACGAGACCGACTACGACAACGGCACCGGCATCATCCCCAGCTACCTCTGCCAGCTGCAGCTGTGCACCGTTGACAACTATGAGGAGCTGCTCATCGACTCCGGTTACTACACCGCCGAGGAGCTGGGCCAGTAACACATCTGCCATCTGTTTTCGCATCGGGCAAGGCGGTCCGCCGCCTTGCCCGATATCCCCTGGCGAATCCAAAACTTCAAATCAAGCGATGATGGAGGCGAGAGCGTGTCAGAAAATATTCTTGAAATGAAAAACATCGTCAAGACCTTTCCCGGCGTCCGCGCGCTGGACGACGTGAACCTGCAGGTGAAAAAAGGCAGCATCCACGCGCTGGTGGGCGAGAACGGGGCCGGCAAGTCCACCCTGATGAACGTCCTCAGCGGCATTTACCCCTACGGCTCCTACGAGGGGGACATCGTCTATAACGGCGAGGTATGCAAATTTTCCCAGATCCGCGACAGCGAGGCCCTGGGCATCGTCATCATCCACCAGGAGCTGGCGCTGATCCCCTATATGACCATCGGCGAGAATATGTTCCTGGGCAACGAACAGGGCAAATCCTTTGCCATCGACTGGAGTCAGACCTACGCGCTGGCGGACAAATACCTCAAGACCGTGGGCCTCTCCGAGTCCTCCCGGACGCTGATCCGGGACATCGGCGTGGGCAAGCAGCAGCTGGTGGAGATCGCCAAGGCCCTCTCGAAAAACGCCAAGCTGCTGATTCTGGACGAGCCGACCTCGTCGCTCAACGAGTCTGATTCCCAGGCCCTTCTGGACCTGCTCCTCCAGTTTAAAAAGGAGGGCATGACCTCCATCATCATCTCCCACAAGCTTAACGAGGTGGCCTACGTTGCCGACGACATCACCATCATCCGCGACGGCCACACCATCGAGACCCTGACCAAGGGCGTGGACGAGATCAGCGAGGACCGCATCATCCGCGGCATGGTGGGCCGGGAGATCTCTGACCGCTTCCCCAAGCGCCACGGCGTGGAGATCGGCGAGGTGGCCATGGAGGTGGAGCACTGGAACGTGTACCACCCCCTCTACCGGGAGAAGAAGGTGGTGGACGACGTGTCCATCCAGGTGCGCCGCGGCGAGGTGGTGGGCATCTCCGGCCTCATGGGCGCGGGACGCACGGAGCTGGCCATGAGCGTATTCGGCCACAGCTACGGCGCCAACATCTCCGGCACCGTGAAGCTCCGCGGGAAGGAGGTCAGGCTCCGCACGGAGAAGGAGGCCATCAGCCACGGTCTCGCCTACGTGACCGAGGACCGCAAGGGCAACGGCCTGATCCTCTCCAACCCCATCCGGGTCAACACCACCCTTGCAAACCTCCCCGGCGTTTCCCACGGCATCGTCATCGATCCGGACAAGGAGTATGCCGTGTCCGAGGAGTACCGGGTCAAGCTGCACACCAAGTGCACCGGCGTTGAGCAGAGGATCGGCAACCTCTCCGGCGGCAACCAGCAGAAGGTACTGCTGGCCAAATGGATGTTCGCCGACCCGGACGTCCTGATCCTCGACGAGCCCACCCGCGGCATCGACGTGGGCGCCAAATATGAGATCTACTGCATCATCAACGATCTGGTGGCTGCCGGCAAGAGCGTCATCATGATCTCCTCGGAGCTGCCCGAGGTCCTGGGGATGTCCGACCGTATCTATGTGATGAACGAGGGCCGCATTGTCGGCGAGTTCGCCCAGAGCGAGGCCACCCAGGAGGGCATCATGGGCTGCATCCTCCGCTCGTGCAACGATCAATGAAGAAGGAGCTAGAGATATGTCGAATAATAAGATCTTAAGCTGGGTTCAGAAATACACCATGGTCCTGATCCTGATCCTCGTGGTGCTGTTCTTCGCGTGGCAGACCGAGGGCAAGCTCCTTCTGCCGCAGAATATCACCAACATCATCGCGCAGAATGCCTATGTGTTCGTGCTGGCCACCGGCATGCTCCTGTGCATCCTCACCGGCGGCAACATCGACCTGTCCGTGGGCTCGGTGGTGTGCTTTGCCGGCGCGGTGGGCGCCATCTTTATGAGCAACGGCATGAACATGTGGCTGGCGGTGCTGCTGATGCTGCTCATCGGCCTGGTGATCGGCGCGTGGCAGGCGTTCTGGATCGCCTTTGTCCGCGTTCCGCCCTTCATCGTCACCCTGGCGGGCATGATGGTGTTCCGCGGCCTGTCCAACGTGGTTCTCAACGGCAAGACCCTGGCGGTCACCAACGAGGCCTACGTCCGCATCTTCGGCGGCGGCGCGGACTGCTATGTGCCGGACCTGCTGGGCGGGGCGGACAGCAAGTTCAATGTGCTGTGCCTGCTGGTGGGCGGCATTGTGTGCCTGCTCTATATCCTGATGGTGCTCCGCGGCCGCATCACCCGCAAGCGCAAGGGCTATGAGATCGAGGCGCTGCTGCCGTGCCTGGCAAAGACTGTGCTGATCGTGGCGGTCATCGCCTTTTTCACCGTGAAGCTGAGCCAGTACAAGGGCCTGCCCACCGCGCTGATCTGGGTGGCGCTGGTCATCCTCATCTATGCCTACATCACCTCCAAGACCACCATCGGCCGCCACTTCTACGCCGTGGGCGGCAACGAGAAGGCCACCAAGCTCTCCGGCATCAACACCAACCGTGTCTACTTCATCGCCTATACCAACATGGGCCTCCTCTCAGCCCTGGCCGGCATGCTGACCATCGCCCGCATGACCTCTGCCCAGCCTACCTACGGCCAGAACTATGAGATGGACGCCATCGGCTCCTGCTTCATCGGCGGCGCGTCGGCCTACGGCGGCGTGGGCACGGTCCCGGGCGTCATCATCGGCGCGGTGCTCATGGGCGTTATCAATATCGGCATGAGCATCATGGGCATCGACCAGAACCTTCAGAAGGTGGTCAAGGGCCTGGTGCTGCTGGCCGCGGTCATCTTCGACGTGGTGTCCAAGCGCGAGAAATCGTAAGGAGTGCTGCAGTTTATGAACATCTATTCCGTCACCGATCCCGCGTTTCGCCCCTATGGACGCGTGCTCACCGGGTATGACACGGCCCCCATTGTGGAGACCCTGAAAACCAAGACACCCCTGCCCGAGGGCGTGGGCTACGTCCCCTCGGAGCCGGCGCTGGAGGCGCTGGACGCGTTCTCGTGGATGCGCGACAACGTCTACGGCGGCATGCCCGTGGAGCTGGGCTGGTGCAACGGGCACAATACCCGGCTCAACTGCCTGGAGTACCACCGCGACAGCGAGATCAACCTGGGCGCGGAGGACTTCATCCTCCTGCTGGCGCTGGAGAGCGAGATTGAGAACGGCGTCCTGGACACCGCCAGGGTCAAGGCCTTCCGGTGCCCCGCCGGCGTGATGGTGGAGATCTACGCCACCACGCTGCACTACGCCCCCTGCTCGGCGAAAAAGGGCCAGGGCTTCCACGTCCTGGTGGCCCTGCCCCGGGGCACCAACGAGGCCAAGCCCGACCGCGCCCCCCTCTGCGAGGAGGACAAGTGGCTCACCGCCTGCAACAAGTGGCTCCTGGCCCACCCCGAGAGCAGCGAAGCCGCCTCCGGCGCGCACATCGGCCTCTCCGGCGTCAACATCGACATTCAAGCGTGGATTTGAAATACAAGTTTTAAGGAGTAGAGCACCATGATTTCCAATATTCCCGAGGTCAAGCTGGGCATTATCGCCGTCTCCCGCGGCTGCTTCCCCGCGTCCCTCTCTGAGCGCCGCCGCGCCGCCATCCAGGCCGCCTACAGCGCGGGCCTCTACGAGTGCCCCGTCACCGTGACCACCGAGCTGGACGCCCGCAAGGCGGTGGATGACGTCAAGGCCAACGGCGTCAATGCACTGGTGGTATTCCTGGGCAACTTCGGCCCCGAGACCCCTGAGACCATGATCGCCGACTGGTTTGACGGCCCCATCATGTATGTCGGCGCGGCGGAGGGCGACGGCGACCTGTTCGACGGTCGCGGCGACGCCTACTGCGGCATGCTCAACTGCAGCTACAACCTGGGCCTCCGGGGCCGTACCGCCTACATCCCCGAGCTGCCCGTGGGTGACGCAAAGGATCTGACCGAGCGGATGCGGGAGTTCCTGCCCATTGCCACGGCGATTCTGGGCCTCAAGGGCCTGAAGATCATCACCTTCGGCCCCCGTCCTGACGATTTCCTGGCCTGCAACGCGCCCATCAAGGCTCTTTACGACCTGGGCGTGGCGGTGGAGGAGAACAGCGAGCTGGACCTCCTGGCCGCCTACAAGCGGCACAAGGATGATCCCCGCATCCCCGCCGTCATGGAGGAGATGAAGGCCGAGCTGGGCGAGAACAAGTTCGCCGGTGTCCTGCCGCGTCTGGCACAGTACGAGCTGACGCTGCTGGACTGGGCCGAGCAGCACAAGGGCAGCCGCCAGTTTGTGGCTTTCGCCAACAAGTGCTGGCCCGCCTTTGAGACGGAGTTCGGCTTTGTGCCCTGCTACGTCAACAGCCGCCTCACCGGCCGCGGCATCCCCGTCAGCTGCGAGGTGGACATCTACGGCGCGCTGAGCGAGTACATCGGCGTATGCGTCTCCGGCCAGGCCGTGACGCTGCTGGACATCAACAACACCGTCCCTGCCGCCGCCTACGACGCGGAGATCAAGGGCAAGTACGACTGCCGCCTGACCGAGACCTTCATGGGCTTCCACTGCGGCAACACCTGCGCAAGTCTGCTGAAAAAGCCCAAGATGGGCTATCAGCTCATCATGAAGCGCGACTTGGAGCCGGACGGCGAGCCGGACATCACCCGCGGCACCCTGGAGGGCGACATCAAGGCCGGCGACATCACTTTCTTCCGCCTCCAGAGCGCGGCGGACACCACGCTGCACGCCTACATCGCCCATGGCAGCGTCCTGGACGTGCCCACCCACAGCTTCGGCTCCATCGGCGTGTTCGCCATTCCGGAGATGGACCGCTTCTACCGCCATGTGCTGCTCCAGAAGCGCTATCCCCACCACGGCGCGGTGGCCTTCGGCCACTACGGCAAGGCGCTCTTTGAGGTGTTCAAGTATCTGGGCGTCGCGGATATCGCCTACAACCAGCCCAAGAGCCTGCCCTATCCCACGGAGAATCCGTTCTGCTGAAATCGCAGCGAAAAAGGAGCGCCGCAAGGCGCTCCTTTTTTGGAGGGAAGGGCAAATTGGCCCTCCCCCAAGCCCGCCAGAGGCGCCGCCTCTGGACTCTGCGGCCTTTTGAAAAAGGCCGGCGAAAACTTTTTCGAGAGGAGCACACTATGAAATCCTTCTCCTTTGGCGCGCTCCCCGACGGCCGCGCCGTCACCGCCTATGCGCTGAACGGCCCCGGCGGCCGCGCCGCCGTGATCCTGGACTACGGCTGCACCATCCAGTCCCTTCTGGTCCCGGACCGGACGGGGGAGCTCCGCGACGTGGTTCTGGGCTACGACACCGCCGCGGAGTACGCCCAAAACAGCGGCTTCTTCGGCGCGTGCATCGGCCGGGTGGGCAACCGCATTGGAAACAGCCAGCTGCCGCTCAACGGTAAAATCTACCATCTGACGCCCAGCGAGGGACCCAACCAGCTCCACGGCGGACCAGAGGGCTTCGACCGCCAGCTCTGGCGCGCCGAGGCGCAGGACGGACGGCTGGTGTTCACCCGCACCTCCCCCGACGGCGAGGGCGGCTACCCCGGCAATCTGGATGTCCGCGTTGCCTATGAGTGGGACGGTCCGGCCCTGCGCATCACCTATGATGCCGTCTCCGACGCCGACACCGCCGTGAGCCTCACCAACCACAGCTATTTCAACCTCCGCGGCTGCTCCGGCGATATCCTGGGCCACACCCTCCGTCTGGACGCCGACGGCTTCACCGAGATCGACAGCGCCCTGCTGCCCACGGGACGCATTCTCCCCGTGGCGGGGACGCCTTTTGATTTCACCGAGGCCAAGCCCGTGGGCCGCGATATAGCTGCGGGGGACGCTCAGCTGCGCCTGGGCGGCGGCTACGACCACAATTTCGTCCTCCGTCCCGGCGAGGGCATCCATCCCGCCGCGCGGCTCCACTGCCCCGAGAGCGGCATTGCCCTCTCCGTCTCCACCACCGCGCCCGCCGTGCAGCTCTACACCGGCAACGCCATCACCCCCCGCAAAGGCCGCGGCGGCATGGCTCTGGGGAAGCACAGCGGCCTCTGCCTGGAGACGCAGATCCACCCCGACGCGGTGCATCACCCGTCGTTCCCCTCCCCCATTCTCCGGGCGGGGGCGGCGTACCACAGCTGCACCGTCTATGAATTCTCCGCGGACTGACGAAAAGCGGGACGGCCCAAGCCGTCCCGCTTTGATTTTTCCTTGTTTTACTTGGGGTTCGCGCCGTTCATTTCGCGCATGGCGTCGCGGCGGCTGAGGTTGACGCGGCCCTTCTCATCGATCTCCATGACCTTGACCCAGGTCATGTCGCCGATGTTCAGCACGTCCTCCACCTTCTCCACCCGGTGATTCTCCAGCTTGGAGATGTGGACCAGGCCGTCCTTGCCGGGCACCAGCTCCACAAACGCGCCGATGGGCAGGATGCGCACCACCTTGCCGTAGTACAGCTTGCCCACCTCGGGGACAAAGCAGATGTCGTCGATCATCTTCTTGGCTTCCTCGGCGGCGGCGCCCTCGATGGCGGAGATGAACACCGAGCCGTCGTCGTCGATGTCAATCTTCGCGCCGGTCTCGGCGCAGATCTTCTGAATGGTCTTGCCGCCGGAGCCGATGACCTCGCGGATCTTGTCCACAGGGATCTTCAGCGAGAGCATCTTCGGCGCAAACTCAGACACATGATCCCTGGGCTTGGCGATGCAGGGCAGCATAATCTGCTCCAAAATCTCCAGCCGGGCCTTGCGGGTGATCTCCAGGGCATTCTCGATGACCTCCATGGTCAGGCCGTCGTTCTTCAGGTCCATCTGGATGGCAGTGATGCCCTCGGTGGTGCCGGCGACCTTGAAGTCCATCTCGCCGTGGAAATCCTCCACGCCCTGGATGTCAATGAACGTCCGCCATTCGCCGGTCTCCGGCTCGGAGATCAGGCCGCAGGAGATGCCCGCCACGGGCCGCTTGATGGGCACGCCGGCGTCCATCAGCGCCAGGGTGGAGCCGCAGATGGAGGCCTGGGAGGTGGAGCCGTTGGAGGACATGATCTCGCTGACCACGCGGATGGAGTAGGGGAACTCCTCCACCGGGGGGATCATGGGCAGCAGCGCCTTCTCGGCCAGGTTGCCGTGGCCGATCTCGCGGCGGGAGGTGGAGCGGCTGCCCCGGGCCTCGCCGGTGGAGAAGGAGGGGAAATTGTAGTGGTGAATATACCGCTTGGTCTCCTCGTCGTAGATGGTGTCCAGCTTCTGCTCCATGGAGAGGGTGTTCAGCGTGCAGATGCTCAGCGCCTGGGTCTGGCCGCGGGTGAAGAGGCCGGAGCCGTGGACCCTCGGCAGCACGCCCACCTGGGCGTCCAGGGGCCGGATCTCGTCCATCTGGCGGCCGTCCACACGCTTGCCCGCCAGGAGCCACTTCTTGACCACCTTTTTCTGCATTTTATAGAGGCAGACCTCAATGTTCTGCTCGTAGTCCTCGTACTTCTCCTGGAATTTCTCTGCGAAGTCCAGCCGGGTCTGGGCCAGGCGCTCCTCGCGGACGTTCTTGTCGGGGGTGTCCAGGGCGAACTCGATCTGGTCCATACCGTAGGCCACCAGCTCGTCCAGCAGCGCGTGGTTCACCGCCGCCTTCTCGAAGGTGAACTTGGGCTTGCCGATCTTCCCGACGATGGCGTTGATGAAAGCGACGATCTTCTGGTTGGTCTCGTGGGCCAGGCGGATGGCGCCCATGAGGATGTCCTCGGGGACCTCGTTGGCCTCGGTCTCGATCATGACCACCTTCTCGGCGGTGGAGGCGATGCAGCAGAACATCTTGGCCGTCCGGCGCTGCTCGGAGGAGGGATTGATGATATATTCGCCATTGAGGTACGCCACCTCGGTGGTGGCCATGGGCCCGTTCCAGGGCACGTCGGAGTAGGCCGTGGCGATGAACGCGCCCAGGGACGCCACCACCTCCACGGGGTTGTCGTAGTCGTTGGCCAGGACCGTGCAGGTGATGACCACGTCGTTGCGCAGCTCATCGTCGAAGAAGGGGCGCATGGGCCGGTCGATGAGCCGGGAGTTCAGGGTGCCCCGCTCGGAGGGACGGCCCTCGCGGCGGTTGAAGGAGCCGGGGATGCGGCCCACGGCGTACATCCGCTCCTCGAACTCAATGGTCAGGGGGAAGTAGTCGATGCCGGTCTTGGGGGCGGAGGATGCCACCACCGTCACCAGCACCACGGTGTCGCCGTAGCGGCAGATGCACTCGCCGTTGCACAGCTCCGCGACCTTGCCGGTCTCCACGGTGAAGGTGCGCCCGCCGATCTCGGTCTCGAAAATGTGGTGGTTGGGGTACTGCTTGTGTGTAATCATTGGTGATCTCCTTTCCTGCGGGCCGCATGGGAGATTTAGCATTTGAAGCCGGCGCCAAAGGGCCTTGGCGGCAGGTTCAAAGGCTAAACGCGGTCCCATGCGGTGCGCTTCCGGAAAAAAGGGCGGCAAAAGCCGCCCTTTTTCATGGCTTTCTTACTTACGGATGCCCAGCTTGGCGATGATCGCGCGGTAACGGTTGATGTCCTTCTTGGCCAGGTAGTCCAGCAGGTTGCGGCGCTTGCCGACCATCATCAAAAGGCCGCGGCGGCTGTGGTTGTCGTGCTTGTGCACGCGCAGGTGATCGGTCAGCTCGTTGATGCGGGCGGTGAGGATGGCGATCTGGACCTCGGGGGAGCCGGTATCGCCCTCGTGGGTCGCGTTCTCGGCGATGACCTTGGCCTTGACGTCTTTCTGGATCATGGGAAATTCCACCTTTCAAAATTTTTGCCCGCACCCTAAGTACCGGGCCGGTAGAGTGCCCTTTCCAAAGCGGCGCTGTCCCGGAACTGAGAAATGGGGCTTTGCCGGCACACGCCAGCTTTATTACAATAGCATATTTTATCCAAAATGTAAAGGGATGATTTGGAGTTTTCCGGTCTTTTTCCGTTTTTCCCGGCCTTTTTTCACCGGCGCCGTCACCATTCGCCGCCTTTCGCCATAGGATAGGGGCGAGGAAGGAGGATATACGAAATGATGAATCAAGTATCGGGCAGTCAGGGCGGCTGCGGCTGCAGCGGCAGCACGTCCCGCTTCTGCACCCACGAGTTTCCCACCTGCGGCAGCGTCAACACCTACAGCGCCGCCGCCACCTACGGCGAGAGCTACACCGCCGCGCTCCGGCGGCTCCAGGCCATCGCCGATGCGATCCCCGTCCGGCGCTACACATCGCAGATCCCCACCTGTAACGGCTGCCACGGCTGCGGCTGCAACAGCTGTAACGGCTGCCACGGCTGTGGCTGCAACAGCTGCGGCTGCAATGACTGTCACGGCGGCTGCGGCTGCGTCCAGGACCCCTGCGTGCAGGCGCAGTATTACGGCTATCCCACGCAGCAGGCCGCCGGCGGCGGCGCGCTGGTGTTCTCGCGCTACTCGCCGCCGGACGACGGCGACGCCGTCAGCAGCATTCTGCTGCCGCCGGGGCGCTTTATCATCAGCTACAGCGCCAACGCCTCGGCCACCGACGGCGCGGAGGCTACCCTGGGCCTGGCCCCGCAGATCAACGGCGTGGCCTTCCCCCGGGGCGGGAGCTTCGCCACGGTCCCGGCGGGCGGCAGCGCCACCCTCAGCACATCCTTTGTCGTGACGCTGAGCAACCAGTCCAACGCTCTGGGCTTCTACAATACAGGCACGGCCAATACCACCTATCAGCTGCTGAACATCTCCATCACCCGCGCCTGCTGACCAAAGAAAACGCCCCCGGGGCCTCCCGGGGGCAGGGCGGGGCCCGGTCCGCTCAAGCGCGGGCGGGCAGGGCCGACGCCCAGGTATGTACATCGGCCAGGGCGCCCATGGCAAACCCGCTGATGGGCAGGTCCCGGGCATTGAGCAGGCAGTCGGAGACCAGCAGGACCTCCATCCCCAGCGCCTGGGCACAGCCGTCCTCTTCCACGTCGTTGCCGACCATCACACAATCCTCCGGCCTCACATCCAGGCGGCGGCAGACCTCACGGTAGTAATCCAGGCTGGGCTTGGCAAAGGAGAAATCGTCGTAGGTGGTGACCAGCGCGAAGTCCTCCGGCGCCAGGCCCAGCCACCGCAGGCGGGATTCGGTGGCGCACCTGGGGAAGATGGGGTTGGTAGCCACGGCTGCGGTGTAGCCCTTCCGCCGCAGCATCTCCACGATCTCCCGGCTGACGGGGGTGACGCGGCAGACATCGCGGCAGGCCTGGAAGCCGGTGCGGTAGTATTCCAGGAACCGCTCCTCGTTGGCAAGGAAATCCAGGCCGCTCTCGCGGGAAAAGACCGCAGCGAAGGCCTCGCGGTTGGTGCGCGAGCCGTCGTTGGCAGCCATGGCGCGGGTCCCGGCCCAAACGCACCGGACCAGCTCCTCCGGCGGGAGGTCCCGGACGGCGGCGCAGAGTGTCCGGAAATAGGCGCGCTCAAAATCCTTCATATCCATGGGCAGCAGCGTCCCGTCCAGGTCGAACAGCACCACGGGGCGGGGTGCGATGTGAGAAAATGGCATATTCTTCTTCCTCCGTTCCTCTACATGATACCAAGCGCGCCCCCGGATTGCAAGCCAATAATTTCGCCGGCTTCTTTCAGCCGGCGAAATTATTTGTCCCGCCGCCCTTGCAATTCCCGCGGGTTTCTGGCAGAATAGACCCAATACCACCGCGCCCGCCGCGGAAAAGAGGCTGTTTATGATCCAGAAAAACCGCTCCTACGCCCTGGTCGCCGTCTCCGCCCTGATGCTCCTGCTGGCCGGCATCCACCAGGGCGGCTTCCAGACCGCCGTCATCCTTGCCGCCGCCGAGTTCGGCCTTGGCCAGACCGGCATGGGCATTCTCATCGCCGTGCAGGGCACCAGCATCATCCTCGCCCCGCTGCTCTCCGGCTTTCTGGCCGACCGCTTCGGCAAGAAGCCCCTGCTGGCCGCTGGGGCCGCCGCGGTGCTGCTGGGAGCCGCCGTCGCCGGCGTCTCCCACCGGATGATCCCCTTCGTCGCGGGCGTGTTCCTGGTGGGCTGCGGCAGCAGCGTGGCGGAGGCCGTCTCCTCCGCCGCCATCGCCGACTGCTGCCCCGGCCAGAGCAACCGCCTCATCAACCTCTGCCAGTTCTTCTACAGCGCCGGCGCCATCACCGGACCCATACTGGTCCAGGGGCTGGTGGACCTTATGCTCCCGTGGCGGCTGCTCTACGGCCTCCTGGGGGTCACCTTCCTGGCGCTGGGCTGGCCGCTGCTGCGCCTGCGCCTGCCCCGGCTGGCCGCGCCGCGGCGGGAGAGGGCCGGCTCCCCCTTCACCTTCCTCCGCTCCCCGGCCTACGCCATGCTGTTCATCAGCATTGTCGGCTACGTGGGCCTGGAGAACGGCTTCGGCTACTTTGCCGGGAGCCTCTTCACCCTGGGCCTCTCCGCGCCGCACCTGAGCGCCTACGCCGTCTCCGCCTTCTGGGCCGGGACCGCGGCGGCGCGGCTGATTGGCAGCTTCTGGAGCCTCCCGGCCCGCAAATGTGTGGTGGTCCACTACACCCTGGCCGCGGCGCTGCTGCTGGTCATGGCCCTCTGCCCCGTGGCGGGTGTGAGCCTGGCGGTGAGCTTCCTGGTGGGGCTGGCCTACGGCCCCATCTGGTCGGCGCTGGTGGCCATGGCGGCGGGTGAGTTCCCGGAGCGCTCGGCGGGAGCCGTGGGGCTGATGAGCACCGGCTGCGGCATCGGCGGCGCGCTCTTCCCCGCCGTCATGGGGGCTATGGCCGACCATCTGGAAATCCGCGCGCCCTTCGTCCTGCTCTCCATCACGGCGCTGCTGTGCGCGCTGCTGGGCCTCTGCTACCTCCGGCGGAAGGGGCGGCAGACATGACCCTCAGCTGCACCGCCGTCCGCCCCTGCCTCCTGCGGGAGCTGCTGCGGCGGGAGATGGGCCTCTCGTCCACTCTGGTCAAACGGCTCAAGACCACCGGGGCTATCTGCGTCAACGGCCTGCCGGCCCCCGTCAATGCCCGTCTCGCCCCCGGCGACCGGGTGGCGGTGTGCCTGGACGAGCCGCCGCCGGGCTTTCCGCCGGAGGACGGCCCCCTGGACATCCTCTATGAGGACGACGCTCTTCTGGCCCTGGACAAGCCCCCGGGCCTCCCGGTGCACCCCACCGCCGCCCGTCGGACCGGCACTCTGGCCAACCGCGCCGCCGGGTACTACCGGGCCACCGGGCAGCGGTGCGGCGTCCACACGGTGACGCGGCTGGACCGGGACACCTTTGGCGTGGTGCTGCTGGCCAAAAACGCCCACGTCCATGCCCTGCTCTCCGAAGCGCTGCGGGCAGGGCTTCTGAAAAAGACGTACCTGGCCGCGGTGCTGGGCGCGCCGCCCCGGAACGTCGGGGTGATCGATCTGCCCATCGCCCGCTGCCCGGGGCCGAGCCTGCGGCGGATGATCTCCCCGGCGGGGGACGCCGCCCGGACCCGCTGCCGGGTGCTGGCGCGCGGCCCGGAGGCCAGCCTCCTCCTGCTGCGGCCGGAGACCGGGCGGACCCACCAGCTGCGCGTCCACTGCGCGGCCCTGGGCTGCCCCATCTTGGGCGACCGCGACTACGGGACCGAGGCCTCTCTGGCCCTCTCCCGGGTGCTGGGCGCGGAGACGCAGCAGCTCTGCGCCGCGCGGCTGCGCCTGCCCCACCCCATCACCGGCGCGGCGCTGGCGATCACCTCCCGTCAGCGGCCGCTCTTGGGAAAATAAAGTCAATTTGCCAGTTGAGACGGCGGGAAAAAGGGTGTATAATGGTCTCGGAAAGATTTGCGGCCTGTCCGCGTGAAAATGGAGGTCAATGCAACGATGTTTGAAAATCTGATTGAAATTCTCAAGGCAAATCCCCGCAAGATCGTGTTCACTGAGGGCCCCGACGCCCGCATTCTCGAGGCCGCGGCGCGGCTGAAGGCCGGCGGCTTCCTGACGCCCATTCTGGTGGGCAACGTGGACGAGGTCAAGGCCAACGCCCAGAAGGGCGGCTTCGACATCGACGGCCTGGAGATCCTGGACCCGGCCACGTATCCCGGCATGGACGGGATGGTGGAGAAGATGGTGGAGCTGCGCAAGGGCAAGATGTCCGCCGAGGACTGCCGCACGGCTCTGTCCAAGGGCAACTACTTCGGCACCATGCTGGTGAAGCTGGGCGTGGCCGACGCGCTGCTGGGCGGCGCGACCTACTCCACCGCCGACACGGTCCGTCCGGCGCTCCAGCTCATCAAGACGAAAAAGGGCGCGCACCTGGTGTCCTCCTGCTTCATCCTCTGCCGGAACGACGAGATGCTGGCCATGGGCGACTGCGCCATCAACATCTCCTACGAGGACACCGTGGACAAGGAGGGCAACGTGGTCCTGACCGCCGCGGAGAAGCTGGCTGAGGTGGGCGTGGAGACCGCCAAGACCGCCAAGACCTTCGGCATCGACCCCAAGGTGGCCTTCCTCAGCTACTCCACCAAGGGCTCCGGCAAGGGGCCCAACGTGGACCTGGCCCGCAACGCCTGCGAGAAGGCCAAGGCTATGGCTCCCGAGTTCGCCATTGACGGCGAGATGCAGTTTGATGCCGCCGTCTCCCCGGTGGTGGGCCAGCTGAAGTTCCCCGGCTCCAAGGTGGCGGGCTACGCCAATACCTTCATTTTCCCGGAGATTCAGTCGGGCAACATCGGCTACAAGATCGCCCAGCGCCTGGGCGGCTTCGACGCCTACGGCCCCATTCTCCAGGGCCTCAACGCCCCCATCAACGACCTCTCCCGCGGCTGCAACGCCGACGAGGTCTACACAATGGCCATCATCACTGCGGCTCTGGCGTAACGCGCGTAAAAAAGCGCGTCCATCCACGGCGATGAGCGGGTGGAGTCAGTAACTCTGGCGGGCTGACGGGCGGGGCAGCTGGCGCTGGACGAGGCCAGCCATCTCCACGCCGGCGAGGATTGCCGCACCGGCGTGCCCCACATCTTAGCCGCCGGCGACACCCGACCCAGTGTGTCGGCCCAATCCTGACCGCCGCCTCTGACGGCGCGATGGCCGCGTCCTTAACCGCAGAGGAAGCGGTATATTCAATAAAACGCCGGCCGAAAAGGGCGTTGCCATAAGAAAACATGGAAAACCCCAGTAAAATCAATGTTTTTTAAGGGCAGCGGAAAACGGGGCGGCGCAAACAAGTGAACAACAGCACAGAAAACGGGCGATGTCGGCAAGACACCGCCCGTTTCTG
>JAAWBZ010000297.1 GCA_022792945.1 Oscillospiraceae bacterium | reverse complement strand
TTTATAATCCCGGCCACAAAGACCCTCATATGCCAATGGGGGAGGAGGAGATGCCAGGAGGAGAGCTGTTTTTCCGGTTTGAAAAGGAAATGGGGATTCTTCAGAATCGTTAAGATGTCTTTTAGGTTTTATTAAGGAACTTTCGCTAGAATGGAATCATCAAAGCAAAGGAACTTTGAAAATTCAAATTCAGAAAGCGAGGAATAAAATAATGATGAAAAAAGGATTAGCGAGAGTGTCTGTATTTATGATGGTAGCGGCTATAGCAACGTCTGTGGCGGCTTGTACGCCTCAAGATAAGAAGGGCGGAGCAAAGAACCCGACAGAGACAACGGTTCAGGCCAAGGTATCTAGGGAGAAGACGAAGAAAGAGAAGACGAAAAACCCGGGTAAGAAGAAGGATGAGAATGCCAAGATAGAAGCGCCAACGAAGGCAGTGGAAGCACCTGGTAAGGTAACAGAATGGCCGAAGCAAGAAGCGAAAGGGCCAGGAGCCGACCAGGCTCAGGGGCCTGGTGTTAACGAGACGTCTCCCAAGACTCCTACAGGCAATGATGCAATGAAACCGTCTGCGGAACCATCCAAAGGCCAAACCGGAGAAAAAGCGCCTAAAGCTTCGGAGGGAGTGAAGGAACAGGACGCCAAGAAGGATGAGAAAAAATCTGCAGCCAATAAGAAGAAAGAGAATGGGGAAAAGAAAAAGCTTTCTCAGAAGAAATCGGACAGCAAGCTGAAAAAGAAGGCAGCAGAGAAGAAATCCGATGGGAAGCAGGCTAAGAACAGTGGGAATGGGGCAACAGGCCATGCAGTTAAGTTAAAACCCAATATTTGTACCAGTTAAGGCCGTTTCCCTGAAAAAAGGGCAGCGCCTTTTTTCGTTTTGTCCTCTTTTCAGGGATTGGAAATACCAAATCAGGAGGACAGTAGAATATGTCAAGATATTTCATGGGTGATACCCGTCTGGCAGGATTGGAGCGGATGTTGATGGACCCGTCCAGATCGCCGTAT
>JAAWBZ010000099.1 GCA_022792945.1 Oscillospiraceae bacterium | reverse complement strand
GTATGAGCGAAATGAGGCTCGCCAGGGGTACCGCAGTGGTCACTACAGCCGGAACCTTACCACTACCTCCGGCGATGTTACGCTCCATGTGCCCCGCCTGAAGGGAGTCTCTTTTGAAACGGCCATTATAGAGCGGTATCACTGGCGCGAAAGCAGTGTGGATGAAGCTCTCATCGAAATGTACCTGGATGGTGTCGCGGTGCGCAGGGTAGAGGACATCACGGAGGCGCTGTGGGGAAGCAAAGTGTCCCCAGCGACCATCAGCGAACTGAACAAAAATGCGTATGTTCACAGTGAGGATTGGCGCAGCATACCAGCGGTGTACCGTCCATTTTCTACCGCAATGTGTTTTCTGTGGTTCCCCGTTCCAAGGTAAAGTTGGTGGCTAAGATGCTTAAGGCGATCCACGCCCAGGAGAGCAAAAAAGCATCCCGTGAGAAAGCTAAGGCCGTGGTAGCCCAGCTGCGGGAAAATAAAAAGCTAAACTATGCCGCATAAACCGCCCTCGTGCAAAAAACGGGAGGCATACACGAAGGAGCCGTGTATGCCTCCATTTGCTCTGAACGGTGATTTTGCTGTGGCCCTTGAGCGGGGATATCCAGAGCCGGCGCGGACCGCTTTTGCCTCCTTCAGGTTCTGCGGAACCGCTCCCGGATCGCGGCCTCGCCGTTTGCCAGGATGGCGCCGGCCTCCGCACCCAGAGCCGCCTGCAGCAGGGCCAGCTCGTCCAGCGTCCCCTGGCCGTGGGGCACTGCCCACGCGCCCGCGTCGCTGCCCAGGGCAATCCTCGCCCCCAGCGCCGCCGCCCGGGCCACCCGGGCCTGCTGGCCCGCCAAGATCTTGGCCACTGCCGCCTCATCGTACCGCCCCGTTCCCCGGAGGTTGCCCGCCGTCGCCAGTGTCGGCACCCACACCGCGCCGGACGCCGCCAGCAGCCGCAGGCACGCCTCATCGCAGTACGCGCCGTGCTCCACGCTGTCCACGCCCGCCTCCAGGGCGGCACGCACCGTTCCGGCCCCGTTGACGTGGGCCATGACGGCGAAGCCCTCGCCGTGGGCAATGGCGACCAGCTCCCGAATTTCGTCCGCCGCCAGGGGCGTGCCAGTGACCACGCCGCAGCGGTCGAAGTCCATCAGCCCTGAGAGCATCAGCTTGATGAAGTCCCCGCCGCGCCGCCGCACCTCCGCCACCAGGGCGCGGTACTCCGCCAGGGTCTCATAGCCCCGGCCGATGAAGCCGCCGTAGCGCCCCCGCCGGTGGATGGGGAAGCAGGGCGTGCGGTAGTCGATGCCGTATTCCGGCGCGATTTCCGCCGCCAGCCCGCACACGCCGGAGGCGTCGCCGCCGTCCCGGAGAAACCGGATGCCCGCCGCCTGATAACGCGCCAGGACGCCGCGGACCCACCTTTCGTCCGCTGCGGGGCGGTGGCGGGCGATGGCGTCCCGCCAACAGACGCCGTCCAGCACCATATGCACGTGGCAATCTCCCAGCATGGGCGGTTCAGCTCCTTTTCTTCGCGGAAAAACACTTGCGTATTCCTTCATTTTCGTGTAACATATAACATAGAAAGCGAATTTTCATAATGCAGCCATTATAACCGGCCGCGGAACGGATGGCAAGTCAATCAGGAGGTGCAGCAATGGGAATCTTTACAAGACAACCGAAGGGCCTGGTCTACGACGAGGCCAAGAGCCGCCGCAACATGGGCAAAATGCGCGAACTCTTCAACGACGCGGTGGAGGACGGCGACAGCTACGCGATCCTCCACGCCACGGAGACCACCTCCAAATTCGAGCGGGGGTTCGTGCTCAATACCACCACCACGACATTTTACCACTACATCGTCGGCTACCGCCGGAGCGACTGGTCGGTGGTGCTGGTGGAGATTAACCGCGAGATGAACTTCCACAGCAGCGCCCTGGCCATTGAGATGGACCAGGTGGTGGGCGCGACCTACGACAGGAAGTACCACCAGGCGTGCCTGCACTACCGGAAGGGCTACGGCTCCTACGGGGAGATCCTGGACATCGGCGACACGGGCGTCAAAACCATGTACGGCATCCCCAACACCGTGCAAAGGGAGGAGCGCGAGGCGTTCCTGGACTTTCTCGAGGCCCTGCGCGCCAAGCTGGAGCAGGAGGGCCACAAGCAGGAAAAGTGGAAGCGGTGAGCCAATGCCGCCGGCCCCTTCGGGGCCGGCGGCGTTTTTCTCGGAGCTATTTCCAGCCGCTCCACACCTCGGGGCAGTAGCCAGCCGTCGCCTGCTTCCCGCTGCGCACCACGGGCGTGCGGATCAGGCGCTGGTTCTCGTACACCCTGTCCTCCTTCTGCCGCGGGTCCGAAAGATACCGCAGCAGCTCCACGTCCGGCGACCTGGCCTCCCAGTTCACCAGCCGGTCAATGCCGCCCACAGCCCGCAGGACACTGTCGAACTCCCCGCCGGACATACCGTACTTTGCCAGATCCACATATTGGAATTTAATGCGCCGCTCCTGGAACCACCGCTGGGCCTTTTTCGTGTCAAAGCACTTGGAAGTGCCGAAAATCTGAATATTCATGGGTAATATACCTCCATCAGGCAGAGTCCCCGGGCCGGCGCGGTCTCGCCGGCGGCGGCCCGGCTGCGGGCGGCGAGGATTTCCGGAATGCATCCGGCCTCCCGCCGGCGGAGGCCGACCTCCAGCAGCGTCCCCACCACGATCCGCACCATGTTGTAGAGGAAGCCGTCCCCCGTCACCGTAAAGCGCACCTCATCCCCCAGCCGCCGGATGTCCAGCGCCTGGATGGTCCGCACCGACGACTTTTTCAGGCGGGGGTTGGCGCAGAAGGAGCGGAAATCGTGGGTCCCCAGCAGATCCGCCGCCGCCCGCTCCATGGCCCCCAGGTCCAGCGCCGCCGGCACCGTGTACAGATACCGCCGTTCCAGCACGTTGGGCCGCTCCGAGTTCCACACCCGGTAGCGATACGTTTTCCCCACCGCAGACAGGCGGGCGTGGAACCGCGGCGGGGCGTACTCCAGCGCCAGCACGCCGATATCCTCCGGCAGATAGCGCCGCAGCGCCCGCAGAATGGCCTGGGGCGGCAGATCCGTCTCCGCCCGGAAGCTGGCCGTCTGCCCCAGGGCATGGGCGCCGGCGTCGGTGCGGCCGGAGCCGTGGAGCTCCACAGGCGTCTCCAGGATGCGCGAGAGGGTCTCCTCCAGCTTCCCCTGGATGGTGTTTTTTGTATTTCCCTGCCGCTGCCACCCCTGATATCGGGCGCCGTCGTAGGACAGCAGCATCCGGAAATTCGGCATCTCAATCCTCCAGCATCGCCCGGGCCTCCTGCTCGCTGTCGGCGGAGAAGAGGAAGGTCCCATCGGCGGCGTAGACCTCAACGTGCTCTCTGATATGGCGGATGGAATACATGGACAACCACTCCTTTGTGTTTGTTGTCCTGATTCTATCACACCAGCTGTCCCATAAACGGGACAGCTGCATCAAAAGGGCGCAGAAGGTGCGCCCTTTTTCAGCGGTTGTAAATAGTCCAGACCACCTTGGCGATCTCGCCGCGGGTGGTGGTGTGGTCGGGGTAGTACATACGGTTGCCGGTGGCGGCGTCGATGCTGCCCTCCAGGATGCCCAGACGGTAGAGCGCCATGACATAGGCGCTGTCGGTATCGTAAAAGACAGACGCCTCCCCGCCCAGATCTGCGCCCAGGGCCTGGGCGGCCAGCTTGGCCATCAGGCCGCGGGTGATGGGCTCGTCCAGGCCGCCCAGCTCGCCGTCAAAGACGA
The DNA here is from genome assembly GCA_022792945.1 of Oscillospiraceae bacterium. Lineage (GTDB taxonomy): Bacteria > Bacillota > Clostridia > Oscillospirales > Oscillospiraceae > Avoscillospira_A. The sequence continues at coordinate 2,382 of JAAWBZ010000099.1, read as the reverse complement.
ACTGCCGCTGCAGGGCGAAGGAGCGGTATCCGCTGGCCCAGTGGGTGGACACCGGCGGCTGCTCCGGGTAGCCCGCCGCCAGCAGGATCAGCTTCAGCGCCTGTCCGGTGGTCACCGGCTCCTCCGCGCGGTATCTGCCGTCGGTATATCCGCTGATAACGCCGGCCTCAGTCAGGGCGTCCACATAGGGATAGTACCAGTCGGTCTCCTTCACGTCCGGATACCGGGCCGCCGGCGGGTCCGGGTCCACCGGCACCACCGGGGGATTGGGCACGTCGGGGCTGTCCGGACGCACCGGCTCTGCCACAGGCTTGGCGGACCACCGGGCGTAGGCATAGCCGCTGCGCGCCACCGTGTCCCAGGCCAGGATGCGCTCTCCCCCCTCCGGTGCGTCGTACCAGCCGGCAAAGTAATAGCCCTCACGCTCCGCCGCCGGAAACTCCTCATAGGTCCCCCCAGTCTTATAGAGCATCACGTCCGTATCCACCTCGCCGCCGGCGGGGTCGAATACCAGATAACAGAAGCTCTCGCCGGCGCTGCCGTCGTAGTCGCCGTAGAGGAACAGCAGCGACTCCTGAATCCGCCGCTGCAGCAGACTGGGGCTGACCGCGGTGCCCACATGGCACCATACGCCCAGGGCGCTGGCGATCTGGTTGTCAGAGAAGTTCTCCACACCGCTGCGCAGGTGGCTCCAGAAGCGGTAGGATGAGTTAATCCACGCCACCCCCAGGTTATAGGTGACGCTGACGACCGCGTCGTACTGCGCCTGATTCAGCTCCACGCCGTAAAGCTCTATGTAGCGGTCCACGCTGTCCTCAAAATAGGCCAGCGACTCCCGCAGGAGCTGGTCCGCCTCCTCCTCGGTGATGCCGTAGGGGTAGTCCGCCGGGTCGCAGGCGTTGCCGTAGCCAATGGACCACTGGGACCCGTCCACCATGGGGCGTGGGGAAAAGCCCTCAAACCGCTTGATCATCTCAATGCCCGCCTCGCTGGTCTTGAGGGGCTCGTCCTCCGCCAGGGCCCGCGCCGGCAGCACGGTCACAGCCAGCAGCACACTGAGGACCCAGCACAGAATTCGTTTTTTCATTTCATTCGCTCCGTCACACGGCCCGAAGGCCGCATCTTTTCGCAATCTTCATGTCCGCGCGGTTCTGTCCGTCGCAGTATATCACAAATTGTAATCATTTGCAACCTTTCTGCCAAATATTTCAGACTTTTCCGAAAAAAACCTGGGAAATCCCCTTAGAGATGCGCCTCCAGCCAGCGGCAGACATCCTCCATGACCTCTCCGCGGTTGGGCTCGTTGAACATCTCGTGCCGGCCGTCTGGATAAAGCCTGCAGGTCACGTCCCGCAGCCCCGCGGCCCGGAAAGCCCGAGCGGAGCGCTCCACGCCCCTGCCCATGTTCCCCACCGGGTCCTGGGCGCCGGAGAAAAACAGCACCGGCAGTTCCTTGGGCATAGCCTCCAGATTCTCCTTTTTCTGATTCATCTGAATGCCCCGCAGCATCTCCCGGGCCAGGCCGATGGCGGGCTGGAAGCCGCAGAGGGGGTCTGCGCAGTAGGCGTCCACCACCGCCTCGTCGGTGCAGATCCAGTCGTTGGGCGTCCGGGCAGGCTTGAATTTCCGGTTGTACGCGCCAAACACCACGTTCTGCAGCGCGCCGCTGCACGCCCGCTCGCCGTGCTTCCGCTCCTCCGCGACGCACAGCCGCAGGCCGAACCAGAGGGCGATGGCCGGCTGCCACCCGGTGCCGGAGAGCACCGCCCCGGCCAGGCGGCTATCCGCGTGGCGGTAGAGGAAGGTCCTGGTGAGGAAGGAGCCCATGCTGTGCCCCAGCAGGAAATAGGGCGTGTCCGGATACTCCTGCCGCACCCGGTCCATCAGCGCTTTCTCATCGTCCACGGCCCCCAGCCAGCCGCTGGGGAAGAAGCCCCGGGTTTCCCCTTCGCCCACGGACAGTCCGTGGCCCATGTGATCGTCGGCCACCAGAACCATCCCCCGTCCGGCGAGGAAGTTGCCCAGCTCGTCATAGCGCCCGATGTGCTCCGCGATGCCGTGGACCAGCTGCACCACAGCCCGCGGCTTTGCCGCCGGCACCCAGATGCCGCACCGCAGTGTACCGCCGCCGGTGGAGGCCATTCGAAATTCCCGCATACCGTACTGCTCCTTCTCAGTTGTTTTCCTCCATTATACACGGTTTTCCCCGCCAAGCCAAGCGAAATTTCGCAAACGCCCGCAGCAAAGCCGCCGTCCCGAAGGGGACGGCGGCTCCGCTGTATGGAGGAAGGGAGTTTGCTTATTTTACCATCAGCGACACCATGCGCTGGAGGATGGCTGCAACCTCCGCGCGGGTGGCGCTGCCGCCCGGATCAAGCGTGC
>JAAWBZ010000098.1 GCA_022792945.1 Oscillospiraceae bacterium | reverse complement strand
TTATTGCAGCAATTTCGATCGTGAACACAAAATCAGAGGCTATCTCAAAAGGCTGAAAGCCCTTGGCTGGTCTCCCGATATTTCTCCTGTGCCCGCCTGACATACTGCTCCCTCAATTTAGCCTGCCGGGAGACGGGCCGTTTGTTATGCCCTGCTGCGGTGGGTGTTTTCATAACAAAATAGAGGGCCTTACGACGGTTGTTTTTGAGTTTGAGGAATAGCTTTTCCACAAGCGGCTGGGAATGACCACGATCCCGCCCTGTCCTTCCACCCGATCGGAAAGATGCATTATAAAAGAAATTAGCATGCATGTCAAATCATTCCCAAGCTGCACTATGAACTATACAATGTATATGAGTGATGTAGCGTGGCGAAAGTCGAGGATTCCCCCGGCCTTGAGACCGTTGGAGCAGATGTAAGGGCCGGGCGGGAAGCATTGTGAATTACCCGTAAGGAATTGACGGAAGAAGTGAACATTGTGCCCCCTCTATCTTGCCGGCATTGAGTGATGGGCCTTGCCGTCCGCTTTGCCGTAGTAGTCCGCAACGACGGATTTTGCCGCCGTATAGGATTTCTTTTCATAGCTGCACAAAGGGTGCAGATGTCCTTGACGGTAAATCGCTGGTGGGCCAGCTCCGGCACGATCTCACGCTGCAAGTCGTGACGCTCCAAGCTGCTTTTCTCGGTGTGGTGGGTGCCATAGCAGAAGCAGCAGTAGGAACCGCCCGTGTCCATGTTGCTGTTGATGGTGCCGCAGTTTTCACAGGCGGCCTTTGTCCAATGGAAGCCTGTATAGTAGGCGTCCACGCTGGGAGTACCGTCATTGACGCTGCTCTTGCTCCCGCCGTCAAGCATGGTGCCGTCCGAATACCTGACGTTGCGCAGCAGCGCGGCTTCCCACGAGATACCAGTTTTCGCCGTACTCAATGCGGGAGGGCTTCCGCTTACGGCCTGTGAACACTTCCGGCGTGTCGCCGCAATGCGGCCCGCTGTAGTAGGCCCCAAGGCCAAAGCGAATGTCGCAGCGGTCAGTTCGCTCGCTGTGCGCTCCTTACAGAGCTGCCCTGTCGCCATATTGTGGGTGACAAGGGAAGCGTAGTAGCTGTTGATGGTGGATGGGGCGCTGAAAAGCACCGTCCGTAGGTACTGCTCCGTATTGCGGACTTTGGTGGTATTCTCCTGCATACAGTAAAAGTGCTTGTTTTCAAGGCTTTGCAGAGATAATAAAGGTTGTTATCATAATAGCAAAGAAAGGAAGTCAGATTTTGAACGAAACCATTTTGCAGAACTACGCGAAGCTCATCGCCGTCTCCGGAGCCAACGTCCAGAGGGGCCAGGAGGTGGTGCTCTACGCCCAGCTGGATCAGCCGGCCTTTGTCGCCATGGTGGCTGAGGCCTGCTACCAGGCCGGAGCCCGGGCAGTGCGCGTGGAGTGGAGCCATCAGGCCATCGAGCGCCTGGACGCTCAATACCGCACGCCGGAGGCCCTGGGGGAGGTACGGGAGTGGGAAAAGGCCCGCCTTCAGGACATGGCCGACACCCTGCCCTGCCGCATCTACCTGGAGAGCGAGGATCCTGACGGCCTGGCCGGCCTGGACGCCGACAAGATCGCAGCCGCCCACCAGAACAAGCGCCGCGTTGCCAAGCCCTACCGCGACCGGATGGAGGGCCGGCATCAGTGGTGCATCGCCGCAGTCCCCGGCGCGGCCTGGGCGCGCAAGCTGTTCCCGGACGCGGCCCCGGCGGAGGCGGAGGAGCGCCTTTGGGAGGCTATCCTCAGCGCCTCCCGCGCTCTGGACGGCGATCCCATCGCCAACTGGGAGGCCCACAACCGCGACCTCAAGGCCCGCTGCGACCACCTCAATTCCCTGGGCATCGCCGCGCTCCGCTACACCGCCGGCAACGGCACCGACCTGCGGGTGGGCATGATGCCCCGGGGGCGCTTCCGCGGCGGCGCGGACGTGAACCGAATGGGCGTGCGCTACAACCCCAACATCCCCTCGGAGGAGGTGTTCATCTCACCCATGCGCGGCGAGGCCGAGGGGATCGTCCACAGCACCATGCCCCTGTCCTACCAGAGCCAGCTGATCGAGGACTTCTCCATTCGCTTTGAGAAGGGCCGCGCCGTGGAGGTCCACGCGGCGAAGAACGAGGCGCTGCTGAAAAAGATGATCGCCATGGACGAGAACGCGGCCTACCTGGGCGAGTGCGCCCTGGTGCCCTACGACTCGCCCATCCGCAGCGCGGGCCTGCTGTTCTACAGCACGCTCTTCGACGAGAACGCCGCCTGCCACCTGGCCCTGGGCGCGGGCTACTGCGATACCCTGGACCGCTATGAGGAGCTGACGCTGGAGGAGTGCCATCAGCTGGGCATCAACGACTCCATCCTCCACTGCGACTTCATGATCGGCAGCGCCGACCTCGCCATCGACGCCGAGACCTTCGGCGGAAAGACCGTTCCCATCTTCCGGAACGGAAATTGGGCGTTTTAAGCATGCAAAATCACCCGGCAGCTGCTGCCGGGTGATTTTTTGCGCATTTCTTAGATGATATCCCGCAGGCTGGCGGCCTTGACCGCGTCCGCGGCGCGGCGGATCTCGCCCAGGGAGCGGCCCTCCAGGAACATCCGGTACATATCCAGGATCATCTTCGCCAGAGGGCTGTTCCGGTCCAGCCCGGAAACCTCAGAGAGGACCTTCCCGGCGTTCTCCAGGGACTGCTCCATGCCCTCGGCCTCGTGGATATACCGCCGGACTGCCGCCGCCGCGCCCACGGCGATGTACGCCGGGACCACGCCCTGGTCCAGCGCCAGCTTCGACGAGCCGATCATCCGGTCGTCGGGGCTGAGCTTCCGCCCCGGGTCGCCGCCCACGCGCTGGCAGGTGTCCTTCAGCGCAGCGTTGGTGAAGCGGTGCAGCAGGTCCGTGATGTGGAGCAGAATTTTGTCCAGCTCCACGCCGTACTTCTTCGACAGGGCCATGGCGCTCTCCAGCATGGCGTTCTGCACAATGATGTGGATCTCGTCCTGGTCGATGGCCTGGCAGATGTACGCCAGGCCCAGCGTGTCGCCCAGGTAGGCGCAGGTGGCGTGGCCCATGTTGTGGATGTAGAGCTTGCGCTTGATATAGAAATCGAAGGGCTCGAAGGGCACCATGCTCTTGATCTCCGGCACGCCGCCCTTGAAGGCCGCCTTGTCTGTAGGCAGGAAGCCGTAGCGCTCTACGCACACGCGCATGGGGTCTCCGTCCTTCATCTCCTCGGTCTGCACCGGGACCATGCGGCCGATGGACGCCTCCACCAGGCCCACCCGCTCATCAAACAGCCTCTTTTCCTCGTCGGTCAGCTGCGCCTTGAGCATCCCCTCCAGAACACGGTTGGCGTCCATGAGGTTCTCGCAGATGATGATGTTCAGGGGCCGCTCTGTGCGTGCCCAGCGCAGGCGCAGGCCCGCAACGATGTTGGCCACGATGAACTTGAGGATGCGCGCGCCCACGGCGGTGGCCATGATGTCGCAGGAGGCGATGGCCTCTGCAGCAGCGGCGGCATCGTTGCCGTTGACGGCGGTGACGTTTTGGATCCATACGTCCTCATGTCCCTGGCTGGAGACGTAGCGGACGGGGTAGGTATGCTTCTCTTGGAGCGCCTGCACCACCGGCTCGGCCACGTCGATGAAGGTGACCTCGTAGCCCGACTGGCTCAGCAGCGCCCCGATAAACCCGCGGCCGATGTTGCCGCCGCCGTACATGACTGCTTTCATACTGTCAATTCCCTCTTTTTCGTTTATTGGTGGTACAGATCGTAGAGCTTGAGGACCTCCTCGGCGGACTTCACGCCGTCGGAGGCGCTGACGGCGCTGAGGGACGCCGCGGCGGCGCAGTTGCCCAGCTTCAGCGCCTCGTCCATGGACCTGCCGGTCTCGGCGGCGTAGAGCACGCCGGCGCAGAAAGCGTCGCCCGCCCCCACGGTGCCCTGGATGTAGCCCTTGGGCAGCCTGAGGCTCTTCATTTCGCAGTAATTGCCGTCCGCGTCCATGCCGCAGCCGATCTCCGGGCAGTGGATGACGGCCCAGGTGGAGACGCCCAGCGCAAAGAGCTTCTCCAGCGCCGCCTTCATATTCTCCGGATGGAGGGTGCCGTCGTCGTCCCGGAGGGTGATGCCGGTGGTCTGCTGGGTCTCCAGCTCGTTGATGATGCAGTAGTCGGTGTACTTGAGAGCGGGCGTCACCAGCCGGCGGAAGCGGTCGCCGGTCTCACTGACCACGTCGATGGAGGTCCTGAGGCCCTGCTTCTGCGCCCGATGGAGCAGGCGCGCCATGCGGGTGCCGTACTCGGGGTCCTCCTCGTCCAGGTGGGGCAGCAGGAGGATGTAGCCGATGTGGAAAATGTCCACGTCCAGCTTGTCCCAGGCGATGTCGTCCTCGCCGTAATAGGCGTTGGCGCCGGCGTGGACGAAGAAGGTGCGCTCCTTGGTCTGGTTGTTGCTCATGACCGCGGTGAAGGAGGTGCGGCCGGTGCGCTTGACGATGCTCAGATCGATGTTGGGGTACTTCCCCAGGGTCTCCATGAGGAAATCGCCCTCGGCGTCGTGCCCGGCGAAGCCGGAGGCCATCAGGTGCATCGATGGGTCCAGCTTGGCCAGGTCCGTGATGGTGTTGCACACAGAGCCGCCCGGCGAGTTCTGGATGCCCTCGGTGATGTGGGTCAGTTCGTTCTGCTTGGGGTAGGTGACGATGGGATAGGTGATGTCCACCAGCATATTGCCCGCACAGCAGATTCCTTTTTTGTTGGCCATGAGTGGTGCTCCCTTCGGTTTAAAAATTTCCCTTTTAAACGTATTATAGCACAGGAAACCAAAATGTCCATAGCGAAATTGTGGTTTGTTGTCCGCTTATGTGGGGTCAGCGCCAGCCGCCGCTGGCGGCCATGGAGACAAAATCGCCGCCGGCGGCCACGATATGGTCGGCCAGCTCGATGCCCACGGCGCTCAAAGCACGGCGGAGGCGGTCTGTGGTCCGCGTGTCCTCCGCCGAGGGCACGGCGATGCCGCCGGGGTGGTTGTGGGCCAGGACCACCGAGGCCGCGTTGCACCGCAGCGCCGTTTCCACCACCTTCCGCGCCGAGACCGCCACGGTGTTGAATCCGCCCCGGGCCAGCAGCCGGCAGTCCACAGCCGTCAGCTTGGCGTCCAGGCAGAGCATCCACACCACCTCGTCCCGCTCTCCGAAGAATCGGGGGAGCAGATACTCGCCGCATTTGGTGGTGGTGTCCAGCACGGCGCCGATTTCGGCCCGCTGGATCATGTGCCGCCGGGCCACCGCCGGCAGCAGCGTCAGCAGCACCGCCGCGCTCTCCCCCACGCCCTCCACCTGCTGCAAGTCCGCCGCCGGGGCCTCCAGCACCGCCGACAGGGAGCCGTACCGGTCCAGCAGGGCGTGGGCGATGGGATTAGTGTCCCGCCGGGGGATGGCGAAGTGCAGGAGGAACTCCAGGATCGCCAGATCGTCGAAGCCGTCCAGCCCGGCGCGGAGATACCGCTGCCGCATCCGCTGGCGGTGCCCGTCGTGCATGGCCATGGGCGTCCTCCTCCCTCACAGCCGCTCCAGCTGCGCCAGCCACAGCTCGGCGCAGGCGTCCGAGGGCATCCGCCAATCGCCCCGGGGCGAGAGGGCCACCGAGCCGATCTTCGGCCCATCGGGCAGGCAGCTGCGCTTGAACTGCTGCTGGAAGAACCGGCGGTAGAAGGTCCTGAGCCACCGGAGGATGGTTTCGTCGTCATAGGTCCCGCCCCAGGCGTACTTCGCCAGGCGGCAGACCTTGTCCGGCGGGAAGCCGAAGCGGACGACCTGACAGAGGAAGAAGTCGTGCAGCTCATAGGGACCCACCAGGTCCTCGGTTTTCTGGGCGATCTCGCCGTCCTTGGGCGGCAGCAGCTCCGGGGAGACCGGCGTGTCCAGAATGTCCAGCAGGACCGCCCGCAGGTCCTCGCCGGACGTGTCCGCTGCGTGGCGGACCATGTGGCGCACCAGCGTTTTGGGCACCGAGGCGTTGACGCCGTACATGCTCATGTGGTCGCCGTTGTAGGTGGCCCAGCCCAGGGCCAGCTCGCTCAGATCGCCGGTGCCCACCACCAGGCCGTCCAGGCGGTTGGCGATGTCCATGAGCACCTGGGTCCGCTCCCGGGCCTGGCTGTTCTCGTAGGTCACGGAGCGGTCGCCCGCCGGCAGGCCGATGTCCCGGAAATGCTGCTCCACCGCCGCGCCAATGGGGACGGTTTGGAAGCTGACGCCCAGCAGCTCTGCCAGCCGGGCGGCGTTGTCCCGGGTGCGGCTGGTGGTGCCGAAGCAGGGCATGGTCACGGCCAAAATGTCCTTCCGGTCCCGGCCCAGAGCGTCCATGGCCCGCGCCGACACCAGCAGCGCCAGGGTCGAGTCCAGCCCGCCCGAGAGTCCCACCACCAGGGCGCGGCAATGGGCGTGCTCCACCCGCTTTTTCAGTCCCGCCGCCTGCATATCCAGAATATCCTCGCACCGGCTGCGCCGCGCGGCCTCGTCGGCGGGGACAAAGGGCATGGGATCGACAAAGCGGGTCAGCTCCGTGGTCTCCCGGGGCAGGGCGAAGCTGCCGCAGACCTCCGCCCCGGCGGGGCCGGTGAAGGTGTTGCGCCGGCGGCGCTCGGAGACCAGGCGGCAAACGTCGAACTCCGTGGCGCACAGCCCCGGCGCGCGGTCCCGGCGCTCGGCCAGGATGGTGCCGTCCTCGCTGAGAATCTGGTGGCCCGAGAACACCAGATCGGTGGTGGACTCGCCGTCGCCGCAGGAGCAGTAGAGGTACGCGCAGGAGAGGCGGGCCGACTGGCCCTTAACCAGCTCGCGGCGGTAGGCGTCCTTGCCCACCACCTCGTTGGAAGCCGAGAGGTTGACGATCAGCGTCGCCCCCGCCGCGGCCTGGGCCACCGACGGCGGGCAGGGTGCCCATAGATCCTCGCAGATTTCGCAGCCCACCACCAGCTCCGGCAGGCTCTCGCACCGCAGCAGCAGGTTCGCCCCGAAGGGGACCGTCTCTCCCAAAAGCTGGATGTCCTGTCGGCCCTGGGGGGCCGGGGCGAACCAGCGCCGCTCATAAAATTCACCGTAGTTGGGCAGGTGCGTCTTGGGCACCACGGCCAGCACATGCCCGCCGGAAATGGCGGCGGCGCAGTTGTAAAGCCGGGTCCCCACCGTCAGGGGCAGGCCGGCGTAGACCAGCACGGGCAGGTCCCGGGAGGCGTCCCGGACGGTGCGCAGGGCCTCCAGCGCACCGGTCAGCAGCGCCTGCTGGCCGAAGAGGTCGCCGCAGGTGTAGCCGGTCAGCCCCAGCTCCGGCAGCGCCAGCACCCGCACGCCCCGGGCCGCCGCGTCCTCCATGGCGCGGACGGTCCCGGCGGCGTTGAAGGCGCAGTCGGCCACCCGCACCGGCGCCGACACGGCGGCGCATTTCACAAAGCCATGATTCATATCCCAGTCACCTCAAGTTTCAGAAAAGTCGTCAAAAAGCGTCGCCCAGGCATTCACACCTGCCGCCTCATTTGTCCCGGAGGCGGATGTCGCTGCCTACGAATAGCACCAGCTCATACGCCCCCAGCAGGCGGGAGGCAATCTGCGGCGTGTAGCGCTGCTGAAGCTCCTGCGTGGTCAGGTTGGTGGAGATGATGGTGGGCAGGCCGGCGATCAGCCGGCTGTTGACCAGGCTGTAGAGCGCCGAGAGCGTAAACTGCGTCGTCATCTCCGTCCCCAGGTCGTCCAGGATCATCAGGTCGCATTTCAGGTATTTGACGGTCAGATTCGCCGCCCCGCCGAACTTCTCGGCCTCAAAATCGGAAAAGACCTTCCCCGCCATGTCGTAGACCGCCGAGAAGCCGCGGTCAGCCGCGGCGCGGGCGATGGCGGCGGAGAGGAACGTCTTGCCCAAACCCGTCCCGCCGGAGAACAGCAGGGAGGGCGACGACGCGGAAAACTGCTCCGCGTACTTCCGGCACTTGCGCAGGACCTTCTGCATGACCGTCCGGGGCGAAATGCCGGTATGGGGGTCTGGCGCGTCGGAATAATAGTCCAGGCGGAAGGTCTCAAAGCTCTCCCGGCCGCCCAGGAGGCTGGAGAGCTCCTTCTTCTGCTCCTGGCGGCACAGCTCCCGGAGACACTCGCACATCCACGCGCCCACATAGCCCGTCCCGCCGCAGGCGGTGCAGACCGGCTCGGCCCGGAGCTCGGCCACGCCGATGCCCTCGGACGCCAGAATCCGGTCCCACTCCTGCTGGAGGGCCTGGTTGTGCCGGCGTACCTCCTCCACGGCCAGGGCGGGGTCGCCGCCCTGGGTAAAGGCGGCGCGCATGATCTGGGCGGCGGTGGTGCGCAGCTGCCGGTCGATCTCCCGGAGCCGGGGATGGGCGCGGTAGATGGCGGCGATGCGCCGCTGGTTCTCCTGGTCGCGCTGCTCGCGCGCCTGGGCCAGCCGGGCCTTGGCCCGGGTCAGTACGGCTTCGGAATAGGCCATTGCTCAGTCCTCCTCTGATTCGTGGAGCAGCCGTTCCATGGCCCGGCGCTCCAGGTCGCCCAGCGCCCCCTGACCGGCGCTGCCCGCCGGGACGCGCCGGTCCCTGGCAGGCGGCGGGGCGGGGCGGCTGTCGCCGGCCTCGATTTCGGCGGGGGTGTGCAGGTTCTTCTCGTGCCACGCCCGGAGGATGGAGTTGCAGTAGGCCCACTTCATCCCGCCGGTGTTCAGGCACGTCCGCTCATAGGCCATGGTCACAGCCTCCTCGCCGAAGCCCATGTCCAGCCACGATAAAATATACCGCTCCTCCGGCCCGGTGAGCCGCCGGCCCTCCAGCTGGAGGCAGCGCTGGAGGCGCCCTGCCGCCGTCTGCCGCTCCAGCTGGCGCTGCATATAGAAGGCGGCCTCCTCCAGGGTGTCGATGCCCTCGTCGGCCCAGTGGTAGGCCTCCTTCTCGATGGCGCGGAGGCTGGGCGCGCGGGTGCGGCCCCGGGCGCGGTTCCTTTGGAGGCAGTAGGTGATGAGGACGCCGATGACCTCCGCCGGGAGGCCCAGATAGTCGGTGAGGGAGAGGAGGATTTTCAGCTCCTCCGTGGAGAGGATGCGCCCCAGCCGCCGCTGGGCCTCGCCCACCAGCAGGCCGAAGTCCTTCCCCCGCTCGGTGGCCCGCAGGACGTCGGCCTCGGTATAGACCGGAGGCTGGCGGCGGACTACCGGGCGGTCGGCGGTCTCCTCCCACAGCCCCAGCTGCCGCAGGGAGGCCATGGCTCCGTCCACCCGGTGGGCCGGCAGGCGCAGCGCCTCCCCCGCCCCCGCCGGGGCCGCGCCGGTGCGGAGGTACAGGTAGACCAGCGCCGCATCCCCCGACGCGGCCCCCAGCAGACGACGCACATCCGCCAGGGGAATGGCCAGGCTCGTTTCCTCCATAGGCCGGCCTCCCTCCCTTACTCTAAAAAACAGTGATTTTTGTTATTATAGCACAACTCCCCCCATTTGTCACCGCCTCTGTTGGGCAAAAAGCGGCGGGCAGGGCCTTCTTAAAATATTTACAATTTTATGTTAACTTTTTTCGGTTTTCCCCTTTCCCTGCCGTAGGGTTTTATGATATACTGATTTCACGTGAAATTTTTGGAAAACACACCTGTACTGAGGTTTGATAGATGTTGGAATTGCTCTCACCCGCCGGATCCATGGAGGCGCTGCGCGCCGCCGTCCAGAATGGCGCCGACGCGGTTTACCTGGGCGCCGGCGGCTTTAACGCCAGAATGGGCGCGAAGAACTTTACCCCGGACACCCTCCAGGAGGCCGTGACCTACAGCCACGTCCGCGGTGCCCGGGTCCACCTGACCCTGAATACCTTGGCCTCCGACCGGGAGCTGCCCCAGGCCGCCGAGCTCATCCGCGGCGCGGCCCAGGCCGGCGTGGACGCCTTCATTGTCCAGGACCTGGGCCTGGTGAGCCTCTGCCGCCAGATGGCCCCGGAGGTTGCCGTCCATGCCAGCACCCAGATGAGCCTGCACTCGCTGGAGGGTGTCCGCCGGGCCGCGGAGCTGGGCTGCACCCGGGCGGTCCTGGCCCGGGAGCTGCCCGCGGACCAGATCGCCCGCATCTGCCGCTCCAGCCCCATCGAGATCGAGGTGTTCGGCCACGGGGCGCTGTGCATGTGCTACTCGGGCCAGTGCTATTTCTCGGCGGTGGTGGGCCGGCGCTCGGGCAACCGGGGCCAGTGCGCCCAGCCCTGCCGCCTGCCCTACGGCTACGGCCGCTTTTCCCAGAAATACCCCCTGAGCCTCAAGGACCACTGCCTCATCGGCGCGCTCCGGTCCCTGAGGGAGATGGGCGTGGCCTCTTTGAAGCTGGAGGGGCGCATGAAGCGGCCGGAGTATGTGGCCGTGGTGACGCGCATCTACCGTGCCGCCCTGGACGGCCGGCCCATCCGACCGTCGGACCTGGAGGAGCTGGAGAAGGTCTTTTCCCGCCAGGGCTTCACCGACGGCTACTTCCGTGACCGGACCGGGCCGGACATGCTGGGCATACGCGGCAGCGAGCCGGAGCACGACCGCGCCCTGCTCTCCGCCGCACGGGCCACCTATGAGTCCGGCGAAACGCCCCGGGTCCCGGTGCGGTTCTACGCCCTCATCGCCCGGGATCAGCCGGCCCTGCTGGCGGTGGAGGACGACCAGGGGCGCATTGTCAAGTGCGCCGGGGAGACCCCCCGAGAGGCCGTCAGCCGCGCCGTCACCCAGAAGGAGCTGTCGGCGCGCCTGTCCAGGACCGGCGGCACGCCCTACCGCTGCACCGAGGTCCGCGCCTCCATCGAGCCGGGGCTGATGCTCCCGGCCAGTGCCGTCAACGCCCTGCGGCGCGAGGCCCTCTCCCGCCTCACCGCCGCCCGGGGACAGTGTCCGGAGCGCACGGTCCTCCAGTATACCCCGCCCATGCGCTTTCCCGGCAGCCGGGAGGCCCCGGTGATGACCGCCGCGGTCCACGCCATGGACCAGGTGACGGCGGGGCTGCTGGCGGCACGGCCGGCGCTTCTCTACCTGCCCCTCTCGGAGATCGCCGCCAAGCCCGGCCTCGCCCGGGCCGTCTGTGAGCGCCTGCCGGTGGCGGCGGTGCTGCCCCGGGTGGTCTGGGAGCGGGAGAACGACCGGGTGCTCCACCAGCTGGACGTGGCCTACGGCCTGGGCGTCCGGCAGGTGCTGGCGGGGAACCTGGGGCAGCTGTCCCTGGCCGCGTCCCGGGGCTTTGAGGTCCGGGGCGACTTCGGCCTGAACGTTTTCAACTCCCGCACGGCCCATGTGCTCCAGCGGGAGGGCTTCCTCTCCATGACCGCCTCCTTCGAGCTGCGCCTGGCCCAGGTGCGGGACCTGAGCAAGCCCCTGCCCACGGAGCTGATCGCCTACGGGCGCCTGCCGCTGATGCTGACGGAAAACTGCATCATCAAAAACCGCACCGGGGTTTGCAGCTGCACCGGCTCGGCGGTGCGCCTGGTGGACCGGACCGGGGCGGAGTTCCCGGTGGTCTCGGACCCGGGGACGTGCCGCAGCGTGGTGCTCAACAGCCGCAAGCTCTACCTCCTGGACCGCCAGACGGACCTGCGGCGGCTGGGCCTGTGGGCCGTGCGGCTCCAGTTCACCACCGAAAACCCCATGGAGGTGGACCGCGTCGCTGCCGCTTGGCTCCAGGGTGACGCTTTTGACCCGGGCCAGCACACCCGCGGGCTTTATCTGCGGGGCGTGGAATAGTACATCACAAAAAAGCGCACGCTTTTAAAGGAAAATCAGGAAAGAGGCTGCTTATGCTGATCTTGGCCTCCCAGTCGCCGCGGCGGCGGGAGCTTCTGGCCCGGCTGGGCCTTCCCTTTACGGTCCGCGCCGCGGACGTGGACGAAACCATGGACCAGGACGTGCCCCCGGAAGAGGAGGTGGCGCGCCTTTCGGCCCGCAAGGCCGCCGCGGCCGCCGCCGGCCCCGGGGACGTGGTGGTCGCCGCCGACACCGTGGTGGTCCTGGACCATCGGGTGCTGGGCAAGCCCCGTGACGCTGCCGAGGCCCGGGCCATGCTCACCGCCCTCTCGGGCCGGTCCCATCAGGTGATGACGGGGCTGACGGTCCGCCGGGGCGGGGAGATCCAAACCGAGACCGCCGTCACCCAGGTCCGCTTCCGCCCTCTCTCTTCCGGGGAGATCGACGCCTACGTGGCCACCGGCGAGCCCATGGACAAGGCGGGGGCCTACGGCATCCAGGGGCTGGCGGCAGTGTTCGCCGACCGGCTGGACGGGGATTATTACAATGTCATGGGCCTGCCCCTGTGTGCCCTGTGCCGGATGCTCCGCCGGGCGGGGCTTCCGGTGCTGGGCGAGACTGCAAACTGAGGTGTTCCGAGCTTGAAGAAGTTTTTTACGGCCAAAGTCAAGATCATCCTGGCCGCGGCGCTGTGCCTGGCCATCACGCTGGCGGTGATCGGCGCGGTCACCCGCGGGGCCACCGGCGGGGAGAAGATCGTTGGAACGCTGCTCTCGCCCTTCCGCAGCGCCGCGGCGGCGGTGACGCGGCAGGTAGAGCGGCTCTATGACTACGCCTTCCGCTACGAGGCCCTGGAGGCGGAGAACGAGGCCCTCAAGGCCCGCATCGCCTCCATGGAGGCCGACGTCCGCAGCGCCCAGACCTACCAGCGGGAGAACGAGCACCTCAAGGCCCTGCTGAATCTCCAGAACGACCACGAGGACTACAGCTTCCTCTCCGCCTACGTCACCAGCTGGGACGCCTCCAACTGGAAGAGCGCCTGCACCATCTCCCAGGGCACCGAGGCCGGCATAGCCGAGGGCATGTGCGCCGTCACCGAGCACGGCCAGGTCATCGGAATGGTCACAGAGGCCGGCCGCGGCTGGGCCACCATCACCACCATCCTCGACCCCTCCATGGAGGTCTCCGCCTCCATCACCGCCTCGGGCTACACCGGCGTGATCCAGGGGTCCTATGACAACGACGGGATGCTGCGCATGAACTATCTTCCCACCGACGCGGTCATCCGCAACAACGACCAGGTGGTCACCACCGGCTCCACCCTCTACCCCAAGGGCCTGATTTTGGGCTATATCGCCGACGCCGGCATGGACGAGGCGGGCGTGGGCAAATTCGCCATGGTGCGGCCTGCCGCGGCCTTCGACGATCTCGAGCAGCTGTTCCTGATCGCCGACTATGAATCCTGAGGAGGCGGACCATGGCAAAGCGTTACCGCACGATCCTCAAATGGGGCCTGTACAGCGTCCTCCTGGTGCTGGTGCTGCTGGTCAACACCACGGTGCTGGGCAGCAAGACCTTCTGCGGCGCCAAGCTGAGCCTCCTGCCGGTCTACGCCGCGTGTGTGGCCTGCCGGGAGGGGCATGAGGCCGGGGGGACCTTCGCCCTGGCGGCGTCGCTCCTGTGGGCACTGGCGGGGTCCGAGGGGGGCGTCATGTTCGTGCTGCTGCTGCCGGCGGCGGCGGTGACGGCGGGGTTCTTCTGCTCGGCCTACTTCACCCCCAACCTGCTGCCCACCCTGACCGGATGCCTGCTGGCGCTGGCGCTGTGCGAGGGGGGCGTATATATCCAGCGGCTTTATATGGACGCCCCCATGCCCCCCAACGCCCTGGCGCTGCTGGGGTATCAGCTGGGCTTCTCGCTCATCCCCGCGCCCGTCCTCTGGCTGGCGGTCCGGGGCATCGGAAAGGCAGGCGGCAGATAATGGATCGAAAAGGAAAATTCCGCACCGGCGTGCTGGTGGCGCTGATCGCGGTGCTGGTGGGCCTCTACACGGCGCGGCTCTTCAAGCTCCAGGAGCCGGCCGCCGCCGGGGAGCTGCCCGATATCCAGTCCTACACCTTCCAGACCACCGTCCAGGCCGCCCGGGGCAACCTCCTGGACGCCAACGGCAATGTCCTGGTGGGCAACCGGGCCAGCTACAACCTCCAGATCATCGGCTACGTCCTCCTCAGCTCCGACGGGCCCAACCAGCGGCTCCTGAACCTGGCGGCGCTGTGCGACGAGCTGGGCGCGGAGTACGCCGACCACCTGCCCATCAGCCAGACGCGGCCCTATGCCTACACCCTCGACGAGCTGGACTCCAACTGGCAGCGGTATTTCAAGCTGTTCATGACCCAGTACGCCTGGGACACGGACATGTCCCCCCAGAACCTGATGCGCGCGCTCAAGCGCGCCTTCGGCATTCCCGAGGACTGGAGCGAGGAGGACGCCCGGCGGGTGGTGGGCCTGCGGTACGAGCTGGCCCTGCGGGACGTCACCGGCACAGGCCTGGAGAGCTACCTGCTGCTCACCGACGTCTCCACCGAGACCATGGCCGCTATCATGGAGCTGGCGATCCCCGGCCTCACCGTCCAGACCACCACCGTCCGGGAGTACAACACCCAGTACGCCGCCCACCTGCTGGGCCATGTGGGCCCCATGGACGCGGTGGAATATCAGGATATCTACAAGGCCAAGGGCTATCCCATGAACGCCCGGGTGGGCAAGGAAGGGCTGGAGCTGGCCTTTGAGGAGTACCTCCACGGTGTGGACGGCACCAAGATCACCACCGTCTCCCGGGACGGCGAGGTCCTGCGGGAGTACTGGGAGACTGAACCCCAGGCGGGCAGCAACGTAGTCCTGACCCTGGATCTCACCCTCCAGGCGGCGGCGGAGAACGCCCTGGAGGAGATCATCCTGGACCTGCGGGAGAACGGCCTGCCCTCCTCCACCAGCGACAGCCAGGGCCGCGGCACCGACGCCGAGGGCGGCGCGCTGGTGGCGGTGGAGATCAGCACCGGCAAGGTCCTGGCCTCGGCCAGCTACCCCACCTTCAACCTCGCCACCTACAACCGGGACTTCACCGAGCTGAGCCAGGACCCCTACAAGCCCTACTACAACCGCGCCCTCTCTGCCGTAGGGCCGCCGGGCTCCACCTATAAGATGGTCACGGCCATCGCCGCCATCGACTACGGCGGCATCGGCCGTCACTTTGAGATCGAGGACGAGGGCAAGTACACCTACTTCGACGAGTACCAGCCCGAGTGCCTCATCTACACCAACACCCAGACCACCCACGGCCTCATCAACATGATGGAGGCCCTGGAGGTCTCCTGCAACTACTACTTCTACGAGGTGGGCCGGCGCACCGGCATCAACGCCATCGATACCGTCGCCAAAAACCTGGGCCTGGGTGAGCCCACCGGCGTGGAGGTGGGCGAGAGCATCGGCTACCGGGCCAACCGGGACACCAAGATCAAGCTCTACTCTGAGTCCAACCCGGACAATGCCGACTGGTGGGACGCCGACACCGTCGCCGCCTCCATCGGCCAGTCGGAGAACAGCTTCACCCCCCTCCAGCTGGCCTGCTACACCGCGGCCCTGGCCAACGGCGGGCCGCGGTACCGGGCAACGTTGCTCAACCGCATTGTCTCGGCGGACTACCAGGAACTGATCGTGCAGAACCAGCCAGAACTCATCAGCGACTACCGCTTCTCCGAGAGCGCCAAGGCCTGCATCCAGGAGGGGATGCTCCTGGCCACCTCCGGCACCCGGGGCACCGCCACGTCCTACTTCCAGAACTATGACATGGCGGTCTGCGGCAAGACCGGCACCGCCGAGCACGGCATGGTGGGCAGCTCCAACGGCGTGTTCGTCTGTTACGCCCCTGCGGACGATCCCCAGATCGCCATCGCCGTCTATGTGGAAAAGGCTGCACAGGGCGGCAACCTCTCCCGGGCGGCCATGGCCGTGATGGACGAATATTTCCAGGATGCCCAGAGCGACCGGCTCCCGGCGGAGAATCTGCCGTCTTAACGCCCGGTTCCACAAAGAAATCCCCTGGATTTTCTACACTTTTACCAAAAAGCCGGACCTTTCTTGACGAACGGCCCGAAATATGTTACGATTCTGCATGGTATGCGGCAGTAAAGGAGAGAATCGCTATGACCTATGACGTCGCCATCATCGGCGCCGGCACCGCCGGCGTGTACGCGGCCTACGAGCTGCGCAGGGAACAGCCCCATCTGAAAATCATCGTCCTGGAGATGGGCCAGGATATCTATCACCGCGCATGCCCCATCGTTGCGGGGAAGGTCAGGGAGTGCATCTCCTGCAAGCCCTGCTCCATCATGTCGGGCTTCGGCGGCGCGGGGGCGTTCTCCGACGGAAAGTACAATTTCACCACCGCCTTCGGCGGCTGGCTGGGGGACTACCTGGACGGGAAGGAGCTTCTGGATCTGATCGACTATGTGGACAGCGTCAACGTTCGCTTCGGCGCCACCACCGAGGTCTTTTCCACCGACTCCCCCGCCGCCCGGGCCATCGAGAAGAAGGCGCTGGAGAATGATCTGCATCTGCTCCAGGCCCGGTGCAAGCACCTGGGCACCGAGCGGAATCTCAAGATCCTCACCAATATCTACGAGCACCTGGCTCAGAGCGGCATCGAATTCCGCTTCAAGACCCGGGTGGAGACCATCCAGGTGGCGCAGGACGGCTACCGCCTGCTGCTGGGCGGCGGCGAGACGCTGGACTGTCAGTACTGCATCAGCGCCCCGGGCCGCTGCGGCGCGGAGTGGTTCGCTGACCGCTGCCGGGAGCTGGGGCTGGAGATGACCAACAACCAGGTGGACCTGGGCGTCCGGGTGGAGCTGCCGGCCAAGATCTTCGAGCATATCACCGATGTGGTCTACGAATCCAAGCTCCTCTACCGGACCAAGCAGTATGGCGACACGGTGCGCACCTTCTGCATGAATCCCTACGGCCATGTGGTTTCGGAGAACGTGGACGGCCTCATCACCGTCAACGGCCACTCCTACGCCGACCCCGCCCTCCGCTCAGAGAACACCAACTTCGCCCTGCTGGTATCCAACCGCTTCACCGAGCCGTTCAACCAGCCCTACGCCTACGGCAAGCACATCGCCTCGCTCTCCAATATGCTGGGCGGCGGCGTACTGGTACAGCGCTTCGGGGATCTGGTCAAGGGCGTGCGGACCAACGAGCACCGCATGGGCCATTCCTTCACCCGGCCCACCCTTAACGCCACCCCCGGCGACCTGAGCCTGGCGCTGCCCAAGCGGCATATGGACAACATCATTGAAATGATCTACGCCCTGGACAAGATCGCCCCGGGCACCGCCAATTATGATACGCTGCTCTACGGTGTGGAGGTGAAATTCTACTCCGCGCGCATCCACCTGACCCAGGAGCTGGAGACGCAGCTGCCGAACCTGTTCGCCATCGGCGACGGCGCCGGCATCACCCGGGGCCTGGCCCAGGCGGGCGCTTCAGGCGTCCAGGCCGCCCGGGCCATCGCGAAACGGCTGTAATATGCCGGAAGGGGGGGCGAGACTGTGCTGGAACAGCTGATCGAAACCATTCTGCCGCCGATCATATCGCTGTGTGAGCTGATCGGCATCTTCGTGGTGACAGTCTCGGCCCTGCGGGCGTTCTACCAGTACCTCAAGGCGCTGTTCACCAAGGCGCCGACGGACTTCAAGTTCGAGCTGGCCCAGGGGCTTGCCACGGGGCTGGAGTTCAAGATGGCGGCGGAGATCCTCAAGACCGTCCTGGTGCGAACGCTGGCGGAGCTGGCGGTTTTGGGCGCGGTGATCCTGCTGCGGGCGCTGCTGTCGCTGATGATCCACGTGGAGATCCGCGAGGGCCGCGAAAAGCGCCGCCTGGACCGTGAGGCCCAGGAGGAGCTGGCGGCAAAGCCGCCCGCCGGGCTTCCGAAATAACGCAGAGCACCGGTCCCCGAAGGGACCGGTGCTCTGCGCTATGCCCTGGCTGCCTGGCGGATGGCGCCTACCATGTAGAGCGACCCGTAGGCCAGCACCACGCCTGCCGGCCCCGCCTGGGCGGCGGCCTCCGCGACGCCGGCCTCCACGCTCCCGCAGGCCGTCACCGGCTTTCCGAACTGCCGGAGATACGCCGCCAGCTCCTGGGCGTCCAGCGCCCGCGGCGAATCCGGCGTCACCGTGACAAACGCCCGGGCGTAGGGCGCGACGGATTCGTACATGCAGTGGTAATCCTTGTCCGCCAAAACGCCGGTCAGCACCGTCAGGGGCTTGTCCGGCAGGTAGTCGCGGATGTTTTGTACCAGCGCCTCGACGCACTGGGGGTTGTGCCCGCCGTCCACCAGGAACAGCGGCGATTTCCGCAGCACCTCGAACCGCCCCGGCCACGTCACCGACGCCAGGCCCTCCCGGATGTTTTGTTCGGAGATGCGCCAGCCCTTGTCCCGCAGGACCTCCACCGCCGCCAGCACCACCGCCGCGTTTTTCAGCTGGTGCGCCCCCAGCAGGGGCAGCTCCAGAGCAGCACGGCCCCCGGCGTCGAATACCTGCCCCTCCAGGCTGCGCCGCACCGGGCGCAGGCTGTCGAAGTCGGCCCGCACCAGCCGCGCGCCCACGGCGCGGCACTTTTCCTCAAACACCGCCTCCACGCTGGGAGCCTCCCGGTAGATCACCGCCGTGCCTCCGGGCTTGATGATGCCCGCCTTGGCCGACGCGATCTCCTCGAGCGTACCGCCCAGGTATTCGGTGTGGTCCAGGCCGATGTTGGTGATGACGGCGGCCTCCGGCGTTCCGATGACGTTGGTGGAGTCCAGCTCGCCGCCCATACCCACCTCCAGCACCACGATGTCGCACCCCGCCCGGGCGAAGAACTCGAAAGCGATGCAGCTGACCAGCTCAAACTCCGTGGGGTGGTCAGCCATAGCCTCGGCGTGGGGCCTCACGAACGCCGTGACCTCGGAGAGCTCCTGGTCGGTGATCTCCCGACCGTCCACCTGCATCCGCTCGTGGAAGCGGAGGATATAGGGCGAGGTGTAAAGCCCCGTCCGGCAGCCCGCGGCCCGCAGGATGGAGGCTGTCATGGCGGCGGTGCTTCCCTTGCCATTGGTGCCGGCGATGTGGACAAAGCGCAGGCGCTTTTCGGGGTTCCCCATCCGCGAGAGCAGCTCCCGGGTCCGCTCGAGACCCGGGATGCTGCCCTTCCAGCAGACGGAGTGGATATAGGTCAGTGCTTCCTGCACGGTCATGTTGGCTCAGCCCTCTTCCTTTGCCTTTGTCTTGGGCGGCCAGACGCCCAGGCGGTGGAATATCCGGGATTTGAACAGCAGCGTCACCACGGCGGCCTCCACGAAGATGGTGACAGCGAACTGGATGCCCCGCTTGGTCAGCTGGAGCGTCAGCGACGGCCAGAACGCACCGGCGCCATTATAGACCGCCGCCAGCATCACGCTCTGCCACAGGAAGGACCCCAGGACCACCGCCGGCACAAACGCCAGCAGGACCCGCAGATAGCTGGTCTTTTTCCCCAGGTAATACCGGAACAGCCCGCCGGTGATGCCGTAGAGCAGGGGCGGCAGGGCGAAGAGGGGATTGTAGCCGTAGCCGGAGAACAGGCAGCCCACCAGGTCGGACGTGAAGCCCACCAGCGCGCCGGCCACCGGGCCGAACAGCGCGCCGGCCAGGAACACAGGCACCGCCTCAATAGAAAGGCGCGTGTCCACCGCCGGCATCGGCACGATCAGCCGCGCCAGCACCACCTGGATGGCCGCCAGCATGGCGCAGTAGACCAGGGTTTTTGTGGTCATGCTCTTGGCTGGCTTTGCCGCAACAGCGGCATTCGGGATGTTTTTTGGCATAAAAAAGCCTCCATTTCTTTGGAGGAGGTTGGGGTGGATATTCGGACCGTGATCCGCCGCTAAGCCCAAAGATAGACTGGGCCTCTTGCTTAGGCGGTTGCGAGCACAGCATCGCGGGGAAACTCCCCTTCGCCCGGTGGCAACCTCCCATCCAGCCGGTACTTGACGCGCTGTCTCTACTCCCTGCAACATTGAATCACAGTGACATTGTAGCCGCTGGTGGAGGAAATAGCAAGAGCAAATTTGCAATTTCCGTAATTTTTTATGGATCGGGTTGAAATCCCTCGAAAATCGCCGCCGCGCCGCCGGCCTCCGCCTCCCGGAGGGCGGCGGGGTCGGTGATGGTCCAGTCCATCTCGCCCAAATGGAACAGGCGGCGGCAGAGCCGGAGGGAGAGATTTTGCCGGTCCGCGAAGCGATAGGCGATGAAGTCCGGCCGGGAAAGGAAATTGAGGCAGAGGCCGCCCAGGAGCAGGGCCGCCAGGGCATTGCAGCTGTCGTCGCGGCGGAAGTTCTTGGAGAGCTGGCCCCGGAGCAGGTCCGGCTGCAGCCGCCGGAGGGCCAGAAGCACCCGGGGGTCGAAGGACTCTGCCAGCACCTGACCCCGGTAGCCCGCCAGAGCGCGGCAGAGCGCCGCCGCCAGAGGGCGGGCGTTGCGGCGGGTCTTGAGCTCAACGAGGAGGGGGCCGCGGTGTTCAAAGAGGGGCAGGACGTCCTCCAGGAAGGGGATGGCCGCCCCAGTGCCGAACAGGCGGTACGCGCGCAGCTGTGCCGCGGTCAGGTCCTCGACCTCGGCGTCCGCGCCGCAGGCGCGGCGGAGGCTGCTGTCGTGGATTACGGCCAGCCGTCCGTCGCGGGTCAGATGGATGTCCAGCTCCGCGCCGAAGCCGCGCTCCGCGGCGCGGCGGAATGCCTCCAGGGAGTTTTCCGGCACACCGTCCGCGAGATTATGAAGGCCCCGGTGGGCATACCGGCACCGCAGCAGCTCCGGCCGATCCCGAAGCCGCCCCGGCCCCGCCAGCGCCAGCAGATAGAGTACCCCCATACCCAGCACAGCCGCGAAAACCCATAAAACCACCAAATCAAACGCCCCTTTCACCAAGTTTCAACGTAAAAGTACCGAACCAGAGCAAAGCGTGATACATTCTGCCGGAAGTGACCTTCGGAGGACGCCTTAGCAAGGTCCTCCGGACCTCAACGGACTTTCAGCCGATTTGGGGAGCTTCGCCGTCTGCGAACGGCGACCGTTTCCTTGGAAAAGGCCGCGAAGCCTTTAAAAATAAGGCGGGAGGCCGCGGGCGGCGTTATACACTGTGATCCAATGGTCCAGATTGCACAGCGCCAGCGCCAGGAACAGCACCGCCGCGAACGCCACTGCCATCCGGATCAGGTTGAACCGTTTCCGCTGCCAGACGATCACCCCGACGAACAGCACCGCCAGCATTGCCATAAACGCCATCGTCAGCACCCGCTTGGGCGTCAGCCCGCCGGCCTGGATATAGAGCAGCATTTTCCGCGCCGCACACGTCAGGATCAGCAGCGTCAGCACCGCCAGAACCACGTTGAACACCCGCAGCAGACGGTTGTCCGGCCGTGCCAGCGCCGCCAGAAGGTTGGCCGCCAGCAGCAGCCCGCCGTTAATCGACGCCACCCAGCACAGCTGGAAGAAACCCTCCCGGGCGAAGGTGCTGTAGTTATCCGTCCCCGTCAGGCGGCCGAAGAACGCGCTGAACAGGCTCTGGGCCTGCACCGCGATGAACAGCGCGTACACCGCGCACACTCCGCCCAGGACAACGCTCAGCGTCAGGTTGGGCGCTATCCGGACTTCCTCGCCCATCGCGGCCAGGCGGTCCTCGCGGATGTGCTCCGTGTGGCGGCGGTGGACCGCGCCGTAGCTGAGGCCGAAGAGGTACGCGCCGATGGGGACTGCCAGGGTCAGCATGAACACCTGCGCGCCGCTCCACTGAAAGCGGAACACGCTGCGGACCGCCTCCACCACCCGGGCGAAGCCCTCGTCGGCCTGGCTCAGCAGCGGCACCACCAGCGCCAGTATCAGAACCAGCACCGCCACGCCGCAGAGAAGGGGCACAGCCTGTTTCCTGCCGTTCTTTTGCAGCTGCCAGCCGCCGAACAGGCACCGGAACTGGACCCACAGGTTGCCGAAGGGGACGATCACCGCCGCGTTGAGGGCGTCCACGGGCAGGAGGCTCGACGTACCGTCCCGGCGCGCCGCCCCGGCAGCACAGAGGGGCCAATAGAGGGCAGTTGCATGGACCACCGCAACATCGAAGCCTAAAAGGCTCCGGTTGGGCCACAGCCCGCGGCCCAGGGCCGTCCCCAGCAGGATCGCCAGCCAGAGCCACGACCATTTGGCCGGCCGCAGCTCCTTGGCATGGAAGTAGGACAGCACCGCCGCGGCGTACAGCGCCGCAAACAGCGGCAGCGTCCACCGCAGGGGCCAGTTCGGGGCCAGCAGCAAGCAGCGGACATAGAGGTAGCCGATCAGGTAAAAGCCCAGAGCGAACACCCGGTCCTGCCAGGTGCGGACCAGCGGCTTTGGCGGGTCGGCGTGGGGCAGCGCGGCCCAGCCGGACGGCGCCGGCTCGTTGTTCTGAGGGGTGGCTTCCAATTCGCTCATGGTGCATCCTCCTTGTATTCCAGCAGATCCGCCGGCTGGCAGTCCAGGGCGCGGCACAGGGCCTCCAGGGTGGAAAAGCGGACGGCCTTGGCCTTGTTGTTTTTCAGAATGGAGAGGTTCGCCGGGGTCAGCCCGATGCGCTCGGCCAGCTCGCCGGCGCTCATCTTCCGCCGGGCCAGCATCACGTCGATGTTCACAATGATTGCCATGGCGCGCCTCCTAAATGGTCAGGTCGTGCTCATTCTGGAGCGCGACGGCAGCGGCGAACACATTTTTCACCACCCGCAGGACCATTCCGCCGAAGGCTCCCGCCAGGGCCAGGACGCCCCACATGGGCCGGTAGAGGCTGCTGGCCAGGAACACTGCTGCCGCGGCAAAGCAGCACCAGGAGATCACCCGCAGCCGCCGCACATTCTCCGGCACGAACACCTCCGAGCGGCTGATGGCGTGGAGCAGCCGGTAGAGCGCCCCCATGGCCGTGAACGCCGGCACGGCGAAAGCGAACAGCGTCACTGCGTACCAGTTGAAGCCGATGCCGCGCCAGCTCTCCGCGGGCCACCCCGCCGCCGCCGCGGTGCACAGCCCAGCCAGCGCCGCCGCACAGGCCAGCGTGCAGACCTTGCTGAGGCGGATGCTTTTGTCTCTTGTCCAGTTCATAGTTTCCACTTCCTCCCTTGTGGGAATAGGATACCACGGTAATTATCGAATTTCAAGTATTATTTATCGAAAATCAATAAAATATTATTGAATTCCAGTTCGCCAAGGCACTGACGAGCGATACCATGCCGCAAAGCCGTACAAAGGTTCGGTGAATTCGCGGCATCTTCCTCCCCGCCATTCTGGGCGAAGTGAAGAATCCCGCGCACCAAGTCGAAACGCGGGCAAAGAGCGGCACATTCTGCAAGCCAGCGGTGCCGGAGAGCCCCTAATGCCGTCATTTTTGTCACACCGCGAGCCTGCATCAAATGGACCAAGACTTCCGCATTGGTCTGTGATACGGTTCTATCGGCGCAGATGGCATCAACATTGCGTTCTTTTGTGTCATTGCAGCGCACCGACGAATTTGTAGTAGGATAAACGTGATGCCTTGATTTTTCCGTCCAGATTAAAGCCTCCGCCCGGATGGTTAGGCCTTGTTTGAAAAATGTCAGCATGCCCAAACGACGGTTCTTTTTCCGCCTGGGCGGCACAATATTCCCTTGAAATCCGTCAGGATTCCTGCGGAAAAATTGTTTGCCAGACGAAAAAATCCCTCGCCGCTGGGCACATTGCCATTTTTCAAACAAGGCCTGGGCGCGCTTGGTTCAGTTTACAATGTATTCAGAAGCAGTAGGAGTGTTGACGTGAAATATTTCTGGAAATTGGGTCGATGATAATGATCTCGCGCCCTTGTTTTAGCGCATATCGTACCGTAGCCCCAGTGCCGCTACGCCGAGTACCATTATAGACGGCCAACAGAAAAGAAGAATGGTCTACCAAGTATCTGTTTCGTTTCAACATACAATTGCGGTTGTACTCCTGCCCCACATAGACTACCTCATTGGCCTGATCCCAAATTGAGTGATAGCGTTCCTGTACTGATGCTGTCCACGGTGTCCTGCCCCGCAAGGGGCAGGACACCGTGGAGCTTCAGCGCAGGATTTTCTTTTGGAAGTCGAGGACAATCTGACTGCTCCATTTGTCGTTTTTCGGCGAGGGAGGGGCAACAAAAATCAGGTACTTCCTCGCTCAAAAAGAGTGTTCACGATTTGCTGTTTCTGGCGCATAAATTCCTTTCGCTCCTTCAGGCGGTAGGACTCACCTTTGATGTTGATGACGGTGCAGCGATGCAGGACGCGGTCCGGGATGGCGGAGGCAATGGTAACGTCGGCAAAGACCACATTCTACTGGGAGAAGGTCTTGTTGGAAGTGAAGACGGTCGTCCAGGGTCTTTCTGATGGGGAAGCCGGACATCTGGATTTGTTTCTCATAGGCCCGTTTCCGCCTGGATTTCACCGAGGGCGACACCGTGACCCTCCGGGAGGACGGGGCGCTCCAGTTCTTCGGCTGGGTGTTCACCAAGAGCAAGGACCGATGGGGCGTCATTGAGGTGACGGCCTACGACCGCCTGCGGTATTTCAAGGCCACGGCGTTCTATAACTTCGTCGCCCGGAAGGCCGGGGACATCGTGCGGCAGATCGCGGCGGACCTGGAGGTGGCGGTGGGCGAGCTGGCGGATACCGGTTATCCCATCCCCTCCCTGGTGGAGGAAGAGCAGTCCTGCCTGGACATCGTGGGCGAGGCCATTCAGCAAACGCTTCTGAACACGGGGAAAATCTATGTGTTCTTCGACAACGGCGAGGGCGTCTCGCTGAAGGAGGCCGGGGAGATGAAGTCGGACGTGCTGATCGGCCAGGGGTCGCAGCTGCTGGACTACACCTACACCACCGACATCGACAAGCAGACCTATAACTATATAAAAATCGTCCGCCTCAACGAGGAAACCGGCATCTACGAGGTCCACGCCGCCCAGGACAGCGGGACCATCGCCCGGTGGGGCCGCCTGCAGCTGTTCCAGACCGTGGACGGCGACGTCAACGACGCGCAGATGCAGGCCCAGGCCCAGGCGACGCTGCGCTACTGCAACCGCCGCTTCCAGACCCTGCGGGTGTCGGCCCTGGGGGTCCCGGGCCTGCGGGCGGGACAGCTGGTGTGGATGCGGGTGCCGGGGCTGGGGGACATCGACCTGGACCAGTATGTGCTGCTGGACAAGGTGGCCCACACCTGGGAAAGCGGCCTCCACACCATGGAATTCGAGGCCCTGATCGGCTGGGAGGGAACCAAATGACACTGGCGGAAACATTATACGGCATGATGCAGCAGTCCCAGGCGGCGGCGCAGCCGGTGGCGCTGCGGGTGGGGACGGTGGCCACGGCGTCGCCGCTGACCATCACCCTTAACCCGCAGATGCCGCCGCTCCAGCGCTCGCAGCTCTATCTGACCGGGGCGGTGGTGGAGAAAACGCTCTCCGGCCTCCGCCACACCCACACCATCCCCACCGGCAGCTCCGGCCCGGCTCTGGAGAGCGCAGCCTGCACCGAGCACGGGAAGGTCCTGCCGTCCTCCGGCGGGTCCGTCACCCTCAACCGGGCGCTGGCCGCGGGGGACAAGGTGCTGCTGCTGCGGGTGGAGCAGGGGCAGCGGTATGTGGTCCTCTCCCGGCTGTACGCGTAAAGGAGGCGGCATATGGCAGTTTTACCCGAGAGCGGCACGGCCCCGATGCAGACGCCGGGGAGGCAGCCGTCGCGGACGTGGCACATTGACCAGGAAACGGCCCGCATCCGCGGAGAGGCCGACGGTCTGGAGGCGGTGCGCCAGGCGGTGGAGATCATTTTGAATACAGAGCGCTTTTCCTGGCAGATTTACAAGCCCTATTCCGGGATGCAGTGGGCGGGCCTCATTGGCGAGGACCCCGGCTACGTGGCCGCGGAGCTTCTGCGGCGGCTCCAGGAGGCGCTGCTGGCGGACGACCGGGTGCTGGGTATCTCTGGGTTTGACTATGAGATTACCGGCGACACGCTGACCGCCTCGCTGGCGGTCTCGACGGTATACGGTACGGTGGACGGTAATCTGGAGGTGATGATATGATCGATTTTTCCCAAATGACCCATGAAAACCTGATGCAGGATATGCTGGACCGTGTTCCGGACAGCTTCGACAAGCGCGACACGTCGCCCATCCCCACCGCGCTTGGCCCCGCTGCCTGGGCGCTGGAGGGGGCCTACATCGAGCTGAACAGGGTCCAGCTGGCCGCGTTCTTCCAGACAGCCGTGGGCACGGACCTGGACGATTGGGCCGCTATCGGAAGCCTGACCAGATATCCGGCAGCCCCGGCGGTGCGGCTGGGCGTGTTCAACGCCTCGGTCCCGATGGGCGCGCGGTTCTCCACCATCAACGGGGCCAACAGTATCAACTTTTATGTCAGCAGCATCGAAAATGGCCAATACCAGCTGACAGCCGAGACCCCCGGAGAGATTGGCAACGAGTACGCCGGGCCGATTCTTCCCATCACCGCCATTCCCGGCCTGACCTCGGCGCAGATGACCGACATTCTGATACCGGGGCGGGACGAGGAGAGCGACGACGCCCTTCGCGCCCGTCTGGACGAGGCGCTGAATAACCGCCCCTTTGGCGGCAACGTAGCCGCCTACCGGGACAAGGTCCTATCAATGGACGGCGTGGGTGCTGTACAGGTTTGGCCTACATGGGACGGCGGCGGGACGGTCAAATGCGTGATTCTGGGCGCGGATCTTCTGCCCGCCTCCGATACGCTGGTGCAGACGGTCCAGGAAGCCATCGACCCCATCCCCGTCAGCGGGCAGGGGCTTGGCTTTGCCCCCATCGGCGCACAGGTGACGGTGGCCACGGCAAGCCCCATAACGGTCAACGTCTCGGCGTCGCTTACCCTGTCCCCCGGGACTGTGATCGGACAGGTCCAGCCCCTTGCGGAGACTGCTGTCGGGGCGTATCTGGCGGATGTCCGAAAGGCATGGAGCGATCCGCTGGGAACAACGGAAATCTCCTACGCGGCCAACGTCTATCTGGCCAGGATCACCGGCGTTTTAGTGAGCATTCCCGGCGTGGTCAACGCCACAAATGTGCAGATCAACGGCACAGCGGCGGACCTCATCCTGGAGCAGAGCAGCACGGCGCAGCAGGTGCCGGTATTGGGGGCGGTGACGCTGGATGCCTAAGCTGGACTTGGATACCGGCCTTCTGGCCCAACTGCCGCCGTGGTACCGCCGGATTCTGGATTACCAGGAAATCTGCCGGACGGAGACCGCGCAGATGGAGGCGCTGGCAACGGAGATTTCCGCCGTGGCCCGCAACTTTTTCTTCCAGACAATGGACCAGAGCGCGGTGGCGCAGTGGGAATCCGTATTCGGCATTATCCCGGACCCATCCATCGAAGGCCTGGAGTTTCGCCGCGCGCGGATCCGCAACCGCGTATCCACCCGCCCGCCGTACACCATGCGGTTTTTGGAGCAAAAGCTGGATGAACTCATAGGGCCGGACGCCTGGACGGTCCGCATGGACTACCCCAACTACACCCTCTACATCGAGAGCAGCGCCCGGAACCAGCTCTACGCCGCCGAGGTGGCCCACACCATCGGCCGCATCAAGCCGGCGCACATCGTCTACGTCAACACGCCCTACGAGCAGACGGGGCTGCTGCTCTCGGAGGAAATTCAGCTGGCCCGGCGGGTCTACAATTACCGCCTGGGGGCCTGGGGGCTGGGGACCGGCCCCTTTGCCTCGGAGGCATCGAAAGGAGCGATCAAGTTGCCGAGCGTCCCATCCGTCCAGCCGGCCCTGCTGGAGCAGACTGCGGCCTTTGTGGCAGACGATATCGCCGCGGCCCGCATCAACGGCACAGTCATGATTACCGCCCTGACCAAAGCCGCGGAGGGCTCGGCGCTGACCGTGACCTACGACGTCACCGCCGCCCAGGCGGACGAAATCACCCGGGTGGAGCTGCTGGACGCCGCCGGCGCGGTCCTGACGGCCTCAGCGGTCTATATTCCCGTGACCGGCAGCACCATTATGAAGCACATCATCCCCGTGCAGGAAGGAGTTTTGAACAATGGCGCAAAATCCCGTTAACCCGCCCATGCCGGCCGATCTTCCCACCGACTGGACCTATGGACAGACCGTCGCCCCCACCGGCGCGGAGGCCGGCCTGCCGCAAACGTATGGCTTTAACTACCTCATGCAGCAGGTCAACGACGCCCAGGCCATGATCAACAAAATCGGCGCGGCCATCGCGGCCCTCTCCGCCGCGGATGTGAACGCCGTGCCCAATACCAGGACCGTCAACGGAAAGGCTCTGAGCGCCGATGTGACGCTCACCGCCGCCGACGTCAAGGCCCGCCCGGAGACCTGGACGCCGACCGCTGCCGACGTGGGTGCGCTGGCCTCCGGCGGCACAGCCGCGGCAGCGACCAAGCTGGCCACCGCCCGGACTATCCGGACCAACCTGGCCAGCACCAGCGCTGCCAGCTTTAACGGAACAGCCAACGTCACGCCGGGCGTGAGCGGCGTTTTGCCGGTGGCAAATGGCGGTACGGGGGTCAACAATTTTAAACCTTCCCTTTATGCACCAAAATCCTCTCCAGTATTTACGGACAGTATTTCTATGAGCAGAAAGGCCGGATCGTCTGTTGGATTAAATAGTGTCGCATTGGGAAAAAGCACAATAGCGTCTGCATTCAACTCTCACGCAGAAGGGAGCGTCACAACAGCGTCTGGAGTCAACTCTCACGCAGAAGGGAACTACACAACAGCGTCTGGAGACTGCTCTCACGCAGAAGGATACTACACAACAGCATCTGAAGATAGTTCCCACGCAGAAGGGTACGAAACAATAGCGGCCAACTTTGCAAGCCATTCCGGAGGCAAATACAGTAAAGCAATGACAACTGGAGGGACTTCTAGTAATACCACCGGAGACGCCATGGTGATTGGAAATGGAGCTTCCAGAAGCAATCGTTCCAACTGCTTCCGCGTCACCTACGCCGGTGCGGTCTATGGTGTCGGCAGCTTCCACACCACCGGCGCGGACTACGCGGAGTTCTTCGAGTGGGCCGACGGGAACCCCGATGCGGAGGACCGGGTAGGGCGGTTCGTAACCATGGACGGACCGAACATCAGAACGGCCTCTCCCGGCGACTACCTGCTGGGAATTGTCTCCGGCAATCCCTGCATCATCGGCAACGGCGACGAGGACTGGCTGGGCCGCTGGGTCCACGACGAATTCGACCGGTTTGTAAAGGAATACCTGGAGGAGGACCGGGAGGAAATCGAAGCGCCGGAAGACGAGGAGGACCGCATGAGACTGCTGGCCGACCCGGAAATCCGGGAGGAGGACGGGCGGTATTACCGCGTGACCTCCCGCGTGGTGGACCATGAGACGCCCTCCTGGCGGCTCAAGGCGAACCCGGACTATGACCACACCCAGGCATACGTCGAACGCAAGGACCGGAAGGAGTGGGACACCGTTGGTATGCTGGGCGTTCTGGCGGTCCGGGACGACGGAACTTGCCAGGTGAACGGCTATTGCCGGTGCGCAGAGGGCGGCACCGCCACCGCTGCGGAGGCGTACATCCCCGGCCAGACCTATCGGGTGCTCGCCCGTGTCTCGGACAGCGTGGTCAAGGTCGTATTCCGATAACGAAAAGACCGCCCGGAGGGGCGGCGGAAATTGACAAAACGCGGTGCGCTGTGTATAATAAACGCGCCGCCCCTTTTGGGCGGCCGGAAGGGCACTGTTACATTTTGGCGGTCAGCCACTCCCTTGAGAAAGGGGGTGTGGCGAATGTGGAGAAAGCGGCTGTTTGCTTTGCTTCGCTTGTCGGTGTGTTTGGCCTTTGTGCTTTACATACTCTCCATAAAGGCGTGCTGACTGCCCGGTAGCGCGAGCAGTCAGCATAGTTTATCTGTGCATTGATTGTAAGGGCTGACCGCAGTAACAGCGGCCCTTTCGTCATTATTATACGCCGACGCTCCCGTTTTGTCAACGACAAATCGCGGGGCGCTTTTTTGTGTCTCAAAAAAGAAAGGATGGTTCTATGTACATTCCGGAAAACACCGCCTCGGACAGCGCGGTCTGAAGGAGGGCAGCATATGGAAAGCATCATCGTGGCCGCTCTGGCGCTGGTGGGGACGCTGGCCGGTACATATTTTTCCAACCGGAAGTCCAGCGCGCTGATCGCCTACCGCCTGGAGGAGCTGGAGTGGAAGGTCCAGGCCCACAACAACCTAGTCGAACGGATGTACCAGGTGGAGGAGCGGACCGAGCTGCAGGAAGAAAAAATCAAGGTCGCGAATCACCGGATTCAAGACCTGGAAAACAGAAAGGATGTGTCAACATGAAAGCGAAAACCTGGATGCACGCGGCGCTGATCCGCGCCGTCAAGACCATAGCCCAGACCGCGGTGGCCACCATCGGGACAGCCGCCGTGCTGGGAGACGTCAACTGGACGATGGTGGTTTCTGCGTCGGTGCTGGCGGGGGTGCTGTCTATCCTCACCAGCGTGGCGGGCCTGCCGGAGGTGAGCGCATGAGCATTCTTCTGATCGCCGGACACGGAGCCGGGGACCCTGGAGCAGTTTCCGGCAAGTACCGGGATGCGTATGCCGACTTCCAGAAGGGGACACTGCGGAGTGTGGCGCAGTTCCAGGACTATGATTTTGTGCTGGAGGTCCACTTCAATGCGTTCAAGGCCGGAGCCGCGGACGGGAAGACGAAGGGCGTGGAGGCCTACGTCCCGAAGGGCGGCGATAAGACCGTTGCGGACAAGCTGTGCAGGGCCGTCTCGGCCTGCGGGCTGTCACACAATCCGAGCTGTGGAGGATATTGTATCGGGCGATTAAAAGGTGACCATTTTATGTATATCGCCATTTGGAACGACCACGAGAGCATCCAACGCGGGCTGCCCATCTCCAACCTGGAGGACGCCCAAGCGGAGGCGGCCGCCCAGGATGCAAAGTATGACGGCGTTGAGATCAGGCAGGGTGAACCAACAAAATAATAAGCACCCCCGCCATTAGTAATCAAATGGCGGGGGATGATTTTGTTGCTAACTCAGCGGCATCGTACATTTTAACGAATAGTTTTAAGTTTGACTTTTGCGCAAAATAGCAATATAACTATAAATGAGCAAATCTGAAAAATGACAAAAAAGAAGGCATAGCCTCAAGTGTTATAATGGAAGCGCGACCAACCACAAAACACGAGAGGGAATGCCTTGTGGAGATTATAACACCGAGAGAGCAGATACGCAAATTCT
>JAAWBZ010000138.1 GCA_022792945.1 Oscillospiraceae bacterium | reverse complement strand
GGGGAGGATCTCCAGGTTCTCCCAGGTGTAGGTCCAGCCGTTCTCCGCAGTCAGCGTCACAGCCTCGCCCTCCGGCGTATCGCCGCGCATGAGCGCTACGGTAATGCTCTCGGGCCGGCTGGCTTCCGTATCGCCCACCCAAACCTTGTTGACAGTCAGACGGGTGGTATCCCGGCGCTCGTTGATGAAGGAGACCTCGGCGGATACGCCGGTCATTCCGTCGCTTACAGATGTGCCGGGAGTGCCGTTGACGGTGGTGGTGTACCCGTTCTGGCCGGCGTCCTCCTCAGTCACCGTGTAGCGGACGCCCTCGGGCAGGCCGCTGATGGTGATGGACTCGTTGTGCTTCAGGGTCAGACGGAGCGTATCGCCCTCCATCAGAAGGATATTCTCCTTCTCCATCTCGGCAAGCTGCTCCGCGTCCAGTCCGCCCATTACCGCCAGCTCCTCCTCGCTCAGATGGAGGACATAGCCTGTGATCTCGCCGGCGGCGGTATTCTTGACGTACGGGAACATATTGGGAGTGACACCCATCTCGTCAACGCCGTCGTTGGCGGTAACCGTGGTGCTCAGGGGATGGCCGTTCTTGTCCGTCAGAGTCACGGTGAAGCGCCAATCCCTGCTCTGGTCGCCGTTGACGCCTGTAACTGTCTTGCGCAGGGTCAGACTTCCGGAGTAGGTGTTGACAAAGGCTGCGCCTCTCTCGCCGTAGACCTGGGCGCGGACGACAGAGCCGGTGCTGCCGGTGGTGTCCGGATCGGTCTCCTCTATATAGACGTGGATATAGAGGTCCACCTCCTTGCCGCTGTAAGCGACGCCGTTGAGGACATACTGGCCCAGAGTCTCATCGTACTCGGCCTCCGCGGGGATCTCCTCGCGGATGGTGTACTTATAGACCTTTCCAGCCTGCTCGGCGGTGAACTTGATGCCGTCAAAGGTCACATGACCGGAGGGTCCGTTTCCGACAACGATATTTCCGTTCTCGTCGGGCTCAACCGCCTGGGCGGTATCATTCTCGCCGTAGATGACGGTGGGCATGGGCTGGGCCTGGTCCGCGCTGTACGCAAGACTGGCAAGCTCGTCTTCAGAGGGGCTGCTGCCGCTGTAGCCGGCGGAGCCGCCCGGAGTGAGAATGAAGTTGAAGTCGCCGGCCTTCAGGTCCTTGTTCACCAGGATCTTCCGCACAAGGAAGAAGCGGGTGATCTCAGCAGGATTATAGGTGTTCTCGAACCTGAGCGCATTCTCAATGGGAATGGTCGCCCCGTCCTCGCCTGTCAGCAGGTTTATTTCAGGCCAGGAGGCGCGGGCGTTGGTGTTGCGGGCCCAGACGGTGGTCGCTTCGGGCTTCAGCTCACCGTTTTCGTCCATATTGACCTCTACGATGACATGGTACTGCATCGGGTCGTAGGTGACGCCGGGGATGCCGGCATACTCGGAGCTGTCAGACTCAGGACGCTTCTCGTTGACAACATAGTGATAGGTGCCGGGCTTGGTGAAGTGCAGATCAAAGCTGAACACATCGCCGGCCATAAGGACGCTGTCCTCGCTCTCCGGAAGATCTTCCACCTCAGCCTCGGTCATACCGGGATAGAGTGTGACCAGCGTCTTCTCGGGGAGCGTCTTGGCGATGTCCTCCGTGGTCATGGCGAACTTGTCTGTCTTGCCGGGCTCCGGGCAGGCCTCGATCTCAAAGGTGAAGTGATCGTCCTTCTGGAAGTCGCGGCCATTGAGAACCTTTGTGCCGGAGATGATGCCGTCGGCGGGCTTGATGCTGACGTTGACAACGTCAACGCTGTAAATCTGGCCCGCGCCGCCCTCGTTGGCGGTGACGCTCTCATAGATAAAGCTGCTGTACTCGCCCTCGGCCTCGGTGAGCTCATAGGTGAAGCCGTCAGGCAGTCCCTCGACAACAGCGGTCTGACCGCCCTTCAGATAGAAGGTGACCTCGTTGCCATAGATGGGAATGAGCTCGCCTGTGTCTTCCATCCGCAGGGCGAAGACTTGGTCGTTGGAAACCTTGCCCCCCAGCTTCAGGGTGAACTGGTAGCGGTTTTCGGGGTCCAGGTCAATGGCGGTCTTGCGGATTACCAGTTTGTTATTGTCGCCGCCGGGGGTGTTGGTGATGGTGGCAATATAATAGTGGTCCGCAATAGCGTCGAACTGTGTGTCCTCCTCGACCTCCACATCGGGGGTGTAATCGCCCACGGCGGCCTCCTTGACACCCCATGTGAAATTATTGCCCAGGTTGGTCCAGGTGTAGGTCCAGTTGTTTTCCTCGTTCAGGATTACGGTGGAATCACTGCGGAAATCGGCGGAAACAACATCTCCGTCCTTTGTCAGATAGACAAGAATCTGGTCGCCGCTGTGGTCCTCGTCCTTGTCGTTCCAGACCTTTGTGACCTTCAGAGTGGTGGTCTCGGTGCCGATTTTCAGCAGGCCGTTGGTCATGATGCCAGAGCCGTACTGCGTGGCGTAGTTCCCGGTAATCACCACGCCGCTGTTCTCAGCGGTTGTTCTCGCGGCGTCAATCGTGCTGTCGGCGGCCTTGGTGTAAAGCCGGAAATAGCCCTCGATGAACTGGTAGTCGGCGGTGTTTACGACTGTGCCGTCCTTGTCGGTGTACTTGACCTCGCCGCCGCCGGGGGCGTTGCTGGGCAGATAAACCTTGGGAACGACCTCCACCTGCTCGCCGGTTCCTTCGTCTGTGGTCTCGGGGATAACGCCGCCCTTGATAATGCCGATATCGGGGTTCTTGCCGTTGTTAATGGCCAGAAGCCCATCCAGCTCATACACGGCTAGCTTGCCGGTGGGGCAGACTGCGACTGCGGTGTAGGCGTTGCCTGCCTTATCGCTGTCCGTGTTGCCGCTGACATAGACGTTCTTCATATGGGCGGTAGTGCCGCTCTGAATATAAATCGCGCCGCCGTCGTAGTATTGGCTGGTCCGATAGGAGCTGTTGTTGGTAAAGGTGGCTTTGTAAATATAGTGGTGGGTTTGGGCGTTGACGCCGTTGACAAGGAACACGCCGCCGCCCAGTTGATTGGCCTTGTTGCCGTCGAATGTGGTCCGTCCGCCATAGACGCCGAATTCGCTGGAGGTGGCCCAGATATAAGCGCCACCGCCGCCGTTGCCGCCGGTGGCTATATTGTTGGAGACCATGCCGCCCTCGAAGCGGATGGTATCGCCGGCAAAGGCGTAGATGCCGCCGCCCTGACGAGCGGAGTTGTTGCGGATGATGCCGCCAGTCATAAGCAGGCTGGCCTTATCCCCGACAGTGATTGCGCCGCCGTCGCTCTTGCTGGCTGTGTTCTTGCCGTTTTCGATGATTGTATCCCCAGCGATGGTCAGCTGAGCACCGTCAGTAACATCAATCAGGGAGGCGTCTCCTTTTACGCTCATACCGTCGATATGCGCACCATCCAGAGTGATATCGTCCTTAATAGTGAACATATGGCCGGTACCGTGGTCAAAGCAGCGGACGAAGGTGATGCCGCTGTTGTTCAGCAGCTCCGCATCTTCGGCAGTGATCGTGGTATCTTGGCAGACGTAGACAGTATCCGCACCGTTCCCTGTCGCCTTCTTGACCGCCTCAGCCAGAGTAGAGGTCATAGTAGCCTTGTCGCCAGTGTGCTGATCCTCGTTGCCCAGGTAGATACGGGAAGGCTCCTCTACAGTGGTGTAGTACCCCATGGGCCAGTAGTAGTTGCTGCCGCTGTACCAATAGTAGCCGTTCGCATTAACTTTCGTTCGGTCAAACTGGGTAAAAGTATACTTATTCCCATTCTCGCCGGTGAAAGTCTTCTCGTTATTCAGCACCAATTCGGCGTGGCTAAAATTGCTAGGATTCTTTGCGCTCGTGGAAGATGTTACTTTAGTGGATTCCAGCACCATATCCGCGCTGCCGCCGTCATTTGTACCGGGGACCTGTTTGTCGCCGGGCGTGTGGTTGTTGTAGATGCAGGTAGAACCGCTCAGGGTAACAGTCCCGGTGGTGTTCGCCACATACAGACCGCCGCCGATCTTGCCGTACGCCGTACCCTTTGACACCGTAGAATTTGCAGTGTTGTCGGTTATGACAGTATCATTGATGGTAATGCCGCCGCTGGCATTCAGGTAGAGCGCGCCGCCGTAGAGCTTGGCGGTATTTCCCTCGAAGGTGCTGCCGTCGATATTGACAACAGCATTTTTGCCATTGACATACAGCGCGCCGCCGAATCTGCCGCTATTTCCGATAAACTCAGACTGGTTCACTTTCACGACCGCATTGTCGTTGGCCGAAACATAAATCGCGCCGCGGGCGTCGGAACTGTTTGTTGACTCGTTGTTTGTAAAGGATGCGTTTTGGATGGTCACAGCGCTGGTCGTTTCAAGGTCCATCACCAAATAGGCCTTGTTATTAGAGACGTTGGTGCCATCCATTGTGAACGGACCGTTCACCTTAATGACAGAATCGCTGCTGTAACTGACAACATTCCCGGAAATTTCACCGCCGGTAATACTCACCGTTGCGCAGTCGAAAGAGCTTTCCATTTTGAGTGCCGAGCCGGTGTTATTCAGGAATTTGGTGTCCGTTACATCCACTTTGAAGTTGTCTACATTGTTCTTGTTGTTTGCAATGCTGATGCCGGCAGTGGTATTGCCCTCAAAGGTACAGCCGGTTACATTGACATTAAATTCTGGCTTTGAGCCGCTGTTGTTGGTGCCGCAATACAGGCCCCGGGTGTTGGACGCAAAGGTGGAGTTTGAGATATTAACTGTCATGCTCCGCTCTTTGACATTGCCCTCCACAGCCGCGTAGACGCCGTAAGCGGCATTCTTAAACGAGCTGCCGCTGATGGTAAGCGTCTCGCTGGGGTGTATTTTTGCGCTTGTGGTCTCGGCGCGGACAAGAGTGCCGGTGCCGGTGCCGCTGACCTCGCAGTTCTCAATAGTCAGATTGGCGTTGTCCGCATGGATAGCGGTGGCCTTAGCGGAAGAAGCCGCGCTTCCGGCAACGATTTTACCGTTTTTCACCGTTACTGCGGAATCAACGCCCGTGCCTTTAGCGCTGAGCGTGGTGGTGCTGCTCCCGGTCCAGGTGTGTCCGCCCAGATCAATAGTGATATTTTGGGCAACAGCAACGCTCTCTGTAACATCCTGCCCCAGAACGATGGTATCGCCAGCCTTGGCGGCGCTAACCGCATCAGAAAGCGTATTATACGCTGTCCCGTTGATTTTAGCGACAAACTTCTCAGCCGGCATGACCAGGTCCTCAGGATCCGCCACTTGGATCATCTTCTGACACTCCGGCCCATGGATATGCTGGCCCTCAGCGGCTGTGCAGTACTCTCCGCTGAACACCGGCAGAGCGCTCAAGGGCACCCCGCCGTCCGGGAGCTCCGTGGTGCCGTCGCCCGTGCCGGCGGGGGGATCGTTCTCGGTGCTGCCTGCTTCGCCGGGAGCATTGGCGTCGCCGCCCTCGACGTTGTCGGTATTGTCGCCGGTCTCGCCGTTGTCGGGAGTGCCGGCGTCGCCGCTGCCCTCGCCGTTGTCAGGAGCGGTGGTATCCCCACTGTCCTCGCCATTGTCGGTGTTGCCGCCGTTTTCGCCGTCGCCGGGGGTGTTGGCGTCGCCGCTGTTCTCGCCGTCGCCGGGGGTGTTGGCGTCGCCGTCGACCTCACCCTCGGCGGGCTCATCGGCGGGGTCCTTGCTCTCCGTGGGATTCACTGCTTCGTAGGGAACGCCGCACATAAAGTTGTGCGTATGTCCCTCCTCCTCACAACAGTAAACCGCCACCTGCGTCATCACCTTCTCGTCCTTGGGGAAGACGCCCAGCTCGTTCATGCAGCCGAGAGAGTGGGTGTGCTCCTCCAGTGCGCAGGTGAGCTGATAGCACTCCTGGCCACAGCTGTGGCCATCCAAGTCCTGATATTCACAGGACTTGGAATAACACTCGCTGCCGTGCAGGTGTGCCTGTTTGCCGCAGATCACTTCGTATACAGTGGTCTCCTCCGGTCCCGCCGCGTCATCCTCGTCCGCGGCAAAGGTTGTGGTGAAGCAAAGCGAAAGCGCGAGAGAAAGAACCAGCGCCAGGGCGATCGCCCGCTTCCAGTATTGCTTCGCTGCTGATCTCATAAAATCCTCCTAACCGGCGCTTTGCGCCGCAAAAATTGCCTCAAGCTCATGGGAAGATAGAAGAAAATGTTGGTCCCGTTTCGCTGTTATCGCCTCCTTGAACCATGCCCGCGGCATCCTGTATCTG
>JAAWBZ010000296.1 GCA_022792945.1 Oscillospiraceae bacterium | reverse complement strand
GCTGGAACAGCGGCATTTTCAATATGCTCCGCAACCTGACGGAAACGGTGATCGTCCCCATCGCCGGGGCCATCCTCGCACTTATCATGTGCTACGAGCTGATACAGTTGATCGCGGAACGGAACAATATGCACGACATGGACAGTTGGATGCTGTTTCGCTGGGTGTTCAAATCCGCCGCCGCCATCATCCTTGTGTCCAATACCTGGAACATCGTCATGGGCGTGTTTGACCTGACCCAAAGCGTTGTCAATCAGAGCGCCGGAGTTATCATCGGCAATACCAGCATCGACATAACCACTGTTGTCACCGATCTGGACAACCGGCTTTCGGCTATGGACATCGGTGGTCTGCTGGGGCTGTGGTTCCAGTCCCTTTTCGTGGGGCTGACGATGAACATTCTTTCCATCTGCATCATGCTCGTGGTCTACGGCAGGATGATTGAAATATACCTTGTGACCTCGCTGGGGCCTATCCCCCTCGCCACCATCGGCAACAGCGAGTGGCGGGGCATGGGGCAGGGCTACTTGAAATCCCTGTTCGCCCTGGGCTTCCAAGCGTTCCTGATAATGGTGGTGACGGGCATCTACGCCGTCCTGGTGCAGAGCATCGCCCTCTCCGCCGACGTGTCCGGGGCGATATGGGGCTGTATGGGCTATACGGTGCTGCTGTGCTTCTGCCTGTTCAAGACCGGGAGCATCGCCAAGGCCGTATTCGCCGCTCACTGACGGAGGGAGGACAGCTTATCGGAAAATACAGCATTATTTACGCTGATCCGCCCTGGCGGTACGAGTGCAAGAATATTCAGGGGGCGGCGGAAAATCACTATCCCACTATGAGTATTGACGAGCTGTGCGCCCTGCCTGTTGGTGAACTGGCGGCAAAGGATAGTCTACTGTTCCTGTGGACAACATTTCCCCAACTCCCGGAAGCCCTGCGACTTATCAAAGCGTGGGGCTTTTCCTATAAGACCGTGGCCTTTGTCTGGCTGAAACAGAACAGGAAAAGCCCGACCTGATTCTATGGCCTGGGCTACTGGACACGGGGAAATGCGGAAATCTGCCTGCTTGCCAAACGGGGCAAGCCTCAAAGATATTCCAACGCTGTCCACCAATTTATCATCAGCCCCATAGAACGGCACAGCAAAAAGCCGGATGTAGCCCGTGACAAGATTGTAGAATTGGCGGGCGACCTGCCCCGGATAGAGCTGTTTGCCAGGCAGTCGCCACCCGGCTGGGACGTGTGGGGCAACGAAGTGGACAGCGACATCGCACTATGAGGCGGAAAGGAGGC
The DNA here is from genome assembly GCA_022792945.1 of Oscillospiraceae bacterium. Lineage (GTDB taxonomy): Bacteria > Bacillota > Clostridia > Oscillospirales > Oscillospiraceae > Avoscillospira_A. Next base: position 221 of record JAAWBZ010000296.1, on the reverse strand, counting down.
TTTTTCGTATTCCGCAGTACACATTAGCATCACTTTTCGACGGCATAGGGGGCTTTCCCTACGCCGCTTCTTTTTACAATATCACGTCCCTGTGGGCAAGCGAGATCGTCCCGGCCTGCGTGTCGGTGACGAAGCGGTACTTCCCGGATATGGCCCACGCCGGGGACGTGACCCAGCTCCACGGCGGAAAACTCCCGCCTGTGGACATCGTGACATTCGGC
>JAAWBZ010000295.1 GCA_022792945.1 Oscillospiraceae bacterium | reverse complement strand
TTATCAGCCTGCGCTTCGGCCTTGAGGACGGCCACCCGCGCACGCTCGAGGAAGTGGGCCGCGAGTTCGGCGTCACCCGCGAGCGCATCCGCCAAATCGAGTCGAAGACGCTGGCGAAGCTGCGGCACCCCAGCCGCTCCAGCAAGCTGAAGGATTACCTGGAAGACTAAACAGAAAGGCCGGCCCGCGAGCCGGCCTTTTTCACGTAAGGAGCCCCCGTGGACCAATTTGAACCCTGCGAGTTCTTCGCCACCTGTTTGCCGGGGGTTGAGCCCATGCTGGCCGAGGAGCTTGGCGCTCTCGGCGTGCGAAAGGTTCGGCCTCTCAAGGGTGGCGCGACCTTCTACGGGAAGCCGGCGGCGGCCCTGCGGGTGTGTCTGTGGTCGCGGCTCGCGGGGCGCGTGAGCTGCACCGTGGGCCGCGCGGGCGCCCGCAATGCCGAGGCGCTTTACGGGGGCGTAAGGGGCCTGGCCTGGGAAGACGAGGTGGCCGAGGGAGCTACCATCGCGGTGAAGGTGAGCGGCACGAACGCCGCGCTGCGCAACACGCAGTTCACGGCGCTGAAGGTAAAGGACGCCGTGTGCGACCGGCTAGCCGAGGTGCGCGGGGCGCGGCCCGATGTGGATCCGCACAGCCCCGACTGCCTCATCGAGGTGCGCCTGCGCGATGACAAGGCCACGGTGTCGGTGGACTTGTCCGGAGCGGCCCTTACGCACCGCAGCTACCTTATGCCCGAGGACGGCGACGATGCTCCGCTCGCGGTGGCCCAGGCCGCCGCTCTTCTGGCGAGCCTTCATGCCGGCGAGGCGCTGCGGGCTGGATGGGGGCTCTTCGATCCGGTTTGCGACGACGGCATTCTTCTGTGCGAGGCCGCGTCTGTGGCGACCGACCAGGCACCGGGCCTCCTGCGCGAGCGCTGGGGATTTACAGGCTGGGTGCGGTTCGCGGAGGAGGCCTGGGACGACCTGCTTGCCGAGGCCGACGACCGCCTCGAGGCCGGTATGGCGGCGTTGCTCGGGTGCGCGCCTTCTACGGAGGCGCTCTCCTCTTCGCCAGATCAGGAGCAGGTGCGCATTGTGGGCGTGTCGGCCTCGTCTCCGGCGGTGGCCCGGGCTCGGGCGCATCTACGCCGGGCGGGCCTGCGAGCCGTGGCCAGCGCCGAGGCGGCCCGGACCGAGGACGCTGCCGACGTGGAGATGCGCCTTGCTCGTGTGGTGGCCCGCGCGGCAAGCGGGGCCACCGCCCTGCTTGTGGCCACCGCAGCCCCGGTGTCCCACGCCGACGACGACGCCCGGGCCGTAGCGGAGGCGGGCGCCTTCCTGGCTGCTGCCCGCCGGGC
>JAAWBZ010000294.1 GCA_022792945.1 Oscillospiraceae bacterium | reverse complement strand
GATCCCCGCCCACCGGAACACCAGCCAGGCGCGAGACTGGCTAAAGGGGAAAGGATAATCGGATGAGCCCTAACGAGAGAAACAAAAAGACAGCGGGCGGCTCCCGTGGACAGCGCGGTACGCCGGACAAGCAGAAAAGCAAGCGGACCACCCGGCAGAAGATCCTGTGGGCGCTGTATATCATCCTGACGGTGATCTCGGCGCTGATTGTGGCCGGATTCATCTTTTGGAACATCTTCAGCGCGCCGCCGGAGACCGGCGGCCTGCCCACCCGCAGGCCCCAGCCTACCACCACCACCAACCCGGCGGGGGAGGAGGTAAAGGTGGATATGCCCGCCCTGTCCAGCGACCGGAAGAAGGAGTTTTACACCTTCCTGCTGGTGGGGCAGGACACCTATGGCGGCGGCAACACCGACACCGTGATGATGGTGTCCTACAACGTGCCGGAGCAGGAGCTGCATGTGATGAGCCTGCCCCGGGACACCTATGTGGAGTACAACGGGCGGACGGTGCTGCTCAACTCGGTATATAACCGGGCCGGGGGCGGCGACGACGGCATTGAGGCCCTGAAAAACGAGATCGGCGATCTCACCGGCGTCACCCCGGACTACCACGTCATTGTCCAGTGGAGCGCCGTGGGGGAGCTGGTGGACGCCTTCGGCGGTGTCTACTTTGAGGTGCCAAAGCGGATGTACTACAACGATCTGACCCAGCACTTCAAAATCGACCTGCAAAAGGGCTACCAGCTCCTGGACGGGGCCAAGGCCATGCAGCTCATCCGCTACCGCCTGGACAGCGACGACAACGGCAACGCCTTCGGCGGCTATGCCACCGGCGACCTGGGCCGCATCCAGACCCAGCAGGCCTTTATGAAGGCCGTCATCGCCAAGTGCCTCCAGCCGGATGTGCTGCTGCCCAACCTGACCGAATATATCCGCATCTTCCAGGAGAACGTGGTCACCAACCTGACGGCCTCCAATATGGCCTATTTCGCCAAGTCCGCCGTGGGCGGGCTGGACATGGACAATGTGGACTTTGTCACCCTGCCCAACAAATCCGCCGGCAACGGGCACCTGCTGCCCGTGGGCAGCGAGATTGTGGAGGCCATCAACGACGGCTTCAACCCCTACAAGGAGGACATCCGGCTGGGCGAGCTCAAGCTGGCCACCAAGGCCCCGGCCTCCAGCACGCCCAAGCCCGCCAACACCCCGGAGCCCCCGGATCCGGTGGAGCCGGATCCCACGGACGAGCCCGGGCCTGTGGATCCCACCCCCAGCCCCACGCCGGGGGAGGGGATGATCCCGGAGGATCCCACGCCTACGCCGGAGGGCGGGGCCACACCCAGCCCCGGCGTCTCTCCCCCGCCCAGCGCGCCGCCCACCCCGTCCCCACCCCCCAGCGCGCCCCCCGCCGTCAGCACCCCGGAGCCTACGCCGGCGGCGGAACCCACCCCGCCCCCGGCAGAACCGCCGGCCTCCGGCCCGGGGATGGAGCCGGTGGACTGAGTGGCGCCGCCAGAGGCCGT
>JAAWBZ010000191.1 GCA_022792945.1 Oscillospiraceae bacterium | reverse complement strand
GGAGTCGGGGCTGCTCCGGTCCTGGCTGTGGGCGTACTCCCCGGCGTAGATCGGGCCGGAGGGGTCGTAGACAGCCAGGTAAAAGCTACAGGCGTAGCGGCTGGATCCGTCGTAGGCCGCCGCCGCCAGCCGCTGCCCGTCGTAGGCGAAGGAGGGATCGGTGCAGAGGCCGGCGTCCCAGGCCTCCACCGGGCGGAGGGTGGAGCGGATGGCAACCTCATACCCGCCGGAGCCGTCCCCGGCCAGCAGGAGGAAATTGCCCTCGGTGTCGTGGAGCAGCAGGCAGCCGGAGAAGGCGTACAGCTCCGAGAAAACCACATAATTGTCCTCCTCATAGCACACGGGGAAGAGCTCCAGCCGCTGGATGTCCTCCATGGTGGCCCGGTCGATGACGGTCAGCACCGCCCGGCCCTCCTCCTGGGTGACCAGCAGCAGGCGGCTGCCGTCCTCGGTGGGCTCCAGGGCCAGGATCCAGGCCCGCTGGGGGTCGATGGGGTAGGCCAGGGCCAGCCGGTCCAGGTTTTCCGCCCGGAGCCGCCCCTCCTCCAGGGGGATGGTGTAGAGGCCGTACCCGCCGGGGGCCTCCGGGATGATGGGGGGCTGGTCATAATCGTCCACCCGGCAGTTGGCGGTAAAGTAGAGGGCGTCCCCCGTGTTGGCGCAGAAGGTGTCGATCCAATAGGAGCCGGGATCGGGCTCCACCGGGTTGCTCTGGATCTCCACAGGCCGCCCCAGCTCGTCGGTCGTCACGGTGATCTCCAGCATAAGATCCTCCGGCACCGGCACCTGGAAAAGGGCGCTGAGGGTGTCGGAGAGCCGGACCTCCTCCTCATAGGTGTACCGGCCGGACAGCAGGAGGCGGAAGTTGACCGAGAGGGGGAAGAAGTCGTAGTAGTCCCGGATCCGCACCTGCTCGGTATAGGAGCTGTCCGCAGGGGCCCGGCTGGCCACGTCGATCATGGGCAGGACGAAAAGATTGCTGTACCGCAGCTCCCGCTCATCCCCCGCAAGGTCCAGAAAGCCGGTGGTAGAGATGCTGTAGGAGGTGCTGGGCATGTCATAGAGGATCTGGCCGGAATCGCCGAAGCGCTCCCAGGGGTCGGGGGTCTGATGGTAGGTAAACTGGCTCTGAGTGGACAGGCCGCCGGTGAAGGCACAGCGGGTGTCCCACCGGAGATGGCGGCCATGGTCCCCGTAGGTGGCCAGATCCAGGACCAGCCCCTCCAGGGCGGCGGGATCCCCCAGCAGATCGGTCTGGGTGATCTCCACCTGATCGGCGGCGGCGCCCACCTGGAAGTGGGCCCCGCACAGGAAGCCCAGGGACAGGCCCAGCAGCAGGAAGGCGGCGAACAGTTTTTTCCTCATGGCGCCCCTCACTCCTCCCCGTCGGTCAGGTCGGACAGGGCCCGGCTCACCCGGTCGGCCTGGTAGCGGTAGGTCTCCTTGACAAAGCCCATGAGATCCCGGCCCGACTCCTCCAGCTCCAGGGTGG
>JAAWBZ010000190.1 GCA_022792945.1 Oscillospiraceae bacterium | reverse complement strand
GGTCTCCCGCAGCAGATACAGCGGCAGGGCAAAATGGACAATGGCGTTTCCAAACAGTGAGATGATCTGCCCAATGACCACCAGGGTAAAATCCCGGGTGAACAGGGCGCTTTTTTGTGTTTCCATCGTGTTACTCCTTTCAAAATAAAACCGACCGTCGGTTTGTATATGTCTCAAATAAAACTGCCGCCCAGGCAGCTTTATTCATGGCTGGCAAAACGATGCAATGGTGTCGATGAGGTCAGGTTCCAACAGCTCAAAGCCGTATTGGCGTGTGAACCGATTGAAGAAGGCACACCGGTCACGGACCTGCTCCGGACTGCTGCGCCGCAGGACGGGGTGGAGCCAGAGGTCAGCCAGAATCAGCAGCACCTCAGACAACGCCTCCGGATGCTCGGCTTGGATGGAGCCGTCGTCAATTCCCTGCTGAACAATAGGCAGAATATAGTGGGGGACAGCTTCCTCAAAAATACTCTTTACCTGAAGGGTAAGGAATTGGGGGTTATCAATCAGGTAGGGCATCATGTGGATAATCCCGCCCTGGAAAGACAGCTCTACAGAAGTGCGGAATACCTGCCGTAGCTTCTCCGCTCCAGTGAGGCCCTTTTTGTCCCGGATTTCCGCCAGGACAGCGCTGTTGAACTCCCCCATCCGGTCCACCACGGTGATGAGAATGGCCTCCTTGGAGGAAAAATGGTGGTAGATGGCCCCCTTGGACAGCTTCGTGGCGTCGATAATGTCCTGAAGGGTGGTTCTGTCGTAGCCTTTTTGGAAAAAGAGCCTGGATGCAGTGTCCAAAATCAGTTGTACTGTCTGCTCCGGGTGTTTGTTCCGGGCCATGCCGGCCCCTCCTTCCCGATACAGACCGACGGTCTGTATTTATTTTAGCACAGCGCACCCGCATTGTCAACCCATACCGGCCGCAGCGCCTTTTTCTCTATTTTACCGGACCCCCGGGAAAAATACAAGGCCCAATCCCAGTTTTCCCAAAACGACAATCAGCCCCGGCCGTTGGCCGGGGCTGATTGCCTGTGTGTGTTGTAAAAGGAGAGGGAGAAATGGGAGATACATGGTGTAGCTTGGCTACGGTGTTATC
>JAAWBZ010000097.1 GCA_022792945.1 Oscillospiraceae bacterium | reverse complement strand
CTTGATCCGGGCGGCAGCGCCACCCGCGCGGAGGTTGCAGCCATCCTCCAGCGCATGGTGTCGCTGATGGTAAAATAAGCAAACTCCCTTCCTCCATACAGCGGAGCCGCCGTCCCCTTCGGGACGGCGGCTTTGCGTGTGCTTGGACGGGCGCTCGTCAATGGTTTCAGCGTAAGCCTTTGCTGAGCAGCGCCAGGAATGGGCTGGCGCAGATGGTCAGGTAGATCAGGGTGATCCAGGGCTGGTAGTCCACGTAGAATTCCCGGAAGCTCAGGGACCAGGGGTGCCTGATGAGCACCCAGCCGAACACGTCCAGCACCACCGTCGCCGTCCCCCAGAGCAGGGAGAGCGCCGCCGCGTCCCGCACCGCCGCACCGCCCGGGAGGCAGAGTCCGGCGAAGAGGGGGAACACCAGAAGGTTATAGAGCGGATGCCACGGCCGGGTCCGCTCATAGCCCTCCCCCATGCCCGGGCCGTCCCGCATGGTGCCCATATGGCGGACAGTGATGTTGAACACCGTGTGGGCGATGCCGATGGACGTCACGATGGCATAGGCAGCAAAATACCAGATCACGATCCATTTCAGCTGCATGATTTTTACCTCCCTCATTTCGGCAAAAGCTCCGTCGGGAATTTGCGGTTTTGTGGTGGACAACGCTCCTTTTTTGAGCTACAATAGGAGCAACGAAAGGAGGCCGGTCCCTTTGAAAGAATTCCAGCGGAAAATTGAACGCTTTTTCTACCGCAACCGCAGCAAGGGCATCCCCAATCTGATGCTCTATATCGCCATCGGCAATATCCTGGTCTACGTCATCGACGCCGTGGACCCCAGCCACGCGCTTTACTACGCGCTGATGTTCGACCGGGCCGCGGTCCTGCGCGGGCAGGTATGGCGGCTTTTCTCGTACATGTTCCTGCCGGGCTACGGCAATCCCATTGTGCTGGTCCTCATGATGTTCGTCTACTTTCAGCTGGGCCGCGTCATGGAGAGCCGCTGTGGCACGCTGAAATTCAACTGCTTTTACCTCAGCGGCGTCCTTATCATCGATATCGCCGCCATGCTCACTGGCTGGCCCTTCCTCTCCATCAATACGCTGCACTACTCCTTCCTCCTGGCCTACGCCACGCTGTGCCCGGAGGACCAGATGCTTTTGTTCTTCCTGATCCCCATCAAGATGAAGTACCTGGCGTGCCTCTATCTGGCGCTGGTGGTCCTGGACTTCTTCCAGGGGAACTTCTTCGCGGTGTTCGCGCTTTTGAACTACCTCATTTTCTTCGGCGCGGACATCCGGAACATCCTGCCATCCCTGGGGCGCTACCATCACGTCATGAGCGCCGAGGAGCGGCGCCGCAGTAACCCTCACGCCGCGCCGCTGCCTAAGTGGGCCGAGCAGGACCGCCGCCGCAGGAAGGAAGCCCCCCGGGACTACCGCCACAAGTGCACCGTCTGCGGCCGCACCGATACGGACAATCCCGGCCTGGAGTTCCGCTATTGCAGCCGCTGCCGGGGGTATTACTGCTACTGCGCGGACCACATCAACAACCATACGCACATTCAGTAAGGAGGATGCTGTATGAAATGCCCCTATTGCGGCGACCAGGAGAGCAAGGTGGTGGACTCCCGCCACGCCGAGGACAGCGCCAGCATCCGCCGCCGGCGGGAGTGTCTGGCCTGTGGGAAGCGCTTCACCACCTATGAGACGGTGGAGAGCCTGCCCATTGTGGTCATCAAGAAGGACAACAGCCGCCAGAGCTTCGACCGGAACAAGGTCCTCAACGGCATGGTCCGAGCCTGCGAGAAGCGCCCGGTCTCCCTGGCGGAGATGGAAAGGGCCGTGGACGAGATCGAGCAGATCATCCAGAACTCCCTGGAGCGGGAAATCCGCACCTCCGTGATCGGGGAGCTGGTCATGGAACGCCTCAAGCCCATGGACGAGGTGGCCTACGTCCGCTTTGCCTCGGTCTACCGGCAGTTCAAGGATATCAACACCTTCATGCAGGAGCTGAACAAGATTTTAGAAGAACGCTGAGCGCGCCGGACGCGGCGGTCCGCTTCCCCGGAGGGGGGAGGCGGGCCGCCGCGTTGATTTGGCCGCGTTTCAGCTGTAGACCTCCGGCTTCAGGACGCCGATGTAGGGCAGGTTCCGGTAGTAGCTGGCGTAGTCCAGGCCGTAGCCCACCACGAAAACGTCCGGCACCTCGAAGCCGCAGTAATCGGTTTTCAGCTCGCTGGCGTGGCGGGCGGTTTTGTCCAGGAAGCTGATGGTGCGGATGCTGGCGGGCCTGCGCGCGCCGAAAAATTCCCGCAGGTACGAGAGGGTCAGCCCCGAGTCGATAATGTCCTCCACCAGCACCACGTGGCGGCCGGTGATATTGGTGTCCAGATCCTTCACCAGCCGCACCACGCCCGAGGACTGCGCCTCCGCGCCGTAGCTGGAGACGGAGATGAAGTCCATGTCGATCTGGCAGTTCATCTGCCGGCACAGGTCGATGTAGAAGAACGACGCGCCCTTGAGCACGCAGACCATCACCGGCTTCTTCCCGCCGTATTCCGCGGTCAGGGCCATGCCCAGCGCCTCGACACGGGCCGCGATCTGCTTTTCGGTGAACAAAACCTCCGCAATGTCGTTTTCCGGGGTGGTAATACGCATGGAATGGCCTCCTTACAGCTCGATCTCCTCGGCGCGCTGCGCGCCGATTTTTTTTGCGGTCTCCAGGCAGTGCCGGGCGTAGGCCTCCGTCTGCTCGGCACAGCGGCCGGTGTAGCGCCGGGGATCCAGGACGGCCTCCAGCTCCGCGCGGCTCAGGCCGAAGGCCGGGTCCGCCGCCAGGCGGTCCAGCAGGTCACAGCTCTGCCCCGCCTTCATCCGGGCGGTGGCGGCCATGGAGTGGGTGCGGAGGAGCTCGTGGAGCTGCTGGCGGTCTCCGCCCCGGGCCACGGCCTCCATCATCAGGTTCTCCGTGGCGATGAAGGGCAGGTATTCCGCCACGAACCTCTCCACGATCTTCTCGTTGACGTGGAGGCCCTTTGTGACGTTCTGCATCAGCCGGAGCACCGCGTCGCAGCAGAGAAAGCCCTCGGGCAGGCTGATGCGGCGGTTGGCCGAGTCGTCCAGCGTCCGCTCCAGCCACTGGGCGGAGGCGGTCATGGGGGCGTTGAGGGCGTCGGCCATCAGGTAGCGGGAGAGGGAGCAGATGCGCTCGCAGCGCATGGGATTGCGCTTGTAGGGCATGGCCGAGGAGCCAACCTGCTTCTCCTCGAACGGCTCCTCCACCTGCCGGTCGTGCTGCAAAAGCCGCAGGTCGTTGGCAAAGCGGCAGGCGCTCTGGCCGATGGACGAGAGGACGTTCAGAATCCGGCTGTCCAGCTTCCGGGGGTAGGTCTGGCCGCAGACGCCGTAGCAGCGGTCGAAGCCGAACTCGGCGGCGATGCGGCGGTTCATCTCGTCGATCTTCGCCGTGTCGCCGTGGAAGAGGTCCAGGAAGCTGGCCTCGGTGCCGGTGGTGCCGCGGCAGCCCAGGAACCGGATGGCGGCGATCACGTCCTCCAGCTCCTCCAGGTCCAGCATCAGATCCTGGAGCCAGAGGCTGGCCCGCTTGCCCACTGTGACCAGCTGCGCCGGCTGGTAGTGGGTGTAGCCCAGGGCCGGCATGGCGCGGTACTCCAGGGCAAACGCCGCCAGGTTCTCGATCACCGCCGCCAGCTGGCCGCGGAGATACCGCAGGGCCTCGCGGTAGAGGATGAGGTCGGCGTTGTCGGTGACGTAGCAGCTGGTGGCCCCCAGGTGGATGATGCCCCTGGCGCCGGGGCAGCTGAGGCCGAAGGTGTGGATGTGGGCCATGACGTCGTGGCGGATCTCCCGCTCCTTCTCCGCGGCGGCGGCGAAGTCGATGGGGAGGACGCCCCGCTCCAGCTCCTCCACCTGCGCCGCCGTCACCGGCAGGCCCAGCTGATGCTCCGCCCTGGCCAGGGCCACCCACAGCCTGCGCCACGTCTCGATCCGCTTCTCCGCGGAGAACTGGCGCAGCATGAACTTCGAGGCGTAGCGGGAGGCCAGGGGGCTTTCATATTGGTCGGTCATTTGGTTTTTTACTCCTTTTTCAGTTGGGCTCCGCCCAAACCCGGCAGGACTCTGTCCTGCCCCCGCCGCCTTTTTGTAAAAAGGCGGGCGAAAAACTTGATTTGCGCTTTGTGCCGCTTAACGCAGGATGATCGCGCCGCGCTCGGGGCCGACGGAGACATAGCCGATGTGGCACCCCACGGCCTTTTCCACGTAGAGCACATAGTCCTGCGCGGCCTTGGGCAGGTCCTCCCAGCGGCGGACGCCGGAGATGTCGGTTTTCCAGCCCTCCAGATACTCCACCACCGGCTTCGCGTCGTTCAGAGCCGCCGGGAAGGGGAATTCATCGGTCTGCTGTCCGTTCAGCGTATAGTGGGCGCAGACGGGGATCTTGTCCATGTACGAGAGGATATCCAGCTTGGTCAGGGCGATGTTGGTGGCGCCCTGCATCTCCACGCCGTAGCGGGTGGCCACGATGTCGATGGGCCCCACCCGGCGGGGACGGCCCGTGGACACGCCGTACTCAAAGCCGGCCTCGCGGAGCCTGTCGGCCTCCTCGCCGAACCACTCGCAGGTGAACGGACCCTCGCCCACGCAGGAGGAGTAGGCCTTCACCACACCGATGACCTCGTCGAGACGGACGCCCGGGCACCCCGCGCCCACCGGCGCGTAGGCCGCCACGGCGTTGGAGGAGGTGGTGTAGGGGATGATGCCGAAATCCAGGTCCCGCAGCGCGCCCAGCTGGGCCTCGAAGAGGAAGCTCTTGCCCGCCGCCTGGGCGTCGCGGAGGAAGGAAACGGTATTGCAGATAAAGGGCTTGATCTTTCCGCCGAATTCCTCCAGCCACGAGAGCATGTCCTCGAGCCTGTAGGGCTTCGCGCCGTAGACGTGCTCGACGGTCAGGTTCTTCCACTCCAGGATGTCCGCCAGGTGGGCCTTGAGGTGCTCGGGGTAGAACAGCTCGCCGGCCAGGATGATCTTTTTCTGATATTTATCGCTGTAAAACGGCGCGATGCCGCGCTTGGTGGAGCCGTACTTCTTGTCCCGGAGCCGGGCCTCCTCCAGGGCGTCCAGGTCGCGATGGTAGGGCAGCAGCAGCGGCGTCCGCTCAGAAATCTTCAGATTCTCCGGGGTGATGGACACGCCTGCCTGCATCACGCCCTCCATCTCCTGCCACAGCGCCTCGCAGTCCAGCGCCACGCCGTTGCCCAGGACGTTGACCACGCCCTGGCGGAAGATGCCCGAGGGCAGCAGATGCAGGCCGAACTTGCCGTACTCGTTGACCACAGTGTGGCCCGCGTTGCTGCCGCCCTGGTAGCGGATGACCACATCATAATCCTGGGTCACCAGGTCCACCATCCGGCCCTTGCCCTCGTCGCCCCAGTTGATTCCTACGATCGCACAATTCGCCATTTCAGTACCTCCCAATAGCATACCGGCAAGCCGGTCGGTCTACAATATTTCCACGGCCCGCGGGAGGACCCGCAGACACGTTCAGTATAGTACAATTCCCGACATTAGTAAAGAAAAAAATGCGATTTTCCCGTCAAAAGAAATGCCTCTTGCCTTTTTGGCGCAGGCGTCGTATAATATCTGTGTGTACATAAAAAACAGACGAGGTGATGGAGCATGATGGGAATCGGCGCAGCGGGCTGGGACGTATCCCGGCAGTATGCCGCGTGGCAGCCGGTCACGGTGCGCACGGCGGCGCCTCAGGCGCAGCCGGAGACGCCGGTGCAGCCTGTACAAGCGGCGAAGCCCGTCTCCGCGGAGAACGGCGCGGCGCGGCCCCTGGGGCGGCAGCTGCCGGTGCAGCTGGACTTTGACCCGGCGGAGATGGCGGTCCGGGCGCGGATCCAGTACGCGGACGGGGCCGAGGAGGCCAAGGACCCGGCGGAGGTCATGGAGGAGGCCGAGTGCCAGACGTGCAAGAACCGGAAGTACCAGGACGGCTCGGACGATCCCGGGGTTTCGTTCAAGACGCCCGGGCACATCGACCCGGAGCAGGCGGCGGCGAAGGTGCGCGGCCACGAGATGGAGCACGTCAGCCGTGAGCAGGCCAAGGCTGTGCGGGAGGACCGGAAGGTGGTCTCGCAGACCGTGACGATGCACACGGCAATCTGTCCGGAGTGCGGCAAGGTGTACGTCTCCGGCGGCACGACCCGGACGGCTACGGTGGCGAATAACCGGAATCCCGAGCTTTACGCGCAGGAGAAACCCGCGAGCCCCTCCTTCCAGGCGGTCGCCTGACCCAAGGCTTCGAAGGCCTCTTCAAGGGCGGGGAAAGCCTTGTCGTTTCAAGAAGGCAAAGAGGTCCGGAGAACCCATCATCAGGATATGTCAAACTGGTAAGAAGCAAGAATATCAAAAAGTAGCAGAAAAGCGCAGCTGCACAGGCAAAAACAAGCTTTGAAAGCAAGCTGTCAACCGCTTTGGCGGTTGGCAGCCTGCTTTTCGTCTTTACATGCCATTTGCGTGGAGCGGGCGGCAAAATTACGGAAGCCAGGAAAAAGCGCGCGGCAGCTTGCATGCGTTTTGCGGGACTGCCACATGGAAAGCCAGCAGCGCTGCTGGCTCCAGCTGTGATTCTGGCTGGGCCGGGGCAAAAATAACACGCGGGGATGCTATTGCATCCCCGCGTGTCAGGGCGGTCATGATGCGCTGAGCGCCTATTTACAGAGTACGGTTGACGAGGTGACCCAGCCGGTATCCGAACCGGTCTTGTCAGCCGCAAAGGCTACGATTGTAACCCGATAATAACGGCCCGGAGTGCCGTCAAAATAGACGGTACGCAGATAATCGTAGGAATTGTAATCATAGTAGGTTTCAGGATCGTCCATGCCGTAATAGGTATCGAATTCATGCCAGGATGCGGTACTGCTGTTTTTCTCCTCAATGAAAACCTCGTCAACACCGATCTCTCTCATTTCATCAACGCCATCCACGGTCATAACGATTGCCATTCGCCCGCTCCCCTTAGCTCGGAGTGAAATCGTATATCTTTCAAGATATGCGCTGGCACGTTCCGCTGCTGCTTCGGCTGCACCTGCCAGAGATAATAAAACTGCAATTACTATCAATAGACTAGCTGCTCTTTTACGCATTGGTTCTCCTCCTATGTGATGGAATCGATCATCAACTCCAGTTCTTCTCCGGTCAGTGTTCCAGATATCGTACAAATATAGTTACCTATGATCCAGTTTACCTTGGATGTGTTTACATTGATATATAGCTCATATTCTATATCGTTGTGCACATAAATACGCGGGGAAACGGTTTCGAGCGTTTCCTCATAGCCTATCGTATCACCACCGACCGTATCGGTCACTTGAATGCGAAACTTGCGTTCGCTGCCATAAAAATAACCTACAATGCGCTTCGTTTCCCCGCCGTCCCTGACTTCAACATGAGAGAATGCAAAGTCAGAGGGGATCCATGCAGGCGCGACCGGAACATCAAAGCCATTCAATTCAAGCGCCTCCTGAAACGAATGGTATTCCGCATTCACACCGTCGGGTATGGTCAATTCACCGGACTGATTCTGCCGCATGAACACCCGGTCAAAGGCCCACCGGGCCGTGATACCGACTGTCAGCGCTGCGACAACTGCCGCTGCCACAATGGCCACGCGCAGACCAGGCCGCCGCTTGCGGGCGGAGTGTTTCTGTGGCGGCTCCTGCCGCCGGATATGCGCTATGATTCTGGCCGTTTCTGCTTCTGGGTCACTTTCTGTGAGAACTGGATGGATTTCTTGCAGCCGTTCGAGGTAGGCATCCACGGTGCCAACATCCAATGCGGACTCATCATGTTCGTTCAGATATTGAAACAATTCGGAGCGCAGCTCCCGGTAGTCTTTGGATGTAGCTTCCGGTGATTTTCTACCCTGATCGGCCTGGCCGCCGTTGGCGGCGTGCTTATTCTTGCGCATCTTAACCTCCATTATTTATACATGAACAGACAAATGATTTGTGACAAAAAATTTAAAATTCTTTGGCATCTTTTTTCAGAAGGGCTTCACAGTGCTTCAATGCGCGTTCCATCCGCTTCCTGCACGCCGCCTCTGAGATATGTAGCTGCCGCGCTATTCGTGCGTACTCCATGCGCGCTTCCAGCCGCATAATCAAAATTTCGCGCTCCTTTTCCGTCAGCTCCTTGGGCAAAATGAGTTCCAAAGGCAGAGGAAGTTCCGGTTCTGTGATAGCTTCAATTTGACTATCTGGCACCTCATAACGACGATAGGCACGGAAAAATTCGTTCTTGATTTGATAGACCAGCGCACGAATCAGCCACTTTTCTATCGTAGGATGCTCCATCAGCTCCTCAACCTTGCGGGATGCCGCCTCAAAAACCTCCTGCGTCAGGTCTGCCGCGGTCCATTCATCATTGGTCAGATGGGTGGCAATCCGCTGCAGCTTCAATTGATGGGCTTGGACGAGTTTTTCTATGAATTCTGCCTGTTTCTGTGTCATAGTAATCCCCCACTCAGCTTTTCAGATCAGGTCCTCGCGGATGAAAAAAACACTGGTCGTCATCGTCAGGCAACCAGTGTTTATACTTTCTGTTTAAATTCCGGTGCGTCGGCCACGGTTTTGCAAAGCGCCAAACACATTTGCCGCTTCTCCAACGGCAGGCTCGAGACGACGTCGGCAATCTGTGCGTCAACGGCCCGGATTTGCACTGTGTCCGTGCAAATTCCCAGGAGGGAGTTGACGTCCAAGTGCAGAGCGTCCGCAATGGCCACCAGAACCGGCAAACTCAGCTGCGTCGTACCCCGCTCAATATGGCTGATATAATCACCGGTCACATTCGCCCGCGTTCCCAGCTCTTTTTGCCGAAGGCCCGCGCGGGTGCGGTAATACCTTACATTTTTTCCTATTTCCTGATAGTCCAGCATAAAATTTGCCTCACAAAATATGAAAACTTCTCTTGTGTCTATTTTAACTGGTTTTTCGTGATTTTTGTACAGCCTGTAAATCTTTTAAAAGATTCAAAATTCTATTTTTGGCGTTTTTTATAGAATTTCCGGGTTTTATGTCGCAAATCCCCGGGATGAATAGGTTTCAGGACGTGTTTTACACTTTCAAACAAAAAATATAAGCACCGCTTGCCAAGTCTGGCAAGCAGCGCTTACACATTCCACTTAAAATCTGGACCATCCGCAGTTTGGATAGGCCGGTCTTGCGTGCTTTCCGCGTTCATCGGGCCAGTTCCTCCCGGCTTCACCGCAGTTCAAACCGGCAATTCCTTCATTCCATACTTCCTTATGGGTATTTCCTTCCCTGCGAACAGCGGCAGAAAGCGGAGACTATAACACTTTTCGCTCATGGATACGTCCTCTTACGTGGTCAAATCCCACGGCAGAGCTGAAAACGCCTGGATTCGCTTTCGTGCGCCTGCTTCGACCTGAAAAGGAGAAAAACAGGGACCCTGCACCGCGCGGAACCCATGTTTTTACAAGTCGGGAAAATTTTTGAATTTTTTAATTTACTCTTGACATTTGGCACCGTCTTTTCCCTGGATACGGTCAATCAGGAAGGATGAGAGGGTCACAGTGACAAGGGAATAGGCGATGCGGCGCAGGGGGATATAGCTGAGGGAGAGCAGCAGCACCGTCAGGTCCGTGGCCAGGTAGGCCAGAGAGATACGGCAGCGGGCCAGCTTGGCGATCACCAGAGCCAGTGCGTCGTCGCCCCCGGACGCGCCGCCCTGGCGCACCACGATGCCTACCCCCACGCCCACAAAGCATCCGCCCAGCAGCGCCGCCGCCAGAGGCCAGGGGGTGAGGTCGGGGAGGACATAGCCTGCCCGCTCGAACACATTATAACAGAGGGAGAAGGAGAGGCTGGCGAACAGCGCGTTCTTCAAAAACGCCCGCCCCAGCAGCCGCAGGCCCAGAAGGTAGCAGAGGGTGTCCAGCACCACGCCGGAGACTCCCGGCGAAATGCCGAACCAGTGCTGCAACAGCAGCGTTGTGCCCAGGACGCCGCCCTCGGTGATCTGCGTGCGGCTGTGGACGTTATAGAGGCCGAAGGCCAGAATGGCCGCGCCGAGAAACAGCAGGGCATAGTGCCGCAGGGCGGCGCGCTTGGTACGCATGACAAGGCTCCTTTGCAGGTGATATCCGCCGGGCGGCTAGGAGCGCGCGGTCCCGATCCCCATGTCCCGCCGCCACTGCGGCGCGGCGCCGTCCTCGGCCCAGAATTCCTCCAATTCGGTGATTCTGCCGCCGGCCGTCCGGAGGAACGACGTCACATGGAAGCGCAGTGTCCGGTCCCGGGACCAGACCCGCGTGACGGTGATCCACAGGTCCCCCAGCCGCTCGGTCCGCTCCACCGCGCCGTCCCAGTCGCCGGGGTACTCGCAGTTGGCACGGAGGAATTCCTCCACGGTGAAGCGCTCGCCGGTGCAGGGCCAGCGGACCTGGGCGTCCGGCGCGAAATACCTCCGGATCGCTGCCGCGTCCTGGTCCAGGACCGCCCGCCAGAATCCGGTTACGTCCATAAAAATCCCCCGTTCTTCCGCAGTTTGCGGTATTAGGGCCATTCTAACACAGACGCCTCCGCCGCGCAAGCCCCTCCTAGACAAACCGCGCCGTTCGTGGTAAAATAGAGGGCAAAAGGCGCGCCGCGCCGGAAAGTGGGGTAAAGAATATGGCTTACATAGGGGAATCGATCCCGAAGCTGGGCTTCGGCCTGATGCGTCTGCCGATGATCGGCGAGGACGTGGATATCGAGCAGACCAAGCAGATGGTGGACCTGTTCCTGGAGCAGGGCTTCACCTATTTCGACACCGCCTACGGCTATCTCAACGGCAAGTCCGAGGAGGCCGCCCGCATCGCCCTGGTGGAGCGCTATCCCCGAAGCCGCTTCCAGCTGGCCACCAAGCTGCCCGCCTGGGCCGGGGCCAAGTCCAGGGAAGAGGCGCGGCAGATGTTCTGGACGTCCCTGGAGCGCACCGGCGCGGGGTATTTCGACTTCTACCTCATGCACAACCTGGGCGACGACCGGACGGACGTGTTTGAAAAGTACGAAATTTGGAGCTTTTTGCAGGAGCGGAAGCGGGAGGGACTGATCCGCAGCCTGGGCTTCTCCTTCCACGACAGCGCCGAGGTTCTGGAGCGGCTGCTCACCGAGCGCTACCCCGACGCCGATTTCGTCCAGCTGCAGATCAACTATGCCGACTGGGAAAGCCCCTCGGTTCAGTCGCGGCTGTGCTATGAGACGGCGCGGCGGCACGGAAAGCCGGTGGTCATCATGGAGCCGGTGAAGGGCGGATCGCTGGCGACGCTGCCGGAGGCCGGCCTGCAGGCGCTGCGGTCGGTGCACCCTGAGTCATCCCCGGCGTCATGGGCCGTCCGCTTTGCCGCGTCCCTGGAGGGGGTCATCACGGTGCTCAGCGGCATGTCCAACCTGTCGCAGCTGGCGGATAATGTGTCCTATATGAAGCACTTCAAGCCCCTGGACGTGGTGGAGCGCGCCGCCATTGGGCAGGTGCGGGATATCCTGGCGGCGGTGCCGCAGATTCCGTGCACCCGGTGCCAGTACTGCGTGAAGGGCTGTCCCCAGGGCGTCGCCATTCCGGGCATCTTCCGGGCGATGAACAACTACCTCATCTACCGCAACCTGCCGGGGGCGCTGGGGAACTACGCCTGGGAGACCCACACCGGCGGTCTGGCGTCCAAGTGCGTGCAGTGCGGCCAGTGCGAGGCGGTTTGCCCGCAGCATATCTCCATCATCCAGGAACTGCAGCGGGCCCGCGACCTGCTGGAGAAGTAAGGAGGCGCTTTGCATGAATGAAGTTCTCAGGGCCATCGCCTCGCGCCGCAGCTGCCGCCGGTATCGCTCAGAGCCGCTGCGCGAGGCGGACCTCGCCGCCATTCTGGAGGCCGGCACTTGGGCCGCCAGCGGCATGGGGGCGCAGCCCGCCGTGCTGGTGGCTGTTCAGGACCCGGAGACCCGCGCGCAGCTCCAGCGGCTCAACGCCGCGGTCCTGGGCGGCGGCGGGGACCCGTTCTACGGCGCGCCCACGGTGGTGGCGGTGCTGGCGGACCCGGCGCGGAGCACCTGCGTGGAGGACGGCAGCCTGGTCATTGGCAATCTGATGCTGGCTGCCAGCGCCCTAGGCGTGGGGTCCTGCTGGATCCACCGGGCCCGCGAGGTGTTCGCCGCCCCGGAGGGCAAGGCGCTGCTGCGGGCCTGGGGCGTTCCCGAGCACTATATCGGCGTAGGCCACTGCATCCTGGGCTACCCCGACGGCTCCCTCCCGGCGCCCAAGCCCCGCCGCCCGGACGCCATCCGGCGCGTTTAGCACAGAAAAACACTTGCCATTTCGGCGAATTCACGGTATACTGTAGGCATCACCTGACCGTAAAGGGGGCGGAAGTATGAAAATGGCAAGATTTGTTCTGAAGATCGTGGGCGCGAGCCTGGCCTTTGCGGGTTTTGTGTGCCTGGTCATCGGCTATTGGGATAAGCTCACCGCGCCGCACCACTGCTGCATGCGCAAAAAGCGTCCCTCGGAGTACGATGACTACGCGGATGTGGATTAAACGCAAAAATACCGCTGGCCTAAAGGCTGGTGGTATTTTTGCGTGATGGGGCCAATGCGCTCACCCCCTCCCGCTCCGCAGGAAATCCCCTGTATTCGGACAGGTTTTCCAATGCAGCACAAATGCAACGGGCAGTTTGCGCTTCTCTTCTTCTGGACGGACTGAACTGCCCGCCCGACGATTACCGCGCTGTCATCTGGCACGAAGCGGTCGCGCCCGTTCCCCTTGATCACGAAAACGGGTTCAGGGTCAACAGGCATATTCTTTCCGACGGTTGTTTTATCCAGTCGATAGCACGCATGCACCCGTGGCAAACGCTCATACAACGTACCCACTGTTCCGCAAAGGCTTTCGCGCCTATTTCCAGCATTCCCTCATGGAAAAAACGGTGAAAAAGCACTTGACAGCTGCGGCAGGATGGCATATAATACTTGGGTAAAATAAAGAAGGAGCGGATGCGCCGCGCCTCACCTCTGGCCGCAGGGCCACGGGGTCAACAGGGAATTCCCCCCAGTTTGCTGGGATGGTCTTTGTGCGGGCGCTTTGTGTCCGCACGATTTTTCTTTTGAAACAGGAGGTGCTTTCCCATCGGCAAACTAGATCATCAGCTCAACGAGGAGATCCGTGACAAGGAAGTCCGCGTCATCGGCTCCGACGGCGCCCAGCTGGGCATTATGTCCGCGGCGGATGCGCAGAGGCTGGCCTTTGACAAAGATCTCGACCTGGTCAAGATCTCGCCCAGCGCCAAGCCGCCCGTGTGCAAGATTATGGACTACGGCAAATACCGCTTCGAGCAGGTCAAAAAGGACAAGGAAGCCAAGAAAAACCAGCGCATCGTCGAGATCAAGGAGGTCCGGATGTCCCCCAACATCGACGTGGCCGACTTCAATGTGAAGCTGAAAAACGCGCAGAAGTTCCTGACCGAGGGCAACCGCGTCAAGGTCACGGTCCGCTTCCGCGGCCGCGAGATGGCGCACACCTCCATTGGCGAGGAGCTGCTGCTCAGGTTCGGCGCGTCCTGCGCGGAGATTGCCAATGTGGATAAAAATCCCAAGCTCGACGGCAGGCATATGTCCATGTTCCTCAGCCCCAAGCCTGTCAAGTAAATCACAGTTGGAAGGAGAACCACCCAAATGCCTAAGATGAAAACTCACTCCGGTGCGAAAAAGAGATTCAACCTCACCAAGACCGGTAAGGTGAAGAGAGCGCACGCCTTTAAGAGCCATATCCTCACCAAAAAGACCACCAAGCGGACCCGAGGCCTGCGCCAGACCGGCTATGCCGACGTGACCAACGAGGCCGCTGTGAAGAAAATGATCCCGTACAAATAATCGGGTGTGCTGAGTTAGATAGGAGGATTTTCAAATGGCTAGAGTCAAAGGCGCGATGATGACGCGCAAGAGAAGAAATAAGACCCTGAAGCTGGCGAAGAGCTACTGGGGTTCCAAGTCCACCCACTTCAAGATGGCCAAGCAGGCGGTCAAGAAGTCCGGTGTGTACGCATATGTGGGCCGCCGCCTGAAGAAGCGTGATTTCCGCCGTCTGTGGATCACCCGCATCTCCGCGGCCGTGGCGCCCTATGAGCTGAACTACTCCCGCTTCATGTACGGCCTGAAGCAGGCCGGCGTCGAGATGAACCGCAAGGCTCTGAGCGAGCTGGCCATCGCTGACAAGGACGCTTTCGCCGCCCTGGTGGATGTCGCAAAGAAGGCCCTGTAAGCAGACAGATAAAAAGGGACCGGTCACAGGACCGGTCCTTTTCCTGTTTCTGAAGGCGATTTTATGAAAAATGTAAGATTTTTTGCATAAAAATGTCAGGAAATTGGGCGGCGGAGCTGCTATACTGAAACAAATGGGGACAAGGAGTGCGCGGCATGGGACTACGGGGGACACTGATCGACTATTCCAGAGGCAACGATTTACGATGGCTCTGGCGGTTTTACCGGTGGAAATCGCGGGCGCGGAGCCGGACGGTGCGGGACTTTTTCACGTTTTTTATGAGCCGCTGCGCCCACCGGCACGGCGGATATATCGGGCCGGACGCGGTTTTTGAGGGGATTCCATCGCTGCCTCACGGGCTGCATGGGGTGTTCATCTCCCGCTATGCGCGGATCGGGGCAGCGTGCCGGATCTATCAGAACGTGACCATTGGGGAGGTGGACGGACAGGCTCCGGCCATTGGCACGGGGTGTCTGATCGGCGCGGGGGCCGTGCTGGTGGGCGGCATCCGGGTGGGAGACGGCGCGCGGATCGGCGCGGGCGCGGTGGTCCACACTGACGTGCCCGCCGGGTGTACCGTGGTGGCCCAGCCAGCCCGGATTCTGCCGCGGGGAGACAGGCAATAAGCGCCGGCCCTAAAGGGCCGGCGCTCCGGTTTAAGAGGCTGTTTTGGTCGTTTCAGGCTTCTTGGCAGGCGGGATCGCGCCGGAGAGGTGCAGCGCCAGCTTGGCGCTGCCGGGGCCGATCAGCTCGTAGAGGACTGCGGAGGAGAGGATCACCGTACTGACCACCGTAGCCTCCGGCCCAGGCATGATCCGCTGCGTCAGGGCTGCCAGGCCGATGGACACGCCGGCCTGCGGAATCAGGGCCAGTCCTAAGTAGTTGCGCACGTTTTTCTCCACGCCCGTCACTACGCACCCCAGATACGCGCCCGCGTATTTGCCCGCGATGCGCACCAGGAAGTAGGCCACGCCCACGACGCCCACAGCCTTGAGCATCTGCACGTCCAGATTCATGCCGGAGAGCACGAAGAAAAGGGACATGATGGGCGGCGAGAAATGGTCCACCTGCTTGAACAGGCGCTTGTCGCGCTTATAATTGACGTACACCGCGCCCATGACCATGCACGAGAGCAGAGGCGAGATTTCCACGATGGAGCAAAGCCCCGACAGCCCCAGCAGCATGGCCACCGCCAGGATCAGCCGGTTGGCCCGGGTGCGGCTGTCGGTCATCAGGCGGCCCAGGCACAGGCCGCAGAGGAAGCCCGCCGCCAGCGCGGCGATGTTCCAGGCAATGGGCAGCAGCACGTCGCCCGCCGAGACGGCGCCGCTGCTGGTGGCCTCCACCACGCCGATGACGGCGCTGTAGACCAGCAGGCACACCGCGTCGTCCAGCGCCACCACCTGCAAAAGGATATTGACAAAGTTGCCCTTGGCCTTGTACTGCTTGATGGTCATCATGGTGCTGGCCGGGGCGGTGGCGGTGGCGATGGCGCCCAGGATCAGCGCCAGGCTCCACGGCATCCGGAACACCAGCCCCAGGAATACCGTCACAATCACGCCGGCCAGGATGGACTCCATGGCGGTGATAACCAGAATCTTGCCGCCGACCTCCCGCAGCGCCTCGCGCTTGAAGAACTGGCCCACGCCAAAGGCGATGAAGGTCAGCGCCAGATCGCTGACGAAGCTCATGTGGGTGACGATATTGGCCGGGATCAGGTTGAGCACGCTGGGGCCGATGAGGATGCCGGCGACGATGTAGCCGCTGACGTTGGGGAGCTTCAGCTTCTTGGTGAGGCGAGTCATGCCGAAACTGGCGAACAGCATTACCGACAGCGCCAGCAGTACCGCGGTGGTCTCCGGCAGGCGGGACAAGTAATCCATCGTCATTCTCCTCTCAAATCAGTACCCCAGGGCTTCCCCCGAAAAAACACGAACCGCGCCCAACTAAAACCCCCGTCCCGCCCGCAGGCGGCCCCGCGGCAAGGAGAAAGAAAGGTAGTGAGCGCAGTTTTAAGGCGGCCCCTGAAGGGACCGCCTTGAAACGGAGCCGAACAGACCTTGTTTCGACTGGTGACCCGTACGGGACTCGAACCCATGTTACCGCCGTGAAAGGGCGGTGTCTTAACCACTTGACCAACGGGCCGGATGGTAGCGGCAGCTGGATTCGAACCAGCGACAGGCCGGGTATGAACCGGGTACTCTACCAACTGAGTTATGCCGCCATATGTCCGTCATTCAAGGGCGAGATTTATTATAGAAGATACAACGGGTTTTGTCAACAGTTTTTTGAAAAAAACCGGGATTTTTCCGTCGAGACCCGGCGCACCCTTCAATAAAAATCCTGGAAATCCACATACTACCCCCAGGAGGCGGTGGTATGCGGCTGCTGGAGCATGGAATCGTCGGCGTTGCCGGCGGGCTTTTGTACGTGGGAGTGGAGTTTTTATACCGGGGACGGAGCCATGTGAGCATGTTTTTCGTGGGCGGACTGTGCTTCTGGGCCATCGGGATGCTGGACCGGGCCGCGCCGGGACTGCCGCTGACGGCCCAGGCGGTGCTGGGGGCGGCGCTGGTCACGGCGCTGGAGCTGGTTTCGGGGCTGGCGCTCAACGTGGGGCTGGGGCTGGAGGTCTGGGACTACAGCGGGTGCCCGCTGAACCTCTGCGGGCAGATCTGCCTGCCCTACTCGCTTCTGTGGATTCCGCTGTCCCTGGCGGCGGCGCTGACGGACGATCTTCTCAGGTTTCTTCTGTTCCGCCAGCCCTTTCCGCCCTACCGCTGGCTTCTCTAGTCCGCCAGCCGCCCCAGGAGGCCATCCCCCAAAAGGCCGGTGATCTCCACCCGGCGGACCTGGTTGTGGAGGTCCGCGGCGGGAACGGCCACCGGGATATAGTTTCTCGCGTGGCCGGTGAAATATGCGCCCGCGGCCTGCTCGAAGAGCACCTCCTGGACGCTGCCCAGCAGACCCTCGCGGTACTGCCGGTTCAGCCGCGCCGCGGCCTCCAGCGCCTGGGCGGCGCGCTCCGCCTTCACGGCATTGCCCAGCTGCCCGGGCATCCGGGCCGCGGGGGTGCCGGCGCGGCGGGAATAGGGAAAGACGTGGACCTGGGCGAAAGCACAGGTCTCCAAGAAGCGGAGAGACTCCTGAAACTCCGCCTCGCTCTCCCCGGGGAAGGCCACGATGAGGTCGGTGGTCACGGCGCAGCCGGGGAAGAACCGGCGCAGGAGGCGGACGCTCTCGAGATACCGGGCGGTGTCGTACCTCCGGCGCATCCGCCGCAGGACGCTGTCGCAGCCGCTCTGGAGGCTCAGGTGGAACTGCGGGCAGAGGTTCGGCAGCGCCGCGAGGGCCGCGCAGAAGTCCTCGGTGACGGTCCGCGGCTCCAGAGAGCCCAGGCGCACCCGGAGCTCCGGCGCGGCGGCGCAGACGGCGGCGGCCAGGTCCCGCAGCGGCGGCGTCCCCGGCAGGTCCGCGCCCCAGGAGGAGATTTCGATGCCCGTCACCACCAGCTCCCGATAGCCCGCGGCGGCAGCGGCCCGGGCCTGCCCGGCGGCCTCGGCCAGGGGCAGGGAGCGGAGCGGCCCCCGGGCGTAGGGGATGATGCAGTAGGAACAGAAATTGCGGCAGCCGTCCTGGACCTTCAGCATGGCCCGGGTCCGCGTGGCCAGGCCCCCCGCGGCCAGGCGCTCAAAGTCCCGGTGCAGCGCGGCCTGCTCCCACAGCTCCCGCCGCGTCCGCTCCCGGCGGGCGGCTTCCTCCACCACCGCGTCCAGGAAGGCCATACGCTCCGCTGTCCCGGCCAGCACGTCCGCCCCCAGCCGCCGGATGTCCCCGGGGCTGACCTGGGCGTAGCAGCCGCAGACGCCCACCACGGCGCCGGGGCTGGTCCGGCGGGCGCGGCGGATGGCGCCGCGGGACTTCTTGTCGCTGACGGCGGTGACAGTGCAGGTGTTGATGATATAGCCGTCGCAGGGCTCGGTCCACGCGCCCAGGGTGTGGCCCAGCTCCAGCACGCGGCGCTCCATGGCCTGGGTCTCGCACTGGTTGACCTTGCAGCCCAGGGTGTAAAAGGCAAATTTCATGGCGTTTCACCGGTGTTTCCTCAGAATATCTCTATGATAGCGCATCGGCGGCGGGTTGTACAGCCTTTTTTGCGGCATACCTGTCCCGTTTTCCACATAGGTTGTACCACCAAGAATCGGGAAGGAAGGATCGGTATGAAAAAACGAGTTTGCGTGCTCTTTTTGGCCCTGGCGCTGCTGCTGGGGGGCCTGCCCCGGGCGCGGGCGGTGGAGCTGGACATCCCGGCTCCCTCGGCCATCCTCATGGACGCGGCCACGGGGCAGATCCTCTATGAGAAGAACGCCCACGAGCGCCTGCGCCCCGCCAGCGTGACCAAGGTGATGACGCTGCTGCTGGTTATGGAGGCGCTGGAGCGGGGCCAGCTCAGCTGGGACGCGCCGGTGACGGCCTCTGCCGCCGCCGCGGGCAAGGGCGGCAGCCAGGTCTACCTGGAGGAGGGCGAGCAGATGAGCATGGACGAGATGCTCAAGGCCGTGGTGGTCTCCTCGGCCAACGACTGCGCCACCGCCCTGGCCGAGGCCGTGGCCGGCAGCGAGGCGGTGTTCGCCGCGCAGATGAACGAGCGCGCCGCGGCCCTGGGCCTCCAGGACACCCACTTTGTCAACTGCACGGGCCTGGACGACGAGCCGGAGGCGGAGGAGCACCTGACCTCTGCCCACGACATCGCCGTCATGTCCCGGGAGCTTTTGAAGCACGACGAGATCCGCAGGTACACCACCATATGGATGGATACGGTGCGCGGCGGCAAGTTCGGCCTGTCCAACACCAACAAGCTGGTGCGCTTCTACGACGGCACCACCGGCCTCAAGACCGGCTTCACCCAGGCGGCGGGCCACTGCCTCTCGGCCTCGGCCAGCCGCGACGGGATGGAGCTGATCGCCGTGGTGCTCCACTGTAACAGCTCCTCTGACCGCTTCGAGTCGGCCAAGGCCCTGCTGGACTATGGCTTCGCTGCCTACGCCCTGGTGACCCCCGCCGTGCCGGAGGAGCTGGGGAGCGTGGAGGTCCGGCTGGGCCGGGAGACGGAGATCACGCCTGTGCTGGAGCGGCCCGAACCGGTGCTGATGGAGAAGAGCCGGAAAAACGACGTCGCCGCCGAGGTGGAGCTGGAGCCCTTTGTCACCGCGCCGGTGGAGAAGGGCCAGCGCCTGGGCACCCTGACGGTCCGGGCCGGGGGCGAAGCGGTGGCGACAATCCCCATCGTGGCCCCGGAGCGGGTGGAGCGCCTGACCTGGGCGCAGGTGACGGGGCGCATCCTCCGGGGCATCTGCCTGGGCGGGTGAGGCGCGCCGGTTTCAGAGGGGGATCTCCCGCGGATACGCCCCGTCGATGAGGAAATAGTCCGCATGGTGCAGCCGGCCCAGCCGAAGGGGATGCAGCAGCCCTCCACAATGAGGCTCTGGCGGTTCTCCACCGCGGTTTTGACCATCTCCCGGACAATGTGCCAGAGGTACGCCGTCAGCGCGCCGCCGCCGCTCTCCGGCGTCAGGGCGGTCTGGCCGCTGCGGATCAGGCCCATTTTTCAGATGGTCGATGGAGAGATAGGGATATCTGTATTGTTCCAGAAGCCGCTGGGCCAGGACGGTCTTGCCCGCGCGGGATGCCCCGCGATCAGGTAAATCATAGGCTTCTCCCAAGGTTTTCTCTGACGCTATCCTACCACACGGCGGGGTGCGCCGCAAGGGGCGGAAATGGCTCGTTGCGTTTTCAGCCGCCGGGGTGTATAATGTTGCCATACGAGAACGGAAGAAAGGTGTTGCCCCATGCTCAATGTGGATCTCTCCAATATCTGGTGCAGCGTGACGCTGCCGGGGCTGCTGGAGAACGAACAGGCCATCGCCGCGGCCCACGCGGCCCTCTCCGACGCCGAGGACGCTGACTTTTTCACCTGGCTGGACGGCGCGCCGGATCTGACGCGGCTGGAAAAGACGGCCCGTTCCATCCGGGACATGGCCCAGGTGCTGGTGGTGGTGGGCGACGGCGGGGCGGTGCTGGGTGCCCAGGCGCTGCTGGCGCTGCTGGGCGGGCCGAGGAACGGCCTGGAGGTCCGCTTTGCCGGCAGCAGCCTGTCCACCCAGGCGTGGCAGGGCCTGTGCGAGCGGCTGGAGGGGCGGGATTTCTGCGTCCAGGCCGTGGGCCGGGACCGGCTGGAGATCCAGGCGGCGGTGGCCTTCCGGGGCCTGCGGTGGCTGCTGGAGCGGCGGTACGGCACCGAAAAGGCCCGGGAGCGGGTGTTCGTGGCGACAGCCCCGGAGGACGGCGTCCTGCGGGCGCTGTCGGCGGCGGAGAGCTACGCGGCCTTCAACCTCCCGCCCATGGCCGGTGGCTGCGTCAGCGCCCTGAGCCCGGCGGCGCTGCTGTGCCTCACGGCGGCGGGGCTGGACCTGGCGGCGGTGCTGGCCGGCGCGGCTCTGGCCCGGACGGCCATGGAGGTGCGTTCCTTTGAGAATCCGGCGTGGCTCTACGCCTCGGCCCGGAAGATCCTGGCGGAGAAGGGCAAGACGGCGGAGTACCTGCTCACCGCCGAGCCGGACGCTTGGGCGCTGTGCCGCTGGTGGCAGCGGCTCATGGCGCGGCGGTGCGGCCCGCTGGGCCTCCTGCCCGCGGCGGCGGAGATCCCGGCGGAGCTGGCCTCGCTGTGGCCCCTGCTGCATGCCCCCGGCGCGCCGCTGCTGGAGACGGTCCTGCGCTTCGACCCGCCAGCGCAGAAGACGGCGGTGGAGATGGACTGGAAGAACATCGACGGGCTGAACCACCTGGAGGGCTACACCATCGACTACGTCCAGGAGCAGGCCGTGGCGGGCTTCCTCCAGGCGGGGGTGGACGCGGGCGTGCCCGTTATCACCATCGACTGCGGCCCGCTGGAGGCGGCTTCGGCCGGGGCGCTGCTCTACTTCTTCGAGCTGTCCTCGGCCCTGGAGGCGGGCCTCCGCGGCCGCGCCGCCGTGCCGCAGGGAGCGGGCGCGTGGCACTCGCACATGCGCGCCCTGCTGGAGCGGCGGGAGGGCTGATTCCGGTTCCAGAAAAAATGTCCCAGTTTTAGCCAATGTGACGGTTGCAATCGGTATAAAAAGCTGTTAGAATGGAGCTACGGACGAGGTGTCATTCGTTCAGTTATAAGGAGGGCTTTCCTATGGTTAAAGTGATTATGGGTCTTTCTGGCAGCGGCAAGACCAAGGAGTTGATCCAATCGATCAACGACGCGATCTCCACAGAGTCTGGCAGCATGGTTTGCATTGAAAAGGGCAATAAGTTGACCTTTGATATAGATTACCGCGTGAGACTGATTGAGGCCAGTGAGTACCAGGTCAACGGCTATACGTTCCTCAAGGGCTTCATCAGCGGCCTCCACGCCGGCAATTTTGACATTTCCCACATCTTTATCGACAGCCTCTTCAAAATCGCCGGCTCCAAGGACCTGGCCGAGGCGGAGGACTTCTTCGACTGGTGCGCGGCCTTCGGCCAGCAGAACAACCTGAAGTTCACCATGGTTGTCTCCGACGACCCCGAGAAGATGCCTGAGGGGATTCGGAAGTATTTGTCCTGAGGATTGCAAAAAGTGCGCCGTATGGCGCACTTTTTGGCATATAAGGAGTCTGCTTATGACGTATTATACCGAATATCCATCGCCGGCGGGCCTGCTGACCATCGCCTGTGACGGGGAGGACGTGACGGGGCTTTGGATCGCGGGGCAGAAGTACTTCGCCGCCGGCCTGGGCGCCGCGGAGCGGCAGGACACGGCCCCGGGCCTGCGCGCGCCGCGGAGCTTCCTGGCCCGTTACTTCACCGGAGAAAACCCCGACCCGTCGGGCCTGCGGCTGAAGCCACGGGGGACGCCGTTCCAGCGGCAGGTCTGGGAGGCCCTGCGGGCCATCCCCTACGGCGGGACCGCCACCTACGCCGCCCTGGCGGCGCGGCTGCACACCTCGCCCCGGGCCATAGGCGCGGCGGTGGGGCGCAATCCCATCTCGATCCTCATCCCCTGTCACCGCGTCCTGGGCGCGGACGGCTCCCTGACGGGCTATGCCGGCGGCATCGAGGTCAAAAGGTTCCTTCTGCAGCTGGAGGGCGGAGTTTAACCGGGGGCGGAGACTTCCCCGGTAGCCTCCAGCTTGAAGATCACGGGCCGCAGTCCGTCATTGCAGCTGCAAATGGCGACGCCGGGCTTGCGGATCCAGTCGCCGTAGTAGAAGAGCTCTCCGCCGGCCCCGTGGGCCAGGGCGAACACGTACTGGTAAATGGCCTTCCACGCCTCGTCGCACAGCCCCTCGGGCTTGGCGTAGTCCGCGCAGAACACCTGCCCCGCCCGCAGCATGGGACAGGCCGTCAGGCCCTCAACGCCGTATTCCGCGGCCAGCTCCCGGTCCAGGGTGGTTTTCAGAACGGTGATTTTCACTTTTTTCATCTTTCAAAGGCTCCTTTCCGGCGAACCGAGACAGCCGCGGCGCAGGCGCGCCGCGGCTGTTTTGGCAGATTCAGGGAATGTACTCCACGGTCCGCGTCAGGGAGACGGACTTGCCGTTGGCGTTGGTGGCGACGATCTCGAAGGTGTTGGCCCCCGGCTCCAGCGGGCAGGTCTTGCTGAAGAAGAGGTAGCTGGCGTCCACCTGCTCGCCGTTGATGGTCACGGTGACGGGCACGTTGGTGTTGGGGGTGTAGGCCGTGCCGGAGATGGTGACGGTGGGCTGGTCCGTCACCGGCGGGACGGTGTTCAGGTCGATCTTGGGGCTGTCATAGTCCATGGTAATGGTGCGGCGCACGGTGGTGGACCGCCCGGCGGCGTTGGTGGCGACGATGGTAACGTCATTGGCTCCGATGTTCCGCAGGGGGACGCTGCAGCGCCAGGTGCCGCTCTGGGTGTAGGTGGAGTAGTTCAGCCGCGCCGTCACGCCGTTGACCATGACCACGGGCTTGCCGCCGGTGGGATCGGAGACGCGGCCCTCGATGGTGACGGTGGAATTGAGGGGCGTGGTGGTGAGAGGACAGCTGGTGACCTCCAGCTTCGGCCCTTCGGGGATGTAGGAGACGCTCCGGGTGACGGTGGTGGTCTTGCCCGCCTGGTTGATCGCGGCGATGGTGATGGTGTTGTCGCCCTCCTGGAGCTGCACCTGGCGGCTCCAGCGGCCGTATTTGGCCCCGGCGTCCTTGCCGTTGACGGTGACGGTGGGATAGGCGTCGCTGGCGTCCTGAACGGTGCCGCTGACGGTGATGGTGGCGGTGTCGGAGGTCACCGGACAGCTGGTGACGGTGAGCTTCGGCCCGCCGGCGGCATACTCCACGGTCCGGGTGACGGTGGTGGACTTGCCCAGCTTGTTGGTGGCCACGACGACGATGGTGTTGACGCCTTCCTGGAGCGGCACCTCACGGCTCCAGCGGCCGTAGCTGGCTCCGGCGTCCTTGCCGTTGACGGTGACGGTGGGGTAGGCGTCGTTGGTATCCTTCACGGTGCCGCGGACTGTGACCGTGGCAGTGTCGGAGGTCACCGGACAGGAGGAGATCTCCACCACGGGGCCGCCGCTGCTGAGGACAATGGTCCTCGTCAGGGTGGTGGACTTGCCCAGCTTGTTCGTGGCGGTGATGACGACGGGGTTCTCCCCCTCCTGGAGCGTCAGAGGGGCGCTCCAGCTGCGGGACCACACGTCTATGGACTTACCGTTGACCGTCAGCGAGGGGTGGTCGTCGGTTTTGTCGGTGAGGGTGCCGCGGATGGTCACCGAGGCGGTCTCGGAAACGGTGGGGCAGCTGGTCAGCTCAACGACCGGCGCGCCGATCTCGTATTTGGCGGTGACGGGGATGACCTTGGTCTTGCCCATCCGGGTGACCACCACGGAGAAGTCCCGGGTGCCCTCGGAGGGGAACTGGTAGACGTAGCTGCCCTTGTACTCATTGCCCACGCGGCTCATGGACACAGCCTGGCCGTTGACGGTGACGGTGGAACCCTCCTCGGCGGTAATGGTGATGGTGGCGGTCCGGCCGTCGGGGGTGTAGAGGACGGCGGCGGAGGCCTGCAGGTCGTCCTCGATGTTGGTGACGGCCTGCTTCAGCGCCCGGTTGAGCAGCACCACGATCTCCGCCCGGGAGACGCTGGCCGCGGGGCGGAAGGTGCCGTCCTCATAGCCGTTGATGAGCCCGCGCTCACAGGCCAGGCTGACGTAGCCCAGCAGCTGCGGCGAAATCTGCGCGCCGTCGCCGAAGCGCTGGAGGGCATAGGACTGGTTATTGGCGTCGCTGTCGCGGAAGCCCATCATGCGCACCAGAGCCACGGCAATGTCCTCGCGGGTGGCGAAATCGGCGGGGTGGAAGGCGGGCCGGCCCCCGAAGGGGTTGGCGTAGCCGGTGAGGAAGTCCTTGCAGACCTCCACATAGGGATACGACCAGCGGGAGGGGACCACGTCGGAGAAGGTAGGCTCCTCCGGCACGCTGAGGGGCTGGTCGAAGGTGGTGACCAGCAGCTTGCAGAACTCCTCGCGGGTGACGCCGTTGCTGGGCTTGAAGGAGCCGTCCTCATAGCCGGAGATGATGCCCTGCTGGGAGAAGGAATTGATCTCGTTGGCGGCCCAGTGGGTGCTGGGGACGTCGATAAAAACGATGGTGTTGTTGTTGCCGATGATCTGGTTGACCACGGTGCCGGCGGACGCCGCCAGGGCCGGGACGCTCAGGGCGCACACCAGCGCAATGGCGAGCAGGGAGAAGAGAAATTTTCGTTTCATGCCGAAGCCTCCTGTTTCCAAAATCCTATTACTGCCATTATAGCACGGTCCGCGGGGAAGAACAATATGCTTGAAGCATCACTCCCGGGAAAAGTTTCGCCCCCGCCGGCGGCCTGCATTTTGGTTCATCCTATGCGGCACGAAGGCCTGGAAAGAACCATCCTCCTGTTTGTCCAGGCGCGGGCGCGTTTTGCCAATCCCAGGACTTGACAGCGGGGCGCTCCTATGGGATACTATAACAGTATCGAAAAACACGCCGGGCGACCGGCTGCAAAAGGGGATATGGATATGAATTATTTGGGTGTCGATCTGGGTACCTCGTCCGTCAAGCTCATTCTCATGGACGCCGCCGGGAAGATCCTGCGGACCGTCTCGAAGGAATATCCGCTGTCTATGCCGCACACCGGCTGGTCCGAGCAGGCGCCGGAGGACTGGTGGACCCAGACCAAGGCGGGCATTCTGGAGCTGATGGCCGGGCTGGACGCCTCGCAGCTGGCCGGCGTCAGCTTCGGCGGGCAGATGCACGGGCTGGTCATCCTGGACAAGGAGGACCGGGTCATCCGCCCCGCCATCCTCTGGAACGACGGCCGCACCGGCGCGGAGACCGCTTACCTCAACGACAGGATCGGTCAGGACAAGCTGGCGGCGTATACCGCCAACATCGCCTTCGCCGGCTTCACCGCCCCCAAGCTCCTCTGGGTGAAGAACCACGAGCCGCAGAATTTTGCGCGCATCGCCAAGATCATGCTGCCCAAGGACTATATTGCCTATAAAATGACCGGCGTCCACTGCTGCGACTATTCCGACGCGTCGGGCATGCTGCTGCTGGACGTGGCGGGCAAGCGCTGGTCGAAGGAGATGCTGGAGATCTGCGGCGTCACCGAGGCGCAGCTGCCGGCGCTGTTCGAGAGCTACGACTGCGTGGGGACCCTCCTGCCGTCGGCGGCGCGGGAGCTGGGACTGCCGGAGCGCGTCAAGGTCATGGCCGGCGCGGGGGACAACGCCGCCGCCGCGGTGGGCACCGGGACGGTGAAGAACGGCACCTGCAATATTTCCCTGGGCACCTCCGGCACGGTGTTCATCGCCAACGACCGCTTCCGCCTTCCGGAGAACCACGCCCTCCACGCCTTCGCCCACGCCACGGGCAAGTACCATCTGATGGGCTGCATCCTCAGCGCGGCGTCGTGCAACAAGTGGTGGACCGAGGACATTTTGAAGGCGTCGGACTACGCCGCCGAGCAGCGGGGATTCGTGCCGGGCGGGGAGAACGAGGTGCTGTTCGCCCCCTACCTCATGGGCGAGCGCACGCCGCACAACGACCCGTCGGCCCGCGGCGCGTTCATTGGCCTGTCCATGAACACCACCCGGGCGCAGATGACCCAGGCGATCCTGGAGGGCGTGACCTTTGCGGTGCGCGACAGCGTGGAGATCGCCCGGGGCCTGGGGGTGGATATCCAGCGCACGAAGATCTGCGGCGGCGGCGCGAAGAGTCCCATCTGGAAGCAGATGGTGGCGGACGTGCTGCGGATGCCGGTGGAGTCCATCGCCACGGAGGAAGGCCCGGGCCTGGGCGCGGCGATGCTGGCGGCGGTGGGCTGCGGCGAGTACCAGAGCGTCGAGGAGATCGCCGACGCCATGGTCCAGGTGACCAGCGTTGCGGAACCGGACGCGAAGGCGGCGGACCGCTACGACGCGGCCTACGCGCGCTTCCAGAAAATTTACCCGGCCCTGAAGCCTGTGCTGGGCTGAAATTCGCAGATGACTGCTGTGCGATCACAATCCGCGGCCTGCCTGGGATTTTCCAGGCAGGCCGGTTTTTATTGGATTTGTCCCGCATAAAAATGGAGAATTCTGATTCAGAAAGCGTCTTATGCGGAGGCGGCGGGCTGTATGTGGAACCAATCGAGGACCCTTTGGATATGGGTATCCCAATAGTCCCAATCATGCGCGCCGGGGTGCTCCTCGTAGGCGACGGGGATGCCCAGGGCCTCCAGGCGGGTCCTTTGCGCGCGGTTCATCTCCAGGGTGAAGTCCTCTGTGCCGCAGGAGAGCATCAGCCGCGGCAGCGCTGCCCCGGACGCCTGGGCACGGCGGGCCAGGACCGCCAGGTCCCATTGGTCCGCGCCGCACTGGGTCAGGGGGGCGAAGACCGCCTGGCCCGCCGCGTGCTGCGGGGCCAGCAGGGCGTGGTCCTGCGGCAGGTCGAACGCCCCGGAGAGCGCCGCCGCGGCCGTATAGCGCTCCGGATGCAGCAGCGCCAGGCGCAGCGCGCCGTAGCCGCCCATGGAGAGGCCTGCGATATAGCGGTCCTCCCGGCGGTCCGACAGGGGGAAGATCGACTCGGCCAGATTTGGCAGCTCCCGGGCGAAAAACCGCTCATAGGCCGGCCCCTGGGGCTGGTCCAGATAGAAGCTGTTCCCGGCGGAGGCCAGCACCACCGCGATGCTGTGGGCCTGGGCATAACAGGCGATCCGCGTCCGGTACAGCCAGTCCGTGCCGCCGCTGTAGGCCCCGTGGAGCAGGTACAGCACCGGGTATCGTTGGCCCGGGGCCGGACGGTATTCGCGCTCCTCCGGCAGCGGCAGCAGGACGTGCAGGTCCACGTTGGACAAAATGGATTCGGCATAGACGGTTCCATGAAATACGGCCATCTCTAGGCTCCTTTCCCGCGGCTTTCCGCCGCCGCGCAGGCGAAGGCCACGCTGAGCGCGGCATAGTCTCCGATTTGCTCTCCCAGCTGTGCCGGGACCACCTGACACGCGCGGGCGCTGGGGGTCAGGGCCTCCCGGGCGATGGCCCGCTCCATGGCGGGGCGCAGCAGGTCCTCGCAGCGGGCGAAGATGCTCCCGGCGACGATGCGCTGGGGGTTGAGAAGGTCGATGAGCACCGAAAGCCCCTCGCCAAAGCGGGTCCCGCACAGCTCGAAGACCGCCAGCGCCGCCGCGTCGCCGGCCCGGGCCGCCTCAGCCAGCTCCCGGGCACTGGGACCGCCGCCCCCGGCGTGGGCGCGGACCCAGGGCGCCGCGCCGCCCTGGGCCAGACGCCGCTCGATTTCCATCTGCCCCAGCTGCCGGAGGCCGCCGCCGCTGCAAAAGCCCTCAAAGGACCCGGCCTTGTAGTAGCCCACGGGGCCGCCGGGGGCCAGGCGGATGTGGCCCGCCTCGCCGGCCATGCCCGACGCGCCGCGGTAGAGCGCGCCGTTGAGGATCAGCCCTGCCCCCAGGCCGGTGCCGAAGGTCAGGAAGATCATGCTGTCCGCGCCGCGGCCCGCGCCGTAGCGGTGCTCAGCCAGAGCGCCGGCGTCGGCGTCGTTCTCCAGCGCCGCCGGGACGCCCAGATGCGCCGTGATGCGCCCGGTGATGCCCACGCCGTCCCAGCCGGGGAGGTTGGGCGGGGCATAGATCCTCCCCGCCGCCGCGTCCAGCGGCCCGCCGCAGGAGACGCCCACCGCTGCCGGCGCGCCGTGGGTGTTTTTCAGCTTCCCCAGAAGTGCCAGGAGCTTCTGGAGAGTCGGCTCCGGCTCATGGGGCGTGGTGGCGAAGGCCGCGCGGTCGAGAATTTCCATGCCGTCCGCCCGCTCCAGGCCCGCACAGACCGCCGTTTTGGTGCCGCCCACGTCCACGCCGAAGCAGAGTTTTTCCACGCTCATGCCGCCCCGCCTCCAAAGAAGTGGTCCTCCAGCATCCGGCAGAGGGCGTGATAGACCGGCAGGTGCAGCTCCTGTACCCGGTAGGTCTCGGTTTCCGGAACGCGGACGCACACGTCGCACCACTTGGCCAGCGCGCCGCCGCCGCGGCCGGTGAGGCCCACGGTCCCAAGGCCCAGGGCCTTGGCCGTCTGCACCGCGCGGACCACGTTTTTCGAGTTCCCGGAGGTGCTCAGGGCCAGCAGGCTGTCCCCCGGACGGCCCAGGCCCAGCACCTGCTGGGCATAGATCAGATCCGGGGCCGCGTCGTTGGCAAAGGCGCTGACCAGCGCCACCTCGCCGTGGAGCGAGACTGCGGGCAAGGCCCCCTCCAGCCCCGCGGCCAGATACGCCGCGTCGGCCTCGGGCAGGGCGTCGCAGAGCCGCTGCCGCGCGCTGCCGATGTCCCGGGGACGGGCGAAGGACTTCATCAGCTCGCCCACGATGTGGGCCGCGTCGCTGGCGCTGCCGCCGTTGCCGCAGGCTAACAGCTTGCCGCCGCCGGCGTAGGCGTCCCGCAGCAGCGCGAAGGCCCGCTGGATATCCTCCCGGCAGGGGGCCAGCGCCGGATAGCGGGAGAGCAGCAATTCCAAATGTGTCATTCTCGATTTCCTCCTTGCAGAAGCTGCCGCCGGGCGGCGGCGCAGATTTCTTCCGGGCTGGCCGTCCCGGTGACGCCCAGCTTGCCGATGGTGAGGTTGGCCATGGCCGTCTCCGGAGCCGCCCCCAGCGGCGCGGCGGCTTCCGCATGGACCACGCCGCCGTTTTCCGCGTGGAGGCAGCCGCCCGCTCCCAGGGTCATGCAGATGCCGCGGCCCGTCGTGTCGGAGAGGGCCAGGGCGCATTCCGCCGCCGCGTCCCCCGGCAGACAGCCGTGGACGGCCCGGCAGCCCTCCGCCTCGTTGGGCTTGCAGTAGGTGCTGGCCGCGTGCCCGGGAATTTCCGGCCGTCCGTCCGGATGTCCCGTTCCTCACAGCAGCGCCGCAGCATCACGCCGCGCCAGTCGTCCCCGGTCACGCCCAGGTCCTTCAGGTCGAAATTGGCCGTGGTGATGTGCCGGGTGGGGTGGTCCAGGTTCCGGGCGATGGACAGGGCCTGGAGGAACATCTCCGGCCCAATGACCGCCGAGCCGAAGCTTAAGAACACGCCGCCCTCCAGCTACGAGACCGACTGGCACATGGCGCGGAAGTCCCGCCCCGTGGCCTCTCCGGTGGCAATGCGGCAGGTGGCGGGGATGCCCAGCCTCCAGGCGCTGCAGGCCACATTGACCTCCGTGTGGGGGAAGCGGCCGGGGCGCCCCTCGATATATGCGCCGATGGCCGCGCCGCTGCCGGCGATGTGGGTGACCGGGCCCTGCTTCATCAGCGCAATCTGGATGCGCTCAAAACAGCCGTCCACCCCCAGAAGCGCGCGCCTCCTTGACGCCGGCGTGGTCGGTGCCGCTGGCCAGCAGCAGATGACA
This sequence comes from Oscillospiraceae bacterium, assembly GCA_022792945.1. Lineage (GTDB taxonomy): Bacteria > Bacillota > Clostridia > Oscillospirales > Oscillospiraceae > Avoscillospira_A. The sequence goes on along the minus strand of JAAWBZ010000097.1, from coordinate 8,045 downwards.
GCCCCGCGCCTGCCCTGTCATGGCTGCCGGGGCAGAGCACCTCCGGCATCAGCGGCTGCATGATGCCCCCCCGGCTGCTGCGGAGCGTCGAGATGGTGCCGTCAAAGTCGAATACCGCGTAAAAATCCCGCTGCATGGCGTCCATCCTGTGTCCGGTGCGCCAAAAGCGGCGCCGGTATGCGTTGCGGTTCTATTATCGCACCTCCGGGGTGGAATGTCCATTGCTTTTTCCGGCAAAAACCCGCGGGACGGCGGCGGTTCTGAAAACCTACGCGGCGCATACATTGTATCAACGAGACCGAAGGAGGGACCGAGGATGGAAGAGAAGAGGACGCCGGCCCGGACAAGCCGGCTGGGTGCGCGCCGGAAGGTGTCGCTGGCGCTGTGCGCACTGACGCTGTGCGCCAAGCTTTACTGCCCCCAGGCGGCGGAGGTGCTGCGCCCCTGGATCATCGGGCGGGAGGACAACCGCGTCATGGCGGCCTTCGCGGCCCTGGGCGGCTCCATGGAGCAGGGCGCGCCGCTGCGGGAGGCGGTGCAGGCATTTTATATGGAGATGACCGGCGATGGGCTTTCTTGATATCGGCCCCGGGTGGGTGGCCATGATGTGCGCGCTGTACTACCTGAACCCCATGCACAGCTTCTGGCCCTTCTGCGCGGCCATGGCCTGCCATGAGCTGGGGCACGCCGCCGCGCTGGCACTGACGGGAGTGCCCATCCGGCAGCTGCGGCTGAACCTGGGCGGGGCTGTGCTGGAGACCGGGGAGATGGACTACCGGCGGGAGATCCTCTGCGCCCTGGCGGGGCCGCTGACCAATGTGTGTCTGGTGCCTCTGGGACGGTGGTTCCCGATGTTCGCCACGCTCTCTTTGTGTCTGGCGGTGTTCAACCTCCTGCCCGTCTCGCCGCTGGACGGCGGGCGGGCGCTGCGGGCGTGGATCCTGCTGCGGCGCGGACCGGCGGCGGCACGGCGGGTGATGACAGTGGCGGCGGTCGTCTGCGGCGCGGGGCTGGCGGGCCTCTCCATCTGGGTCAGCGCGGGCCTGGGTGGCGGCCTGTGGCCGGTCCTGGTGGCGGCGTTGACGCTGCTGCGCGTGGGCCTGGGCGTCGCAGAGGACGCGAAAAAGCCATTGTAATCCGGCGGCAAAAGCGATATAATGGGGGCAACGAACAGGAAAAGAGGTCCCCTATGACCACACTGATGGAACGAATTCTGCCCCGGGTGCAGAAGCCGGCTCGCTATGTCGGCGGTGAGTACAACCAGATCGTCAAGGACCCGGCACAGGTGGATGTCCGGGTGGCGTTCTGCTTCCCGGACACCTATGAGATCGGAATGTCCAACCTGGGGATGCGCATCCTCTACGGCGTGATGAACCAAATGCCGAACGTCTGGTGCGAACGGGCCTTCGCCCCCTGGGGCGATATGGAGCACCAGATGCGCCTCCACAACATTCCCCTCTGGACGCTGGAGAGCCGCGATCCGGTGCGCTGCCACGACCTGATCGCCTTCACCGTGGGCTATGAGATGAGCTACTCCAATATCCTCAACATGCTCCGCCTCTCCGGCGTCCCCCTGCGGGCGGCGGAGCGGACGGGCCTCCAGAATATCGTCTTTGCCGGCGGTGCGTGCATGTACAACCCCGAGCCGCTGGCGGATTTCTTCGACTTCTTCTCCCTGGGCGAGGGGGAGGAGGTCACGGTGGAAATTTTAAACCTCTACGCCCGGGCCAAGGGGGAGGGCTGGGACAAGGACGCCTTTCTGGAGGCGGTTTCCCGGATTGAGGGCGTCTATGTTCCCTCCTTCTACAGCCACACCTACGGCCCCGACGGCCGCCTGGCGGCCATTACGCCCCGGCCGGGCGCGCCGGAGACAGTCACCAAGCGCATCATCCAGGATCTGGATCAGGCGTACTATCCCACCCGGGACATCGTTCCCTCCACGGAGATCGTCCACGACCGGACCAATCTGGAGCTGTTCCGCGGCTGCATCCGCGGGTGCCGCTTCTGCCAAGCGGGCTTCTGCTACCGCCCGGTGCGGTCCCGCAGCGCCGAGGTCCTGGCCCGGCAGGCGGAGGAGGCGCTCTCCGACTCCGGCTGCCATGAGATCACCCTCTCCAGCCTCTCCACCTCCGACTACCGCCGGCTGGGGCCGCTGACGGACCGGCTGCTGGACTACTGCGTCCCCCGGCAGATCAACCTTTCTCTGCCGTCCCTCCGGGCGGACAACTTCTCCCGGGAGCTGATGGGGAAGGTGCAGAAGGTGCGCAAAAGCGGCCTCACCTTCGCCCCCGAGGCCGGCACGCAGCGGCTGCGGGACGCCATCAATAAGAATGTCACCGAGGCGGAGATCCTGGAGACCTGCGCCACGGCCTTTGAGGGCGGGTGGAGCAGCGTCAAGCTCTATTTTATGCTGGGTCTACCCACTGAGACCGACGAGGATGTGCTGGGCATCGCGGAGCTGGTCTACAAAATCCTCAAGGTCTGGCGGGAGAAGGCCAGCAGCCGCAAGCGGGGCTGCCGTATCAGCGTTTCCACGGCCTTTTTCGTCCCCAAGCCCTTCACCCCCTTCCAGTGGGAGGCGCAGATCGCTCCGGAGGAGTACACCCGACGCCAGCGGCTTTTAAAGGAGGCCATTTACGCCAAGAGCGTGGACTACAAGTGGCACGACCCCAGCCTCAGCCGCCTGGAGGCCGTCCTGGCCCGGGGCGACCGGCGGCTGGGCGCGGTGATCCAGCGGGCCGTGGAAAACGGTGCGCGGCTGGACGCCTGGGATGAGTATTTCCGCTACGATATCTGGCTGGAGGCCTTCCGCGCCTGCGGCATGGACCCGGATTTTTACACCCGTGCCTTGGACCGCGGCGAGGTCCTGCCCTGGGAGACCGTCTCGGCGGGTGTTCAGAGGGACTTTCTCTGGCGGGAGCGGGAGCGGGCCTATCAGTCCCAGGTGACCCGGGACTGCCGGGCCGGCTGCGCCGGCTGCGGCGCGGACCGGCTGCTGGAAGGGGGCGTCTGCGATGCTTAGGATTCGGTTTGAGAAGACCGGCAGCGGCATTTGGATCTCCCACCTGGACCTGATGCGGGTATTTCAGCGGGCGTTCCGCCGGGCGGGGCTCTCCCTGCGCCACACCCAGGGCTACAGTCCCCACGCTTTCGTCTCCCTGGCGCTGCCCCTGTCGGTGGGCACGGAGAGCGTCTGCGAGCTGCTGGAGTGCGAGCTGACCGATGAGACCGTGGACCTGGGGGCGCTCCCCGCGCGGCTCAACGCCGTGCTGCCGGCGGGCATTGTCTGCCGCGAGGCGTATGAGGGCACCCGCAGGCTCAAGGAGCTGACCCACCTCCGCGTCCGGGTGGACCTGAAATACGACCGCGGCGTTTCGGAGGGGGCCGCGGCGCAGCTGGAGGCGCTGTTTGCCCGGGAGACTCTGGTGGTGGAGAAGAACTCCAAAAACGGGCCCGTTCAGCAGGATATCCGCCCCCTGATCCGCGCGCTGACGGTCCGGGCGGCAGACGGGCATACCCTGTGCCTGGAGGCGGTGATCTGCGCGCAGAACCCGTCGCTGAACCCGGACCTTCTGTCCAAAGCCATCCGCACGCACCTGCCGGCATACGCCCCGGATTTTGCCAAAAGCACCCGCCTGGCGCTGCTGGACGCGTCGCTGGAGGCCTTTCGGTGAGCGAGGCGCAAAATTTCCCGATTTTTTCAAATTAGGGCTTGCAAAATCCGTCCGCCTGTGATATGATATTTGAGCGCTGGAAAGCGCAGCAAGAAAATCCGGGTGTGGCGAAGTTTGGTATCGCGCTTGAATGGGGTTCAAGAGGCCGCTGGTTCGAATCCAGTCACTCGGACCAAAACCACCGAAATCTTATGATTTCGGTGGTTTTTCTGAACTTTTTTCATGTGATTCTTTCTGCTGTTTTCGGGATGTTGCTCCGGGGTTGCTCCGGGCCTTGATCCCCTAAAAATGCTCTGTACCAATTATTTGGGGTGCCCGTGTGTCAAGCCATTTTTTCTATCGCACGCCGCAGCGTAGCGATGTCCTGATGGATGTATGTGTTCGCAGTCATTTCATAGTCCTCATGCCCGGCCAGAGCCTGGATATCCTCCGCCCTGGCGCCAGCTGCAGATAAGCGGGTGGCGAAAGTATGGCGCGTCGCATGGGGCGTTAGCCGCCGTATGCCCAGCTTTTCCAGAGCTGGAAAATAGTAGCGCCGTCGGAAGCTGTCCGGTGTGTACGGCTTCCCATCTTCATTGCAGATAATGGTTTCGCCACCCATAGCCAGCTTTGCATCCAGAATGGGCTGTATCCTCTTGTAAACTGGGACGATTCTGTTGCGGCCTGCCTCAGTCTTTTTCCCACCGGTCAGCGTGCGGTTCATCGGATCATAGTCTTCTGGCCGCAGCTCCAGGAACTCCGCGATTCGAAAGCCGGTATAGCACATGAGCAGAATACTGTCTGCATGGGGGACGCTGCCTACCGCGCTCTCAATCCGTTGGAGCTCCTGCTCGGTAAAACAGTCCTTGGGGGCTTTCTCATGCCTGGGCAGTGTGAGGAATGCGGCGTAATTCTTGTGGACAATATCATTCTGCATAGCGTAGTCATACAGCTGCGTCAGCAAGGCCTTCATCTTGGACAGGGACGAAAACGAAAGCGGCTTGGACATAGCTGGCTGTCCGGTACTGTCCAGCTTAGGGCTGCCATTGTTCTTTACGGCAGGAAACGGCGCGGAATAGTAGTCGATGACAGCTTGATACTGTCCGGTCCGCAGTTCCCGGAACGTCTCATTGTACAGACTGGAGAACTTGGCATAGGAGGCCGTATAATTGTCCTGGGTCTGTTTTGAGATGGTGCGGAATGCAATCTCGCTCCATTCCTCATAGACACCCGCAAATGTAATGTTGACTTTGGCCGTCGGCGCACGCCGGAATTCTTCCAATGCGTCCTTGGCCTCGCGAGCTGTTGCGAAGGAGCCAAGCCGCTCCCGCACCGCCTTGATCCTCCCCGTCACCGGGTCTGCTACATAACGCGCCGGGGCCACAGCCACCCAAGGACGCGTGCGGACGTCGCTGCGCTTATACACAGAGCCGCAGCCGTTTTCCCGCTTGACTGATCGTTTTGCGATTGCGTTCCCCTCCGATCCATAGTATGATAGGAGGGCAACAGGCCGTCGAAAGTTTGTTGCCCTCACAGCCGCCTCCGGTGTTTGCAGCACCGGGGGCGGTTTTTATTTTGTCAGCAATAATACCGGATTTGTCCAAAATAAGAAATCCACTTCTCAATGACCTCGTTGCTTCTCGCCTCGATGATTTGCAGGATATTGCGAAGCGTCCGCTCCGGGATCTGGGAGCGGTTGTGACAGAGATAACACTTGCCAGCCTGTGTGATCCAGACCTTTGTCGCGTCGGCTCGGGGCGCGCCCTGGCAGACGTGGACGTGGATCGGCTCGAGCGGGTCGTTCTCGTTGGACCAGAAGAACACCCAGTAGGAGCCGATCTTAAAAACTTGCGGCACCGTCGAAGCCTCCCTCCTGGGAAAATTGCAGGATCAGGTGCGCCGTAGAGTGGATCACTTCGTCGAAGCGCGCCAGCTCTGCCGGGGAAAAGCCAAAGGCGTCCTCCCAGGTATAGCCGGGCAGATAGCAGGTGGCATGGTGAAAACAGTCCTTTTCATCCGGCCGCTCCAGATACACCTTGACCTGCCCGTTCTCCTGCATCTCCGAGTGGACGATCTCTGTGCCGTCATCCAGAGTCAGAAATGGGTACATCATCGCAGAAACTCCTTAATTCTTATATTTTTTCCACAATTTTCTTCCCGTGTGTTATAATGAAATTGCGCAAACTACACAACCTTGGCGCCAGGGCGGAAAGGAAATGCTATGCCAGACCTTGACGCTCAAATTCTGGAGTTTATCAAGTGCTTGACACCTGACCAGAAGCAGGTGTTCCTTGACTTTGCCCGAGTGTTGTGCGCAGGAGCGCCAGCAGAAGAACCTTCTGCTCAGGCGTCATCTTTGCCACAAGGCGCATAATCTCTTTGTCCTGTTCGTCCTCCGGTACGGATTTATCTGTACCGGGGGATTTTTTACTATTGTCAGGTATGTTATCAGCGTTGTCCCAAATCAAATCATCAATTGATATTCCGGCCTTTTCGGCTGCATCACATGCTTCAGCAAAAGAAAGCGGATACTCACTATTAACTATTTCTCTTAACTCAGGTTCATAGCAGGCGCAATCCTCATCACCAGACAGCTCGTCTCTTTCGAGACGGCAGAATAATTCTTCTCTGAATTTTGCAGAATACTGGTCCTTAACTTCAGAACCGAGTAAGTATCCAAGTGGGACGTTCAAATAGTCTCCAAGTTTAAAAAGCGCTTCATTATCTGGCTGGCGCCGGCCCGTCTCGTAGTGCGAAATAGTACTTTCTGCAAGCCCAATTGCCTCACCCAGTTGTTTCATGGTGATACCACGGGCTTTTCTTAATTCGCGGATACGATTCATGCGTTATCACCTCTCTGTGGCCATCTTACACTTCACAAATTGAAAAGTAAATAGAACTTTACGAATTGTATAGAAAATTCTTGACAAATCGTATAGTTAATGGTAATATAGACATATACTTTCCAAAATGTATAGAAAGGAAGTGAGATTATGAGAGAATGGCTGTTGAAATTACGTCGGGACCAGGGCCTCACGCTGAAAGTAGCAGCATCAAAACTTGGCGTATCGGAAAGTTACTATTCCTTAATTGAAAAAGGAATCCGGCAGCAACGTTTAGACATGGCTTTGGCTGAAAAGATATCCAAGCTGTTTGATGTTTCGCTGGACTATATTGCCGAGCAGGATCGAGCGGTGCATGAAAAAGCCAGCCAGAGTAGCACGTAGGTTGTGGGCAAGGAGCCTACATTGGCATATCAAGTCTGAAAGGGGGTGAAGGAGCATGAGCATAGAAAAAAGCGCTGCTCGTCCTGGGGGGACAAACAGCGCAGAGGTTATCCGGGTTATCAAGACGACTGCGGCAAGAGGGGCGGGAAGTAAAGAAGACCCGTGCCGTATTGTGATCCAATACTGGAGCTTTGAGGGCGAATTGTTGGCAGAACATGATTCGGAAACTAAAATCACTTAGGCAATCTTTTACTTTCAACGTCCGCAACAATGCTTTCCAAGAGGGTTGCTTCTTCATTCCGTGCAATGTACCACTTATCAATCAACAATTCTATTAGCATTATCAGTCTTTCAGCTTCCCCTTGGTCAACATCGATGATGGTATTAACGTCCTTTTCCATGTGGGCACCGATATTTCCGATTTTGCGTAATGCGTCAATTGCTGCCCACTGCGAAGCAGGTATTTTTCCTTGCAAGTCTGCTATTTCATCTATGAGGCGGTTTTTCTTGATTCTCCAGAAATCACGAATCATTCCTTGAAGGCAGCGGCGAGCTAGTGTGGCGGAAGCTTTGGGGCTTTGACTACTGATTGCGCAAGCCTCTTCGTAATCTTGCCTTATGGACTTTGGTACATAAGAGGGGAATTGAATAGCATTACTTCTCGGATAAATCAAAACAGTCTTTCCATCAATATAGCCATTTTTTCTTTACGGCGAGAAGCAAAAAATTAAGCTGTGACATGTGCTGAACTAAAGTAGCGTATTGCTCTCCAACATAGCCGTAAAAAATCAATGTACTTGGGTTGGAGTACCCGATATCACTCACGGACATGGTTATAGCCTGTCCAAATGAGGCCAGCTTTACCGCTACCTCGTGTTCGTCATCAAGTCCAGTCTCAAATTCTTTGATGCGCTCCATGATGACTTTATACGAGTAGTCCGCATAGCAGTACGCATTTGCACTTATTGCCTCACGAACATTGGGTGCAGGTGCAGTTTCCTGCGATTTCTGAAACTTCTCCATTTGTCAACGCCAATTTGAAATTGTAAGAAAACGCCGAAGAAATTTTGTAGTTTTTCGGCGGGGGTGGGTAACAAAATCAGCAGCTGCCTTGCTCAAAAAGAGTGTTCACGATTTGCTGTTTCTGACGCATAAATTCTTTGCG
>JAAWBZ010000293.1 GCA_022792945.1 Oscillospiraceae bacterium | reverse complement strand
GGGAAGGGCAGATGGAGGAACCCGCAGGTTCCATATGAGAGGCAGCGCCCGTCCCTGTTTCACAGCCCGCTGAGACACTGGCGGGCATATACTTTATAAGTATATCGCAAAAATATAAATTGCGCAAGCCTGAACAGGCAAAAGGGAGCGTCCAGACAGCGCGTTTTATGCCTCCGGCGGCTTAGGGGCTTCGCCCCTAAATACCCCACCACCTTTGAAGAAGGTGATCCATTCGTAAACGAATGGACGAAACTTTTGTTTTTCTTCATTTTTTAAAATACTCACTTTGGACGCTCCCCAGGCAAAAGAGGGAAAGCCTCCCTGGGAAAAGCAAAACGGCGGGCCGCTGAAGGCCCGCCGTTTTAAGCGTGTCAATTATAGTCTGATGCAGCCCCTTCCGACTCGTCCGCCCCGGCGCTGTTCCCTTCTTCTAACTCCTTATAAAGGTTTCCGCACAGGGTTTCCTCCAGGAGCGCCCGGTTTATCCCGCACAGATCCTCCAGTATCACCTGGCCTGTAGCGGCGTCCACCAGATCCATCCGGCTGAAAGAGGATATCACCCCGCCATAGCTGTCCAAATCCCACTCCGGATACTTTACGATGAAGTGCAGGTGGGCATAGTCATCATCCTCATAATTAGACTGCCCGCTCTCTTCCCGCCAGAAAAGCCCGCTGCCGCTGTTATATACGGCAAGATCCCCCAGGGCGCCGCTTCTCTCGTTATAGGCGCTGTCATCCTGGACATCGCAGGCGTATACAGTCTGGGCCAGCTTATCACCGATATAGCACTGCAAGGCCCAGTCCTGCACCCATGGCAGCCGATCTGGCCTGACGCACAGGCTTATCCAGCTCACATGCTGGTCTTCAAACATCATGTCCTCCGTCACCCCCTGCACGTATATCCCCTCCTGCAGCTCAGGATGGTGCGGTATATAAGGGGACATTTCTGCATCCGGCTTTACAAGCCCCTGCTTTTTATAATTCGCGCTGGGGGCGGCAGTGCCCTCCGCCAGATCCAGGGTAAATTCCGCTGCCACCGGGTTCACCAAATCCCCGGCTGGAATACCAGCAGAACCCATCGTAAACTTTACTTCTTCCGGATCGAAATAGTACAGGGTGAGCACCAGGCTCTGCCGCTTTTCCGGCGAAAGGTTCACGCGCAGCTTCATCCTCTGGTAACCGGAAAGCCGATCCGATTCATAGGCGGCCCGCTGCGTTGCAGAATCGTCCCAGATATTCTGGCTGGCAAGCACAGTGCCGTCTTCCCCGCTTACCACCGCGTACATGCCATAAGGCTTCTGCGGGACAGGGCCTCCGTGATACCGGGCAGGAGGCAGCAGG
>JAAWBZ010000096.1 GCA_022792945.1 Oscillospiraceae bacterium | reverse complement strand
GGACGCCATCATGAAGGGCGCCGAGCCGCCCGTCAACAACGAGACCGACTACGACAACGGCACCGGCATCATCCCCAGCTACCTCTGCCAGCTGCAGCTGTGCACCGTTGACAACTATGAGGAGCTGCTCATCGACTCCGGCTACTACACCGAAGGCGACCTCAGCTAACCCTGCAGCCTCTATGCCAAAAGGCCATCGCCCATTGGACGATGGCCTTTTGGCATAGAGGCTGATAAAAATAAAATCCCTTGCAATCCTCTATCACATCAGCTATAATCGCAAGTTAGAATGTGCTGGCGAAGGGAATGACAATGTATGGCAATTCAAAAATGGACGGCTGCACGCGTGGGAGCGCTTGCAGGAGGTGTTCGCGGCGGACAGCGGCCTAAGGGAGCCCGGGTCGCGGTCGTCAACGGTTTGCACGGTCATGACGTCTTTTGTACCGGCGCATGCCATAGCGGCCTCTGTTACGAGCCCATTTCACACTCCCTGACGGACGCATCGCCAGTTTTGCCGCCCAGCATCCGGACAGAGAGCCGGTCCCGGAAAACAGCGGCCTGGTTTCCCTGGTGCTGCACAGCCTCTGCGCATATTGAAGCTGCATGGGAACGCCGCCGCAAGGAAAATAGTTGCCTTTTTCCCCGAAAGGCGCTATACTAGGTTTCACAGTTTTAAATGTGGAAAGGACGTTGGACCGTTCATGAAGAAAATCGCAGTGGTCACAGACAGCAACAGCGGCATCACCCAGGCTGTGGGGAAGGAGATGGGCGTGGCCGTCCTGCCCATGCCCTTTTACATCAACGAGGCGCTCTACTTCGAGGAGATCACCCTGAGCCAGGAGGAATTCTACCGCCACCTGGAGGCGGACGCGGATATCTCTACCTCTCAGCCCGCGCCGGGGGACGTCACCGACCTCTGGGACCGGCTGCTCGCGGACCATGACGAGATCGTGTACATCCCCATGTCCAGCGGTCTGAGCAGCTCGTGCCAGTCGGCGCGGATGCTGGCCGAGGGCTACGAGGGCCGGGTGCAGGTGGTCAACAACCAGCGCATCTCCATCACCCAGCGCCGCGCAGTTCTGGACGCCCTGCTGCTGGCCAAAGAGGGAAAGGATGCGGCGCAGATTCGGGAGATTCTGGAGCGCCGCCGCTTTGAGTCCAGTATCTATATCACGCTGGAGACTCTGAAATACCTGAAAAAGGGCGGTCGCATCACCCCTGCCGCCGCGGCCATTGGGACGGTGCTGAATCTCAAGCCGGTCCTCCAGATCCAGGGGGAGAAGCTGGACGCCTACGCCAAGGTCCGGGGCAAGAAGGCCGCGCGCCACGCCATGCTCGAGGCCATCCGCAAGGATATCCGGGACCGTTTCCCGCGGCAGTGGGCCGCCGGCACGCTGGAGATCGATCTGGCCTACTCCGGAAACCCCGAGGAGGCCCAGGATTGGCGCGCCGAGGTGGCGGCGGCGTTCCCGGGGAAGGAGATGTTCGTGGATCCACTGTCCCTGAGCGTCTCGTGCCACATCGGCTGCGGCGCCCTAGCGGTAGCCTGCACCGTCGCCGTCCAGCCGGGCGAGGAAGCATAAAAAAACGCCGGTCTGAGAAGACCGGCGTTTTTTTGCAATTCAGCTGAGATACTGTGCCTCCAGGTCCAGCACCATCCGCGTATAGCGCGCCTTGCACGCCGCCAGGCGTCCTGCCTGCAAATCCGCGTAGCAGGGGCCGAGATACTGCCGCCGGATGGCCGCGTAGCGGGCCGCGCGGTCGCCGCAGTGATCGATACAGGTCACGATGCCCGGCGCGATGTCGTAGTACCGCGCCACCAGGTCCGGCCCGTCGGGGCAGTCCATCAGGTAGCCGTCCCGGAATGCCCGGAAGGCCGTCAGCTCCGCGCAGTCGTCGGGCCTGCCCTCGGACTCGCACACCGCGGTGGTGATGAAGCACAGCTTGAACCGCTTGCGGAAGCCGCCGGAGATATCCGCGTAGGTCCCCAGGTAAAACGGCGACTTGGGATGCCGCGCCACCCACTTCTTTTGCAGCGTCTGGCAGAAATCCCCGCTGACCGACAGCCGCAGCCGGTCCACCATGGGCGCCAGGAAGATGGCGATGACCATCTTGTCGTCGTCCCGGATGAGGCTGCGCTTGTACTGGACCTTCCATTCCTTCCGGCTGTGCCAGCCGGCCTCCACCTGGTCCAGGAATGCATCCACGGCCCGGTCGATATAGGCCGCGCTGTGGTCCGGGTCGATGCGGCAGGCCAGGTCCAGCTGCTCGAACAGCCCGCGGCAGTCCCGCTCGTAGGCCTCGAAGGCGCTGTCGTACTCTTTGCGGCTGATCTTCCGCTGGAGGCCCGTGTACTCGGTGACACACCGGCCGATCTGCGCGCAGACCGTTTCCATCAGCGCTGCCGGATCGCCCTCCAGGTCCAGGGGCCTCAGCTCCTGCACCAGCTCCGCCGGCGTCAGCTTCGCGCCGCAGAACATGCACGAGAAGGTCTCCAGCCGCGCCGGGACGCGCAGCTCCTCGCCGCACTGGCTGCATTTGCCGGTCCTGTATTCCTGTTCGCTCATTGGTTCACATCCGTTCTCAAATACTCGATCAATACAGCAGCTGGCTGATGCTCATCGGCATCTCCAGCGCCCAGTCCAGCTCCATCACCAGCGTGATCTCCTCGTCCGTCATGTTGCCAAGGTCAAAGGCAATATCCGTAAACACTGCCGTCTCGCCCCGCATTTCAATGGTGCTGATCATCACGTAGTCACCCTCGCGCATCCACCGCGCGGCCTTATTGCCGCTGGCAAGGACCTCGCTGATCTCGGCGGTGTCGCCGTAATCCTCCCAATAGTCAGTGGTCCACTCCATGTTCTCCTGGGCGGTGTCGCCGTAGTCGCGGTAGACGTAGACGTTGCAGGAGAAGGTATCGGTCATATAGCCGGCGCGCTCCTCATCGCCGTGGCTGTACGCCAGATACAGCGGTGCATAGACGTCCTCGCCGTTGAGCGTCATCACGCCCAGCTGGTCAAAGCCGGGAGCGGGAGAGACCGCCGGGGCTGGCGCGACCCATTCGCTGGCGCCGCCGTCAATCGGGCCCTCCGCCCCATAACCGCCGGACGTGCCGCCGTCGAGGACGCCGATCAGCTCACCCGCCGCGCCCATGTTGGTCATGGCGTTGGTCACCAGGGCCTCCGCCTCTGCCTGGCTCAGGGAGAAGAAGTCGCGGGTCCTGGCAGGCTTGGGATCGGAGGGTTTGCTGTCGTAGCTCAGCTTCAGGCCCATGGACAGGCTCTCGCCGTCGGCGGTCAGGGTCAGGTCGCTGTACTCCAGCGCGAAGCTGGTTTTGTCCGCGGCCAGCACGCCCCGGCCCCGGAGGGAGAACAGCGTCTCGCCCTGGGCCTCCATGTCAAAGCGGCTCTCCAGCGCGCCGCTGGCGGTGTCCCATTCGGAGCTGCCGCTGCACCGGAAAGCATCCTGGCCCATGGCGTCCACAGAGACGCTCCATTCATCAGTGGCCACGCCGCCCTTTTCCTTCTGCTCGCTGGTGAGGCTGATGCAAATCTCCTCGCCGTCGGCCGCCAGCGTTACCTCTGCAGACAGCTCACCGGAGTCCAGGCCCAGGTCGGCGTCCGCGTGGATATTCAGCGTCTCACCCTGGTAGGTGGGGTCGCAGTCCACCTGGAGATACGCCATCTCGCCGTCCACAATGTAGTAGGTGACGGTCACGTCGCCGGAGTAATCCCGCCGCAGGGTCAGGAAGGTCTCCCGCAGGGCCTGGCGGAGGTCTGCCGTGTCCAGCGTGGCGTCCAGGGAGGTCAGATAGTCCAGATACGACTGGAAGCCGTCGCTGTCCAGCACAGCGTTGCACATATCCTCCAGCAGGTCGATGACGTCCTTGGCGGGGTAGACGTAGGTGAGGACCGTGGCCTTGTCGCCGCTGCCGGGGCACTTGCCGGAGTCCTTCTCGCCCTCGACGCTCTTTACGAACTCCTCGTAGATCTCCGCCGCGTCCTCGAACGCTTTCGTCATGCCCTCGGCGTCGAAGGTCTGCACGCCGTCCCCGCTGAACAGCTCGCCCAGCTCCTTCAGCTGCTCCAGGCTCGCCTCGTCCAGGGGGTAGACGCCGGTGTCGGGGTCAAAGATGGTGCCGCGTGCCGCGGCAGCGGGGTCCTTGAGGTCCAGCATATAGAAGGTGTCGTCGCCCAGAATCTGCTCGCTGGAAAGGCCCATGGTCCGGTCGCCCAGGTAGACGCCCAGGTCCAGCCCCTGGATCTCCTCTGCAGAGATATCCAGGTCCACCCGGACGCTCTCGCCGTCGCTGACGGCGGCAATGCCCAGCTGGTCCAGGAGCTCCTCACCGTTGACCGTCAGGGCGGACACCTCGCCGGAGAAGGTGCCGCCGCTCTGCTCCATAGCCGCGCCCATGGCCCGCAGGGGCTGGCCGGCGGCGCGCTCCTCCCGGGCTTCGTTGGTCTTTTCCCAGGCGTCGGCCAAAAGCTTGTCGGGGTTTTTTGAGGCGCCCAGCACAAAATACGCCCCCACGCCCGCGGCCACGGCCACCACCGCCGCCGCAATGCCCACGATCAGTCCAGTTTTCTTCTTTTTCGGGGTTTTGGTTTCCCAGGGCTCCACCGAGGTGTCTGTCAAGGGCAGCCCACTCCAATCCTGATCTGCCATAATCGAATCGTCTCCTTTTCCAAATTCCAAAATCGCCGCGCCCGGCGTCTTTTCCTTCCTATTCTAACGGAAATCCCGGTAAATGTAAAGACCCACAGTCAGGAAACCTCAAGTAACGGCTTTAGGCCAGACCGCCTCCAGCCAGAATATCGCCGGCGCTGAGAATTCCACCGGCGCACCGCCGGCCGTTTCACGGAATCCGGAAATTGGCCTCCCTCCATCAGCCCGCGGCGGCCATTGTGTCAGGACCCGATGGTCATAGGTATAGGATTCCTCCGGGACATACCGCGTGATAATAAATGACCTGCGGCAGACCGTCCGCTCGCTGGGGATGGCGACGCCCTCCGGCTGCTTCAGCAGCAGCGCCTGGCGCATCCGCACACGCCCGCATGGCCTCCGCCAGACTCTGATACTTTGTTGAGATAATCAACCATTTTATTCAGAAACAGTATTGCTGCCATTCAGAGCGAAGCGGCAAATTCTCCGCTCCTGCGCTCACGGGCGTGAAAAAACAGGCGCTTTCGCGCCTGTTTTTTCGTTTGTTATTCTGCGAACACCGGATCAAGGGGCGTCGCAGCAGCCTGCCAGCCGTATTTTAGATCTGCTCCCAGCAGCGGCTCTCGGTGAAGAGAGCCACCAGCTCCGCATCCAGCTTGCCCTCCTTCTCGGCCATCTCCTTCAGGATCGTCAGCGCCCGGTCCACGGGCATCCCCGGCTTGTACGGGCGGTCGTCGGCCACCAGGGCGTCAAAGATGTCCAGGATCGTCAGGATGCGGACCTCCCGGGGGATGCTGTCGGCTGTCAGGTGGTGCGGATACCCGCTGCCGTTGAGCAGCTCGTGGTGCGCCGCCGCCCACACCGGGACGCGGCGCAGGTCCTTGGAGAACGCGATCTGCGAGAGGAGACGCGCCGTTACCTCCACATGCTCCTCCATCACGTGCCGCTCCTCCGGGGAGAGGGTCCCGCGGCGGATGGACAGCATCGCGTACTCGTCCTCCATCAGCCATGGACTCTGCACGCCGCCGTCCAGGGCGTTTTCGTAGGTTCTGGCCCGGACCTCCCCCAGCCACGCAGCCTGCTCGTCGGTGACGAAGCCGCCCAGGCTGATCTTCCGCAGCCGGTCCCACGTCTCCTGGGCCTCGCGGTCCCGCTCCTCCAGCTCCGCCGGGGTGATCTTCCCCTGGGCGCAGTCCAGCCGTGCCTGGAGACGGATGCGGTCGATCCGGTGGCGGATCTCATCCCGCTGCCGGGGCAGCAGCCGCTCGGCCTTGTCCATGACCTCCAGGGGCGTGATGACCTTGCCCACGTCGTGGAGCCAGACGCACATCAGCAGCTCCTCCCGCTGCGCCGGGGGGAAGGGTAGCGCCTCGCCCGCCGCCTCGGCCCGGGCGTTGAGGAAGTCTAAGAACTTCTCGCCGCAGCGGGCCATGCGCCGGGAGTGGTCGGCGTTGTAGTGGGAACGCTCGTCGATAGCCGCGGACATGACGCGGACAAAGGAGTGGAAGAGCGTCTCGATTTCGTCGAGATAGCGGACATTCTGAATGGTGATGGCCGCCTGGGAGGCGATGGAGCGCAGCAGGAGGCCCATTTCCTCCGAAAACGGGCAGACCTGCCCGTCCTTGTCCAGGGCGTTGATCAGCTGGAGCACGCCGATGCTCTCACCGGAGCGGTTGTGCATGGGCACCACCAGCATGGACCGGGTCCGGTAGCCGGTGAGGTGGTCGTAGCGGATAGGGCCGGAAAAGTCGTAGTCCGGGCAGGACCGCACGTCCTCCACCAGGATCGTCCGGTCCTCCAGCAGCGCCAGGGCGCAGACGTTCTCCTTGCGCAGGGGCACCGGCGGCAGGTCAGGGTCCCGCCCGTCTCCGCCCTGGCGGAGGTCCAGCGAGCGATTGCGCAGAAGCTTGAAACGCAGCTGGTCATCCTCCAGCAGGTAGAGGGTCCCTGCATCGCAGTTTGTCAGGTCCATGGCGCAGGACAGCAGCGCGTCCAGCAGCCGGTTCAGGTCCCGTTCCGAGGAGAGCAGCGCGCCCACCCCCAGCACCCGGTTCATTTCCGCTTGGGTCATATCCATAAACGCATCCCTTCCTTTGCAAAGCGGCACCGCGGCTCCTCCCGGGAGGCCAGCGCCGCCTGCTGATCTAAAAATGTGTCGGTGTAGTCCGCGCCGTAGTGGCTCATAAGCACCGTATCCACGCCGGACGCCCGGGCGGCGGCGCAGCCCTGCTCCCAGGTGCTGTGGCCCCAGCCGGGGCGCAGGTCCGCCGGGGCGAAGCCGGCGTCCCAGACGAGAAGCGCCGCGTGCTCGGCAAAGGCCGTCAGGCGCGCGGCCATCCCGCCGCGGAGCTCACAGTCCAGGGCGTGGACCAGGGCGCTGTCTCCGTCCCGGAGGCGGTAGAGGAGGCTTCCGCCGGGGTGGTCGCCGGCCAGGGCTGCGATCTCCGGGCCGAGGCCGTCCGCCAGGCGGAAATCCGTATCCGGCGGGACCGGGTGGAAGTGCACCTGCGCCGGGACGTCCGCGAGGGCCGCGGGCCAGTAAGGCGGGGCCATGAGACGGCCCAGGGCCTCGGGCAGGTCCGGCGGGCCGTAGAAGTGGACCTCCACGGCGGGGTCATAGAGGGGACGGAACATAGGGACGCCCAGCAGGTGGTCCAGGTGCAGGTGGCTGATGAGGATATCGAACCGCCGCTGTCCCTCTGCCTGCCGCCCCAGCCCGCCCAGGCCGCTGCCGGCGTCCAGCACCACCAGCGCCCCGGCGCTCTCCGCGCTGAGGCAGGCGGTGTGGCCGCCGTACCGGGCGAACGCTGCTCCAGCCGCCGGCATCGAACCGCGCACGCCCCAGATCCGGATCTCCATCCTCCGTTTCCCCCTTTGCCGCTTGTCTGCCCCATATTATACCACAAAGCGCCATCCACCGCAATGCCTCGGCGGGCGAGAAAGTCCGGAAAACCTCACGGGTTTTCCGGACTGTTCCAAAAACGCTTACTGGTAGTCGTGCCCGATCTGGAGGGCTTTTTCGTTGACGCTCAGCAGGTCCTGGTGGCGGGCAGAGACAACCTTTTTCAGAGCGTCGGGGATGTGCCCGCTGCCCAGGTCCGGGCACTCCTTGAGGACCTTGCCCATGATGATCATATTGGCCAGAGTGGGCATCTGGTGGTCGGAGGCCAGCTTGGTGGCGGGGATGTAATAGACGTCCACGTCGGTGCGGCGGACCTTCCGCTCGATGAGGGTGGAGTCCACGAAGATCTTCCCACCGGGGACCACGGCGTCCTCGTACTTGTCCAGGGACGGCAGGTTCATGGCGATCAGCACGTCCGGCTCGCTGACGATGGGGGAGCCTACCGGCTCGTCTGAGAGGATCACCGAGCAGTTGGCGGTGCCGCCGCGCATCTCCGGGCCGTAGGACGGCAGCCACGAGACCTGGCGGTCCTCGATCAGGCCCTTGTAGGCCAGGAATTTGCCGGAGAACAGGATGCCCTGCCCGCCGAAGCCGGCAAACAGCAGATTCGTCGCGCTCATTCAGCCTTCCTCCTTTGTGATGTCCTTGCAGACCCCCAGGGGGTAGTAGGGGATCATGGCGCTGTCGATCCACTCCAGCGCCTTCTGCGGCGTCATGCCCCAGTTGGTGGGGCAGGAGGAGAGGACCTCAATGAGGCTGAAGCCCCTGCCCTCCACCTGGTTGGTGAAGGCCTTGAGGATGGCCTTGCCGGCCTTCCTGACATTCTTGACATTGTTCACGGCCACCCGCTCCAGGTACGCCGCGCCGTCCACCTGGGACAGCAGCTCGCACACCTTCACCGGGTAGCCCACGGTCTTGACGTCGCGGCCGTAGGGGGAGGTCTGGGTCACCTGTCCGGGCAGGGACGTGGGGGCCATCTGCCCGCCGGTCATGCCGTAGATAGCGTTGTTGACGAAGATGACGGTGATATTCTCCCGCCGGGCCGCGGCGTGGACGATCTCGGCGGTGCCGATGGAGGCCAGATCGCCGTCGCCCTGGTAGGTAAAGACGATGTTCTCGGGGTTGGCCCGCTTGCAGCCGGTGGCCACCGCCGGGGCGCGGCCGTGGGCGGCCTCGATCATGTCGCAGCTGAAGTAGTTATAGGCCAGGACCGAGCAGCCCACCGGGGCGATGCCCACGGTTTTGCCCTCGATGCCAAGCTGGTCAATGGCCTCGGCCACCAGGCGGTGGATGATGCCGTGGGTGCAGCCGGGGCAGTAGTGCAGCGGCACATCCGCCAGGGCGCGGGGCTTTTGAAATACGATGCTCATGGCTTAATTACCTCCCTTAGCGGCGTTTTGGATGGCTTCCAGGACCTGGGCCGGGGACGGGATCATGCCGCCGACGCGGTTGCAGAGGTATACGGGCTTCCGGCAGCGGGTGGCCAGCTCCACGTCCTCGCGCATCTGGCCCATGGACATCTCCACGCACAGGAAGCTCCCCACCTGCCCCGCGGCCTCGAACAGGGCCTTCTTGGGGAAGGGCCAGAGGGTGATGGGGCGGATCATGCCCACCTTGACGCCCTGCCGTCTCGCCTCGTTGATGGCGTTCTTGCTGACCCGCGCAGCGATGCCGTAGGCCACCACGCACACCTCCGCATCCTCCATGCGGTAGCACTCCCACCGCGGCTCCTTCTCCTCGATCTCGGCGTAGCGCTGGTACCGGGCGAAGTTGAACCGCTCCAGCTCGGCAGGATCCAGGGAGAGGGAGTTGACGATGTTGTGCTTCCGGCCGCAGCCGGTGCCGGTGACGGCCCAGGGCTTGTCGTATTCCTTCACGGCGCCATCGTCCAGGGATACCGGCTCCATCATCTGGCCCATGGTGCCGTCGGCGAAGATCATGGCGGTCATGCGGTAGCGGTCGGCCAGGTCGAAGGCCTTCATGGTGAGGTCCGCCATCTCCTGCACCCCCGAGGGGGCCAGGACGATCATATGGAAGTCGCCGTGACCCGGCGCGCGGGTGGCCTGGAAGTAGTCGGACTGGGACGGCTGGATGCCGCCCAGGCCCGGGCCGCCGCGCTGGACGTTGACCACCACGCTGGGCAGGTCGGACCCGGCGATGTACGAAAGCCCCTCAGCCTTGAGGGAGAGTCCGGGGCTGGACGAGGAGGTCATCACGCGCTTACCCGCGGCGGAGGCGCCGTAGACCATGTTCACCGCCGCGATCTCGCTCTCGGCCTGGAGGAAGGTGCCGCCGATCTTGGGCATCCTTTTGGCCATGTAGGCGGCAATCTCGGTCTGGGGGGTGATGGGGTAGCCGAAGTAGAACCGGCAGCCGGCCAGAATGGCGGCCTCGGCAATGGCCTCGTTGCCCTTCATCAAAACTTTATCTGCCATTTCCTTCACCTCTCATTTCTCCACCGTGATGACGCAGTCGGGGCACATGGTCGCGCAGAAGGCGCAGGCCACGCAGGCGTCCTGGTCGGTCATTTCGGCGGGATGGTGGCCCTTGATGTTGATGCGGTCGGGGGAGAGGCGCAGGATTTTCTTGGGACACGCCTCCACGCACAGGCCGCAGCCCTTGCAAAGGTCCTCGTTGAATGTCACTTTTGCCATATTCGTTCCTCCCTGAGATAAGGTTTACAAAAAGTCGCGCTTTTGCAGCGACAGGGGCATCAAATTGGGAATTTTTCCCTCCAGCTCCGGGAACAGCCGCGCGTCGGCGCAGGTCATTTTCACCGGCAGGCCGCTCTGGCGGGAGATCTCCTCGGCGTAGGGGAGGGAGTCCAGCACCGTTTGGGCGGTAGTCTCCGGGCCGAGGTTGGAGTTGTTGACGATGGCCGAGAACCGCACTCCCCCCGCCGTCTCGATCTCCCGGAGAATGTCCAGGGTACTCCCGGCGTCCTGAGAGAGGGGCCGGCGGCAGTTGACCACCAGCAGCATCTCATAATCGCCCTCCCGGAGGAGCCCCGGGGCGAACCGCCCCAGGGCCAAAGCGCCCCGGTCGTCGCCGCCGATGTCCAGCACGGCATGGCGGCTGCGGTCGTCCACCACGGCGTACATTTCCTGGGGAATGGCCGGCAGGTCCACGTTGGAGTTGGCATAGGGCGAGGAGAGCAGTCGGACGCCCGCCGCCGCCAGAGCCTCCGCGCTGTCCTTGGCGCGGAAGTAGGGGTTGACGATGTCCAGATCCGCCAGGGTGACAGCCCTGCCGTCCCGTGCCAGCCGCAGGGCGTAGCTGACGGCGATATTGGTCTTGCCGGAGCCGTAGTGTCCGGCGAACAGGGTCACGCGCTTGGTTTTCATCACAGTTGGTTCCTCTGAATCTTGCCGCTGATGGTCTTGGGCAGCTGGTCGCGGAAGACCACGATGCGGGGGTATTTATAGGGGGCGGTGCGCTGCTTGACGTAGTTCTGGATTTCCTTTTTCAGCGCCTCGGTGCCCTCAGTGCCGCGGGTCAATACGATGGACGCCTTGACCACCTGCCCGCGGACCTCGTCCGGCGCGGCAGAGACGCCGCACTCAAGGACATAGGGCAGCTCCATGATGACCGACTCGATCTCGAACGGCCCGATGCGGTAGCCGGAGGATTTGATCAGGTCGTCCACCCGGCCCACGTACCAGTAGTAGCCGTCCTCATCCCGCCACGCGGTGTCGCCGGTGTGGTAGAGGCCGTCGTGCCAGGCGGCGTCGGTACCCTCTGGGTTGTTGTAGTAGCCGCGGAAGAGGCCGCAGATGTCGGTTTTCTCCGCCCGGACGACAATCTCTCCCACCTGGCCCACCGGGACGCTCCGGCCCTCCGGGTCCACCAGGTCGATGGGATAGAGGGGCACCGGCCTGCCCATGGAGCCGGGCTTGGGGGTCATGCCGACGAGGTTGCCGAGCATCACCGTCGTTTCGCTCTGGCCGAAGCCCTCCATGAGGCTCAGGCCCGTGGCTTTCTGGAACTGATGGAATACCTCGGGGTTGAGCGCCTCGCCGGCGATGGTGGCGTGCTGGATGGAGGAGAGGTCGTAGCGGCTGATATCCTCCTTGATGAGCATCCGGTACATGGTGGCGCGGGGCTGCCGGGTGCTGGACGCAACCTGCCCCAATGTCACCCGTATCCACGATATTGTCCGGGATGCGGAGGCGCGTGGGAGAG
>JAAWBZ010000095.1 GCA_022792945.1 Oscillospiraceae bacterium | reverse complement strand
GCCCTCCTTCACGGCGTCCATGAAGGTTTTCTGGTACTTGTGGCCCTCGCCGATGAACATATCGTCGCGGATGCCGATGACGTCGGCCATGAAGGAGACCATGTTGGCGGTCTCGCGGACGGTCTCGCCGTGGGCAATCTGGGACTTTTTCTCGTCCAGGTCCTGAGGCGTCAGGCCCAGCAGGTTGCAGGCCGAGGCGAAGGAGAAGCGCGTCCGGGTGGAGTTGTCGCGGAAGATGGAAATGCCAAGGCCCGAGTCAAAGACCTTTGTGGAGATGTTCCGCTCCCGCAGGTCCCGCAGGGCGTCGGCCACGGTGAACACCGCATCCAGCTCCTCCTGGGTCTTGTCCCAGGTCCAGTAGAAGTCCTGCTTGTACATATTGTTGATTTGCAGCTTTTCCAGATGCTTTGCCAGTTCCAGTGCTTTGCTCATTGCAGATTCCTCCGTTTAGAAAGTGGTGTGGGATTTAATCAATCTTGTTGTCAGTAAGAGTGGCCCGGAACTGGGTCACGTCGCCGGTCTTGTTCTCGGCCTTGTAGAGGCCGGGGACGGCGGCGTAGACCGCGGCACAGGTGACCAGGTCCTGCTTCCAGGTGATCTCGTTGGGGGCATGGGCCTGGGACTCTGCGCCGGGACCGAAGCCCACGCAGGGGATGCCGTAGCGGCCCTGGATGGACACGCCGTTGGTGGAGAAGGTCCACTTGTCCACCAGAGGCCGGCCCTCGCGCAGGTGCATGGCGTCCTTTTTGGGGTCGGCGTCGGCGTGGCCGATGCGCTTCCCGCCCCAGAGGGCGTGGTGGGCGTCAATGAGGGCCTGGACGTGGGCGGCGGACTCCTTGTTGATCCAGGTGGGGAAGTAGCACTCGGTCTCGTAGACGGTGCCGGTCCACGCCGGGCGGTCATACATATACATGGAGACCTTCACGTCGTCGCCGTACTTCCTGACGCTGGGCAGCTGGCGGATTTCCTCCAGGCAGGAGTCCCACGTCTCACCGGCGGTCATGCGGCGGTCGATGGAGATGGCGCAGGAGTCGGCCACGGCGCAGCGGCTGGGGCTGGTATAGAAAATCTGGGAGACAGTGCACGAGCCGCGGCCCAGGAACCGGGCGTCCTCGTAGTGCTCGGGATTGTACTTGGGGTTCAGGCGCTTGACCAGGCCCTTGATCTCGGTGCCGTCGGCGTCGTCGTTCTCATGGAGGGCGCGGACGTCCCGGATGATGTCGGCCATTTTATAGACGGCGTTGTCGCCACGCTCCGGGGCCGAGCCGTGGCAGGAGACGCCCTTGACGTCCACGCGGATCTCCATCCGGCCCCGGTGGCCGCGGTAGATGCCGCCGTCCGTCGGCTCGGTGGAGATGACGAACTCGATGCGCTTTTGGGCCTCTTCCTTGCTGGGGAAGTACTTGTTGACAATGTACTGCCAGCACATGCCGTCGCAGTCCTCCTCCTGCACGGAGCCGACCACCATGATCTGATAGCCCGCGGGGATCAGCCCCAGGTCCTTCATGATCTTCCCGCCGTAGAGCGCGGCGGCCATGCCGCCCTCCTGGTCGGAGGCGCCGCGGCCATAGATGATGTCGTCAGTCTCGTAGCCCTCGTAGGGATCCTGCTCCCAGTTGGCGCGGTTGCCGATGCCCACGGTGTCGATGTGGGAGTCGATGGCGATGATCTTCTCGCCCTGGCCCAGCCAGCCGATGACGTTGCCCAGGCCGTCGATCTCCACCTTGTCGTAGCCAGCCTTTTCCATCTCCTGGGCGATGCGCTTGACCACCGCCTCCTCGCCGCAGCTCTCGCTGGGCAGGGCGATCATATCCCGCAGGAACTGGCTCATGGCCGCCTCATACCCCTTCGCGGCCTTGTGGATGGCTTCATAGTTCATACCGGATGCCTCCTCAAATAATATCCATCTGGACGGACCGTCTGGTCCTCTCTGACTCCATCATAGCATACTGGCGGCGGATGTCAAACAAAATTTTTGTTTGACTGAAAATTTTTTTGAAAATCCGTTGATTTTTCGCAAAACTGTGGTATGATGGACCCAAAGGAAGCCAGCATGCCAGGAAGGGAGGAAGGCCATGCTCACACCGGAGGAAATGCACAATCTCAAGCAGATCGCCCGCGGCGTCGCCGAGCAGTTCGGCTCCAATTGCGAGGTGGTCATCCACGAGCTGACGGAGAAAAGCGCCTACAGCTCCATCGCCGCCATCTACAACGGCCACATCAGCGGCCGGAAGGTGGGCGACGGCCCGTCCCACGTGGTCCTCGAGCAGCTGGGCCGCGGCGAGCCGGATCCGGAGGATCACCACGCCTACCTGACCCGGACGCCGGACGGGCGGATCCTCAAGTCCACCTCCGTGTACATCCGCGACCGGGCGGGGCAGGTGGCAGCCATCTTCTGCATCAACTTCGACATCTCGGTGCTGACCATGTTTGAGAAAGCCGTGGGGGAGCTGACCGCGTCCAAGGACGCCGAGCAGAAGGAGCCGGAGCGCATCACCCTCAGCGTCAACGACCTGCTGGACGACCTCATCCGCCAGTCGGTCCAGCTCATCGGCAAGCCCGTAGCCCTGATGAACAAGGACGACAAGGTCCGCGCCATCCACTTCCTCAACAAAAACGGCGCGCTGCTCATCACGAAATCCGGCGACAAGATCGCCAAGCATTTCGGCATTTCCAAGTATACGCTCTATTCTTATCTTGACGTCAAAACAGGAGGAGAAACCAAATGATCGATCTGTCCATCCACAAGGAGGGCCTGGCCAACAACATCCGCAAGGCCCGCGAGAACAACATCATCATCCCCACCATCGCCCAGATGCAGCACCCCGAAACCATCCCCGAGAAGATCCAGGAGAAGCTGAAAACCGTGGGACTGTGGGACGTGGACCCACTGAATCTGTTCCGCATCACCTGGAAAAACCAGGCCAGGGAGAAGGGTGGCCTCTTCCAGGCGGTCCCCAACTACGTTGAAATTCCCTCCGGGCTCTCCGGCGTGCCCTGCCGCATCCTGGCCATGGCCGGCAAGTGGTTCCCCACCGGCTGCCACAAGGTGGGCGCCTCCTTCGGCTGTCTGGTGCCGCGGCTGGTGACGGGCCAGTTTGACGCCACCTACCACCACGCCGTCTGGCCCTCCACCGGCAACTACTGCCGCGGCGGCGCGTTCAACTCCAAGCTCCTCGCCTGCGACAGCGTGGCCATCCTCCCCGAGGATATGTCCAAGGAGCGCTTCGACTGGCTCAAAACCATCGCCGGACAGATCATCGCCACCCCCGGCTGTGAGTCCAACGTGAAGGAGATCTTCGACAAGACCTGGGAGCTGAAGCAGGATCCCTCCATGATGATCTTCAACCAGTTCGCCGAGATGGGCAACCCCCTGTGGCACTACAATGTCACCGGCAACGCTCTCTCCGACCTCTACGAGGCCGTCAAGCGCCCCGGCGACCGGCTGGCCGGCGCGTGCTTCACCTCCGGCTCCGCGGGCACCATGAGCGCCGGCGACCGGCTCAAGGAGAAGTACCCCCAGATGAAGCTGGCCGTGGGCGAGGCGCTCCAATGCCCCACCATCCTGGACAACGGCTTCGGCGGCCACCGCATCGAGGGCATCGGCGACAAGCACATCCCCTGGGTCCACAACGTCAGGAACACCGACATGGCCATCGCCATCGACGACGAGGACTCCCAGCGCCTGCTGCGCCTGTTCAACACCAAGGACGGCAAAAAGTACCTCAAGAAGGAGCTGGGCCTGGACGACGAGCTGATCGAGAAGCTCACGTGGCTTGGCATCTCCGGCATCGCCAACGTGCTCTGCTGCATCAAGATGGCCAAATATTATGAGCTGACCGAGCACGACGTGGTGGTCACGGTCCTCACCGACTCCGCCGTTATGTACGAGAGCCGCGTGGCCGAGCTCAACGAGCTGCACGGCGCCTACAGCGTCCAGGCCGCGGAGCTGGACCACAACCTCCATATGCTGGGCCTCAAGACCGACAGCCTCATCGAGCTGACCTACGCCGAGCGCAAGCGCGTCCACAACCTCAAGTATTACACCTGGGTGGAGCAGCAGCAGATGAAGGTGGAGGATCTCAACGCCCAGTGGTACGACACCGAGCACACCTGGGATGCCGTCCACGCCCAGGCCGGTGACCTCGATGAGCTCATCAACGCCTTCAACGAGTCTACGGGCCTTCTGAAGGCCCTGTAAGGAGGGCGCGGCATGGAACACGTTCTCTGCGGCAAATGCGTCCGCTGCGGCCGGGAGTATCCGGCGGTGCCGGACCTCAAAACCTGCGGGTGCGGCGGCATTCTGGACATCACCTACGACTACGACCGCATCCGGCCCCGGCTGACAAAGGACGTCCTGGCCGGGCGGCGTACGCCGTCCATGTGGCGCTACCGGGAGCTGCTGCCGGTGGAGGCGGACACCCCTGCGCCGCCGCTGCGGGTGGGCTGGAGCCCCCTCTACGACGCGCCGCGGCTGGCAGAGCAGCTGGGGCTGAAGGAGCTGTGGATCAAGGACGACGGGCTGAACCCCACGGCGTCCTTGAAGGACCGGGCCTCGTCCATGGCCGTGGCCAAGGCCCGGGAGGCCGGCGCGCAGGTGATCGCCTGCTCCTCCACCGGCAACGCGGCCTCGTCTCTGGCCGGCAACGCGGCGGCGGCGGGCCTTCAGACCTACATCTTCGTCCCCAGCCGCGCGCCCCAGGGGAAGGTGGCGCAGCTGCTGACCTTCGGGGCCACGGTGCTCTCGGTCCAGGGCAGCTATGAGGACACCTTCGAGCTGAGCAAGGCCGCCATCGCCCGCTGGGGCTGGTACGACCGCAACGCGGCGGTGAATCCCTACCTCTCCGAGGGCAAAAAGACCGTCTCGTTGGAGCTGATGGAGCAGCTGGGCTGGTGTGTGCCGGACTATGTGGCCCTGTCGGTGGGCGACGGCTGCACCATCGCCGGCGTGTGGAAGGGCCTCAAGGATCTCTATGCCCTGGGTCTCATCGACCGCCTGCCGCGGCTGATCTCGGTCCAGGCCGAGGGGTGCTGCCCCCTCAACCGGGCCATTGCCGAGGATGCTCCGTGGCGGCCCATGGAGGAAAACACGCTGGCTGACTCCATCGCCGTGGGCGTGCCCCGCAACGCGGAAAAGGCGCTGATGGCGATCCGGGAGTCCCACGGCCTGGTGGTCAACGTCTCCGATGAGGAGATCCTGGAGGCCCAGAAGCTCCTGGGCCGCACCTGCGGCGTCTTTGGCGAGCCGGCGGGCGTCACGGGCACGGCGGGTGTCAGGAAGCTCTGTGAACAGGGCGTTCTGGGCGCAAAGGATACCGTAGCCTCCATCGTCACTGGCAACGGCCTCAAGGACGTGGCCAACGCCATCCGCGCCAACGGCAGCCCCATCTCCGTCGCGCCGGATATGCAGCAGCTGCTGCAGGCCTTCGCGGACAACGGCATCGACCCGGCGTAAAAGCAATACAAAGGACCTGCCCGCGTGGCGGCCCCATCAGGAAGCTGCCCCGCGGGCGGGTGCCCGCAAGTGAACATCATTCAGCTTATGACGGCGTGGCAGCTGCTGCGCCGTCTTTTTCCTGCGCTTCCGCGTGGAATGACGGCAGGCTGGACGCTCCTGTTCTGGTGCTTCCGGGTCGGGCGCTGTCCATAGCGCCCCTGTTGCCTCCGACAGGGTTATTCCATCATGACGGAACAAGAATCCTGAAAAATGTATCCGGAAAGCCGGCAAGTATGTAGGAACTGCAGCGCCTGCACCCTATGCCCTTCGGGAACTGGTGCAGGCCATTTATGCAGAAAGGGGAAGCGGCGTGCCAAAGCCGCGCCGCCCTGCTGCTGTGTATAGATTCTTGCATTTTTTCCATCTGTGTGCTATGCTAAAGGCAGGAAAGAAATACCTTTCAGCGCAGTGGCCGGCTTTGTTGACAGGCGGCTGCTCAATGACCGCAAGCGGCCGCCGGCGTCCTGACAGGTACGGCGGTCGCTTCATTCCATACAACAGCTATGCCCCGGCTTATCAAGGGGGCAGGGCGTCCTGACGCCTGCGAGGAGGTACTCCCATGAACCCCTGCTTTTATTCTCCGCTTCCCTGTACCGAGGCCCAGCGCGCCCGCCTGCGCGCCGCCGCCGCACCGCTTCCGGCGGTGTTCGCCGACGCGTGCGGCGACGCCCAGCGGGAGGCGGCCATGGACAGCGCCGTATTCATCTTCGGCGAGCCGGACCCGGCGCGCCTGCTGTCGCTGCCCAATCTGCGGGTCCTCCAGCTCAGCTGGGCCGGCGCGGACCGCTACACCAACGCCCCCGCCTTCCCCCGGGGCCTGACCCTGGCCTGCGCCACCGGCGCTTACGGCGGGCTGATCTCCGAGTATGTCATCGGCGTGATCCTGGCCATGTTCCGACAGCTGCCCCGCTACATCCGCCAGCAGGCCGAGGCCCTTTGGCAGCCCCACGGCGCAGCCCGCCGCCTCTGCGGGGCCACGGTGCTGATCCTGGGGGCGGGCGACATCGGCATGGCGGTGGCACACAGGCTCCGGCCCTTCGGCGCGCGGTGCCTCGGCGTCCGCCGCACCGCCCGGGAGACGCCGCCGGACTTCGAGGCCGTCTACACCCGGGCGGACCTGCCGGACCTCCTGCCCCGGGCCGACGTGGTGGTGGGGTGCCTGCCGGACACGCCGGAGACCCGGGGGCTTCTGGACGAGAAGGCCCTGCGGGCCATGAAGCCCGGCGCGCTCCTGGTCAACGTCGGCCGCGGCACCCTCATCGACCTGGACGCCCTGGCGCGGGTGCTCGCGGAGGGGCGGCTGCTGGGCGCGGCCCTGGATGTCACCAGCCCGGAGCCGCTGCCGCCCGCGCACCCCCTCTGGGCCATGGACAACGTGCTTTTGACGCCCCACGTGGCCGGCGTCGGCTTCGGCAGCGACCTGGAGACCCAGGACCGCATCGTGGACCTCTGCTGCGAGAACCTCCGCCGCTTCCACGCCGGCGCGCCCCTGCGCAGCACCGTGGACTTTGCGACGGGCTATCGGAAGCTGTAAAAAACACCCCCCGGCAGGCACGCCCGCCGGGGGATTTCCTTTGCTCCGTCAGTAGAGCTGCCGGAAGGTGATGCTGCTGTTTTTCCGGCCGCGGGCCAGGGCGTTGAGATCGTCGTAGCCCAGGACCTGCAAAAGGTTCTGAATCTGCCGCGCATTGTTCTCGCGGCAATGGTAGAAGATGGTGGTGGTCACGTCCTCCCGGGTGATGACATACTGGAGCACGTCCTGATCGGTGACGTCCAGGGAGTGGCCCAGGATGTAGAGGTTCTTCGGCCCGGGCTCAGCGAACCACTTGGTGTACTGATAGTCGGTCTGCTTGAAGATGCGCTGGTAGAACTTCTTGAAGTGGACGAAGGTGATCTCCTGGCTGCGGGCGTCGCCGTCCAGGTACTCATCGATGCCCAGGACCATGTTGTTGTCGTCCAGCGTGTTGTCCAGGGCGGCGCGGCCGTGGATGTAGCAGTACTTGGGCGGACGGCAGAGGCCGGGCTGGTAGAAGCGTGCGAAGGTGTCGGTGTAGTTGAAGGAGAGCACCTTGTCGATGGCTCCGATGTCCAGCACCGCGCCCAGACGCCTGTGGACGGGAATCTGCTCCAGGCAGAGGCAGAGGTAGATCTCCAGGCAGCGGATGAGGCGGCTCAGATCGGTGAGCAGCCGCTCCACCAGGCGCGCCATGCCCGTGCCGCCCAGGTCGGTGCCGGCCCGCCCCAGCCGGCCCGCCAGCTGCCGCCACAGGCGCAGCTGCTCGGCCTTGTCGGTGCATTTGCCGTAGGCGTCCAGCATCTGCACCAGCTCGGAGATCTTGTTCTCAAAGCTGACCCAGACGTTCTCCTCCCGGCTTCTGGGGCGGAAGTAGCCCACCCAGAAGTTGTCGTGCATCAGGCTCTGAAGCTCCCGCATCCGCCCGTCCCACCGGTCCGGCGCGCCGGAGAAGGCGTCCAGCAGGAACTGCCCCAGCTCCGGGCCGACGTCGTAGGCTTCCAGGATTTTCAGGGTCTCCGCCTGCCCGCCGGCGCCGTAGCGTCCGGCTTGGGCGGCACTCATGAAGTTGGCGAAGCTCTGGTAGTCGGTGGGCAGGCCATGGGCCAGGTCAAAGCCGTTGCCCACCAGGAGGATATTGGCTCCGTCGCCCATGCGCCCCTGCCGCCAGAGATACTCCGAGTTTTCCAAGGTCGCTCACCCCTCCCAGTTGGTGCTTCTATTGTAGCAAAAACGCGGGGAAACGACAATAGAAAGTTTCCGGCCCCGTCCCTGGCAAATTTTTTCGGGATGCCCCTTGACAAATGCAGTTAGTTATAGTAAACTTTGAGGCGAAGGTTAGCGAGAGCTAACTAACAAGACCTTCGGGAGGCGTGTGCAGTGATGCCCTTGACAATGGCGAAGTGCGGCGAGACCGCCGTGATCCGCAGGATCACCGGTCGGGACGAGGTGCGCCGGCACCTGGCGGAGCTGGGATTTGTGGTGGAAAGCCCGGTCACGGTGGTCAGCGCCCTGGGCGGCAACCTGATTTTGCAGGTGAAGGACAGCCGTGTGGCGCTGGACCGGACCATGGCGAACCGGATCATGATTTAAATGGAGGAGGAGAGACGATGAAAACACTCAGGGACGCCCGCGTGGGCGAGACAGTCACCGTGGCGAAGCTCCACGGCGAGGGCGCGGTGAAGCGCCGGATCATGGACATGGGCATCACCCGGGGCGCAGAGCTGTATGTCCGCAAGGTGGCCCCCTTGGGGGATCCCATGGAGCTTAACGTCCGCGGCTACGAGCTGTCGGTACGCAGGGCCGACGCAGAAATGATCGAGCTGGCCTGAGAACCTGTATTCACAACCGACCGCAGCCGGCAGGCCGGGTCTTTGGCCGCCCTGCCGCGTTAAAAAATCTTGAAATACGTCCAGTATTCCTGCGATTTTTTTGCCTTGCAGGACGACACAATCCCTCGGCCTGCCAGACACGTCCGGTTATGAATACAGGTTCTGATTTCTGCCAAATGGTTAGCTACAACTAAGTAATAGGAGGGAAATTCGCATGGAATGGCACATTGCCCTGGCGGGCAACCCCAACTGCGGCAAGACCACGCTGTTCAACGCTCTGACCGGCTCGAGCCAGTACGTGGGCAACTGGCCCGGCGTCACGGTGGAGAAGAAGGAGGGACGGCTCAAGGGTCACAGCGACGTGATCATCCAGGACCTGCCGGGCATCTACTCGCTCTCGCCCTACACCCTGGAAGAGGTGGTGGCCCGGAACTACCTGGTGGGCCAGAAGCCGGAGGCGATTCTGAACATCGTGGACGGCACAAACCTCGAGCGCAACCTCTATCTGACCACCCAGCTCATTGAACTGGGCATTCCGGTGGTGGTGGCGGTGAATATGATCGACCTGGTGCGCCGCAGCGGCGACCAGATCAGCCTGAAGAAGCTCAGCGACGCCCTGGGCTGCCCGGTGCTGGAGATGAGCGCCCTCAAGGGCGAGGGCGGCATGGCCGCCGCCGAGGCTGCTCTGACAGCGGCGCAGACCGGCAGCCGCGGCGAGGCGCCCCACACCTTCACCGGCAGTGTGGAGCATGCCATCGCTCACATTGAGGAGTCGATCTCCGGCCTGGTGGATGAAAAGACCCTCCGGTGGTACGCCATCAAGGTCTTTGAGCGGGATGAAAAGGTCCTGAAGGAGCTGAAGCTGAGCCAGGAGCTGCAGGGCCACCTGGAGGAGCACATCGCTGACTGCGAAAAGGAAATGGACGACGATGCCGAGAGCATCATCACCAACCAGCGCTACGCCTGCGTCAGCGGCCTCATGGACCGCAGTGTCAAAAAGAAGACGGCGGCCCACAGTCGCACGGCCTCCGACAAGATCGACCGCGTGGTCACCAACCGCGTCCTGGCGCTGCCCATCTTTGTGGCTGTGATGTTCCTGGTGTACGCCATCGCCATGGGCCCGTGGGTGGTCTCCATCGGCACGGCGCTGACCGACTGGGCCAACGACGGCCTGTTTGGCGACGGCTGGTTCCTCTCCGGCGGCGGCGATGCCTGGGACGAGGCCTCCGGCGCGTTCGAGGAGGCGTCCCTGGTCATTGAGGCCTATGAGGCCGGCGAGAGCGAAGCCTACCTCTATGACGACGAGTCCGGCGAGACCGCGGTGATCCCCGTGGACGCAGAGGCCTATGCCGCGGCGCAGCTGGTGGAGGAGCCGGACCCCAGTGATTACGGCAGGTGGGTCAACAGCATCCCGGTGGTGGTCGGCGGCTGGCTGGAGAGCGCCCGCTGCGCCGACTGGCTCTCAAGCCTGATCGTGGACGGCATCATCGGCGGCGTCGGCGCGGTGCTGGGCTTTGTGCCGCAGATGCTGGTGCTGTTCCTGCTGCTCTCCATCCTGGAGGACGTGGGGTATATGGCTCGCATCGCCTTCATCATGGACCGTATCTTCCGGAAATTCGGCCTCTCAGGCAAGTCCTTCATCCCCATGCTCATCGGCACCGGCTGCGGCGTCCCCGGCGTCATGGCCTCCCGGACCATCGAGAACGAGCGGGACCGCCGCATGACCATCATGACCACCTGCTTTGTCCCCTGCGGTGCGAAGATGCCCATCATCGCCCTGTTTGCCGGCGCGCTGTTCGGCGGCTCGGTGTGGGTGGCGTGGTCGGCGTACCTCATCGGCGTGGCGGCGATCATTATCTCCGGCATCCTGCTGAAAAAGCTCAAGGCCTTCACCGGCGATCCGGCCCCCTTCGTCATGGAGCTGCCGGCCTACCATGTCCCCGCGGCGTCCAACGTCCTGCGGGCCACCTGGGAGCGGGGCTGGTCCTTCATCAAGCGGGCGGGCACGGTGATCCTGGCGTCCACCATCCTTCTCTGGTTCCTCCAGGGCTTCGGCTTTGAGGACGGTGCCTTCGGCATGGTGGAGGACAACAACGCCTCTCTTCTGGCCATGGTCGGCGGCGCGATTGCCTTTGTGTTCCGGCCCCTGGGCTTCGGCACCTGGCAGGCCACGGTGGGCACCATCACCGGCCTCATCGCCAAGGAGAACGTGGTCAGCACCCTGGCGGTCCTGTACCCGGGCAACCTCAGCGCCCAGGTCGCCCTGGCCTTCACGCCGCTGGCAGCGTATTCGTTCATGATCTTCAACCTCCTCTGCGCCCCCTGCTTTGCGGCCATGGGCGCCATTAAGCGGGAGATGAACAACGCCAAGTGGACCGCCGCGGCCATCGGGTACATGTGCGGCTTTGCCTACGCGGCGGCGCTGATCGTCTACCAGCTGGGTGGCCTGCTCAGCGGTACGGTGGGCTTCGGCGTGGGGACCATCGCGGCGCTGGTGCTGCTGGCGGGCCTTGTCTATCTGCTGGTGCGGCGCAACCCCTACGCCCACGGCGTCCGCCGCGGGGAAGCGGCGAGCCTGGCGCAGTGAGGAGGCGGACATATGGAAAATCTGCCCACCATACTCATCGCGGCGGCGGTGGCCCTGGTGTTCCTGGCCATCGTGGCCCGGGGAGTCTATAACCGCCGGCATCATAAGGGCGGGTGCGGCTGCGGCTGCGACAGCTGTCCCAACAGCGGCGCCTGCCACCCCAAGTCCTAGCTGAATACGAACCCCCGGAGGACCGAACACGGGTCCTCCGGGGGTTTTTGTGTCAGGACGGTCAGGCCTGGGCGTCCTTCATGGTCAGGCTGATGCGCTTGCGCTTCTCGTCTACCTCCAGCACCCGGACCTGCACCACGTCGCCCACCCGGACCACCTCCGAGGGGTGGCGGATATAGCGGCCGCACACCTGCGAGATGTGCACCAGGCCGTCCTGGTGGACGCCGATGTCCACAAACACGCCGAAGTCGATGACGTTGCGCACGGTGCCCTGCAGGGCCATGCCGGGCTTGAGGTCCTTCAGCTCCAGCACGTCCGTCCGCAGGACCGGCGGGGGCAGCTGGTCGCGGGGGTCGCGGCCGGGGCGGCGCAGCTCCTCCGCCACGTCCCGGAGGGTGGGTACGCCCACGCCGCAGGCTTCCGCAGCTTTCTCCACGCCGTAGTCCGCCAGCCGCTGGGGAAGCGCCGCCATGCGCGGCGTCCCCACGTCGGCCGCGGTGCAGCCGCAGAGGGTGAGGAGCCTGCGCGCCGCGCCGTAGCTCTCCGGGTGCACCGCCGTGCGGTCCAGTACCTCCGCGCTCTCCGGCACCCGCAGGAAGCCCGCGCACTGCTCGAAGGCCTTGGGCCCCAGCTTCGGCACCTTCAGAAGCTGCCTGCGGCTGGTGAACGCGCCGTTCTCCTCCCGATAGGCCACGATGTTCTTCGCCGTGGCCGCCGTCAGCCCCGACACCTGCCGCAGCAGCGGCGCGGAGGCGGTGTTCAGGTCCACGCCCACGGCGTTGACGCAGTCCTCCACCACGCCCAACAGCGCCTCGTCCAGCCGCTTTTCAGGCATATCGTGCTGGTACTGGCCCACGCCGATGGCCTTGGGGTCGATCTT
>JAAWBZ010000292.1 GCA_022792945.1 Oscillospiraceae bacterium | reverse complement strand
TCCTCTCTTCAAGAGTAAACTTAAATTTCCTTTTCCTTACAGACTGTGGTTGACAATAACTGCAGTCTGTTATATTATGTTTACAAGAAAATACACGGAAAAGGTATTGACATTTGAGGATAATTATAATATGATGAATGAACAAACGCATGTTCGCAGAAGGAGATTATAACATGGCAAGTGATAAGAAAAAAACAGCAAAGGTAGTAGTAGAGGTAACGGCGGAGAATAAGAAGAAGGCTCTGGACGCGGCGATCGCGAAGCTGGAGAAGGATTTCGGTAAAGGAACGGTGATGAAGCTGGGGGATTCGGCGGCCCAGGTATCGGTGGAGACGATTCCTACCGGCTCCTTAAGCCTTGATCTGGCTCTGGGGCTTGGTGGAGTGCCGAGAGGACGCGTGGTGGAGGTCTTCGGACCGGAATCCAGCGGTAAGACTACCGTTACCTTACATATGATTGCGGAGGTACAGAAGAGAGGCGGCATTGCCGGATTTATCGATGCGGAGCATGCGCTGGATCCGGTTTATGCAAAGAATATCGGCGTAGATATTGACGAGCTTTATATTTCCCAGCCGGACAGCGGTGACCAGGCTTTGGAGATTACCGAGACGATGGTGCGCTCCGGCGCGATGGACATTATTGTAGTGGACTCTGTCGCAGCGCTGGATCCCAGGCAGGAGATTGAGGGGGATATGGGCGATTCCCATGTGGGACTGCAGGCAAGGCTGATGTCCCAGGCGCTGAGGAAACTGACCCCGGTAATCAGCAAGTCCAACTGTGTGGTGATATTTATCAATCAGCTTAGAGAGAAGGTTGGCGTGATGTTCGGCAATCCGGAGACGACCACGGGAGGCCGCGCGCTGAAATTCTACGCTTCAGTGCGGATGGACGTGCGCAAGATCGAGACGCTTAAGCAGGGCGGCGAGATGGTGGGCAACCGTGTGAAGGTTAAGATTGTGAAGAATAAGATCGCTCCGCCTTTTAAGGAAGCAGAATTCGATATTATGTTTGGCAAGGGAATCTCAAGAGAAGGGGATATACTGGATTTGGCTGTGGA
>JAAWBZ010000291.1 GCA_022792945.1 Oscillospiraceae bacterium | reverse complement strand
CATCCAGTGTATGTACCCTGCCAGCGTGGTGATAAAAGCAACATTTTTTACGTGCTCCTCCCTGTTCAGGATTGCCTGGTACAGGTGGGCAATACTCCACCGCTGAGGAATCTGAAAGTTAAAAAGCTGGGAGAGTTTTTCTGAAGCCTCCCCGGTAATATTATTTCTCCAGGTTCGGAAAGGAACCAGCAGCTCCCCTGCCTGGTCAAAGGCCATATAACCGTGCATCATGCCGCTGAATCCGATGGCTCCGATTTTCTTTAAGGCAACACCATATTTTTTTTTCACATCCTCAGCCATTTCCCGGTAACAATTCTGAAGGCCTTTCCAGATATCCTCCAGACTATAACTCCAGATATTGTCCACATATTGATTTTCCCATTCGTGGCCTCCCTGGGCAATAGGGTGGTTGTCCTCGTCCACCAACACAGCCTTGATTCTGGTGGATCCAAATTCAATACCCAGAACCGTATTCCCTGCCATAACGGCATTTCTGATATCACTCATCTTTCTATATCCTCCTAATTATGATATTTATAATTCCAGGGTCATGCTTTTCATTTCCAGATCAAAATAGAATCCTGTTTTGCAGGATTCCCCGCCTGCGGCGGATCGCTTTAGCGATATACTTCCTCTCCGCCGCAGGGCGATCCCCCGGAGGGCTTTTTGTCATATAGGGAATTCGGAGGAATTTCCTATATGACAAAAAATCTGCTTTGCAGAATTTTCCTCCTGGTTGGCGCTGCTTTTGCGGAATAGTTCCTCACCGCCCCAGTATAAGCCTGACATTGTAAGAAAAGCAATACATTTTCCTATAACTAAAAATATGACTTAAGTTTCTGCATTCACTGGGGGCGGAATATGATCTCTCCTGTCCCGCAGTCCATACTCTCCACTATGGCCAGCGACTCCAGGCGGATCCCCATCCGGCGGATTGCCTCTCCGCCCCGCTGAAATCCCTTCTCAATCACTACCCCGGCTCCCACCAGTTCAGCTCCCGAATCCTTTATTAGCTTTGCCAGCCCCTCTAAAGCCTTGCCGTTGGCTAAGAAATCATCAATCAGAAGAACCTTGTCTCCTTCTCCCAAAAATTCTTTGGATACAATGATCTCATACACACCTCCGTGGGTGAAGGACTCTACCTGGGCAGTGTACACATCTCCCGCGATATTCTTTGTCTTGGATTTTTTGGCAAACACCACAGGTACATGGAAAAATTCTGCTGCCACACAGGCGATACCGATACCGGATGCCTCTATGGTGAGAATTTTATTTATCTCTTCCCCTGCAAAACGCCGTTTAAACTCCCTCCCGATTTCCTGAAACAGTTCAATGTCCATCTGATGATTCAAAAAACGATCCACCTTCAGAACATTTCCCTCTCTGACGGTCCCATCCCGTCGAATCCTGTCCTCCAAAAGCTTCATTTCCATTTATCCTCCTGTATATTAAGCGTTGCTTTTCACTGCTTTTAAGCCTTTTGCTTTATCATGTTTCCGATATATTTTTTTATCATGACAAAAAGGAATGCCGCTGCAACTACGCCGGTCAGACGGATCACTGAAAAAAGCAGCGCCCCTTTGGTTGACGGAAGGGCAAAAAATTTCAGCACTACAGATTTTATCTGAAACAGTACATTTCGATCAATGGCATGGAAACAGTATATAAAGATGGAGTTTTTGCCGCACCAATTGAGAAAAGGTCCGAGAACCGGCACCCTGTACAAAGGCTTGGACAGCTGCACGATAAAATATGTAGCTGCCATGGCACCCAGAACTGCTGCAACGCCTTTATAAGAATTCGCATGCATCCCCAGAGACTGAAAAAAAACAGCAAGAACCCACACAAGCAGCCCCAGCCCCAACACTCCCACGGGCATTTGACGGATATCTTCCTCCAAAATCCCCTTCTCCTTCATCAGACGGCCCACATGTAGGAACATAAGACCGCCCATGGCAGGCTGTATAGAAAAAGGAAGCCAAACCTTGTCATTGAGTCCTATCCCTGCAAAAGCCACGAGAAGCACCAGCATCCACATAGGTGCCTGAT
>JAAWBZ010000012.1 GCA_022792945.1 Oscillospiraceae bacterium | reverse complement strand
GGGTGCGGAGCTGGTCAAACTCATAGCTCCGGCGTCCGGCTTTCATCTGACGGTAAATCTTATCGTTGCCGGATAGGACGATACCCACACCGGCCAGATCATTGAGATTGCGTACAGCCTGGAGTGCGTCCAGCGACAGGTGGTCAGCCTCGTCAATGATAATCAGGCGGTTTGTTCCGGCCAGCTGCTCCACCAGCGTATTCATGAGCGCCGCTTTCCGGCCCGGAACCTGACGCCCCACCTGCTGGCAGATCAGGCCCAGTACGGCGGTAGCCGATGTGGTACAGGCATTGGCCGTGATAAAGATAACTCCGGTGTTCGTTTCAGCGTAGTGGCGAAGTGCGGTTGTTTTCCCCGCTCCCGCGTCACCGCCCACTAAGGTAATATCATTGTGCTGGTGGGCATAGAGACAGGTAAAAAGAACCTCCCGCGTGTTGTAGAGTTCCGGGTAAAAAGGCGTCTTTGAAACAGTGTTTAAACGCTCTTCACCGATGGTTAGATACTGATTGATGGATTTGGCAACTTCCTCATTGTCCCCCGCATAGCAGCCATTCAGGAACTGCGAGATAACGGATGTGGAAAGCCCCGTTTCGCGGGATATCTGCCGCTGAGATTTGCCGCTGCGCTCCATAAAATCGGCAAGGGCGGCTCTGGTTTCAGAAAGCATTTCATTCCCTCCTTTATGCTTGCTTTTGGTAGAAATCTAACAGTGTGGCGCTTACACTATCCTCCTCTCGAATGCGCCGGGCGGTTTCGGCGCGGTCTGTGGCTTTGAGGGTAGCAGCGTTCCGAGCTGCCTGGGGTGTTATATGCTCTACGATATCCGGCTCTCCGGATTCGCTGAACACCTTCTCCATGAGTTGATTTCTGGCAATGATTTCATGGATATCTACATCACGGGTGGGCTTGTACCTCTGAACCATAGCCCGCGCTTTCTTCTTTTCTTTTGCAGCCCTGATGTAGTCCTCCTCGCTGGTATGGCGGAACGGGGTGCGGATTTTAGCCTCTGCCATACAGATAGCGCGATTTTCCATATCAAAAACAGCTATTTTATCAATGTTATCCGGGTCATAGACCACAATGACACGTTCGCCCTGATGGTAAAGGAGTGCATCGTTGTAATAGTTGTTGTTCTTAATGGAAATCCCGTTTTTGTGGACGACACGCTCCTCCGAGTTGCCACAGAGAAGGTGTAGGGCACTCAGATCATTGACAACCCGCTTTACTGCCAGATTTTCAGCGTATACTTGGTCTGGGCACTTTCCGCCCATGTCTATACCACTGCTTTTTTCCTGATTGTACTCCGCTATGTAGGCGGTCAGTAGCTTGATAAATTCTTCCAGCGTGGGGGCCTGTGCTACAATATCTTTATTGGATATCTGCATACACTTAGGTCTGATTTTGGCGTTACAGCCCGTATAAGTGCCGAACCGACGGCTGAAACGGTTGGTAAGTGTGCCAAAAAATCGCTCCACAGTTTTAGCCTGACCATGGTAGGGCGTTGCGTATATTTGACCTATACCAAGTTGGTTTACCAAAGACATAGGATAGTCCTTGCTGAAGCTTTTGGACCGATAATCCTTGCCGTTGTCAAAATAAACCTCGTTAGGCACTCCGTTCTGCTCTACGCCAAGGCGGAAGCACTTCTTTACGGCTGTTGCGTTAGGGTCGGCATCCCGGACCAGGAACGATACTACACGGTTGGACCTGGCATCAAAGAACACCGTCAGCCATGGCCGGATTGCCCTGGCTCCGTCTGCGCTCTTGACGAACACATCCACAAGATGATGATCTGAGAACCAGATATCATTTGATGCAATATCGAGTTTGCTGCGCTCCATGGAGGGAAGGGGGTCATTGAACGCTTTCGGACCGTCCCGGTAGAACAGAACCGCATAATAGGGAATGGTTTTGACCTTGCGCTCAAATGCCTTGCAGGAGGGGATATTCGGGTATTCCATCCTGGTAACATCATAGCAAAGCTTGACGCCGCGCTTCTGCTGAGTCATATAGAGCGAATAGAACAGCTCCCATGCTTCCTCGGGAATGGTATCTTTTCCCCGGTTGTGTCCGCCGCGCTGGTCGATCAGTGCCGCAACATCTCTTTCTTGATACTTTCTTTGCCAGCGGAACAGTTTGCTTTTGGTGATAGCGTCCTCAGCCGGATTATGGGAATTGAACCAAGATACAAAATCATCCGGGGACAGGCCCTTTTGCTGGTACTGCTCCACAACCCACGCTTTGGCGTTGGCCTCATCCCGTTGCTTTCCTGTAAATTGCAGGATATCCACGGGATGAGGTACTTCCCCGCGATATCGGACCTGTGCATACTCTGGAAGTGATTCTAAGGCGATGCGCAGTTGCTTGCCGCCTCGCCCCTTGCCGTTGACATAGCGGTACTGATATTTATTTTGTTGAACAGCTTTTTTGACGGCACTATCTGTAACTCTGCATAGAGTAGCCACGTCTGGTACTGTTAACCATGTCAAAGGGCATCACCTCCTGTCGAACTAAACTTACACTATGTAAACAGGAAAATTTTCATTGACCAAATCCGAATCCCTAGGATGCCTTGCCAAATAAGGCCGCAACCAAATCAAAAGGGTCAAGGCCCAACGGTTTGGCGATCTGTTTGAGCGCCGCCAACGTTGGGATAGCACGGCCATTCATGATAGCACACAGATATGTTTTTGATATCCGGGCCTCCTGTGCCAACCACTTTTGCTGTTGGTTTATTTCTTTCAGGCGCTTGCCTATCATGGCCCCCAATGGCGGCTTGTTGGTAAGGTTTGTTGTTCTCGACATAACTTCACCCCCTTGAAATTCTTAGCGGTTTCCGATAAAATTAGTTGTCTGCTTCTATTATAATAGCGGATACCGATATTGTCAACAAGAATTTATGGGATTCCGATAAGGAGGAGTATCATGCCAACGGTAAATGAGCGATTTAGGGATATCCGGAAAGAATTGGGCTTTAATCAGCAACAATTTGCTTATGAGTTAGGTATTTCCCAAACCCACATCTCAGGTATCGAAAACGGAAGGGATAATCCTTCAAAGAGTTTACTCAAATTCCTATGTGCGAAATTCTCAGTTAGTGAGGAATGGATGCTAGAGGGTACTGGAACTCCATTGCCTGAATGGGATATAACAACAGATAAGGGGGCCATAGCAAAGTATAATGTTTTAAGGGTTTCTTTTGAAAAAATGCTCCTTGCTGCCACTGGAGATGATCTTGCCTGCATGGTACAAGCATTTTGTTACCTTGTCGGCGCTTTGGGTGCTCAAAAGCTAGACTTGCAGGAGACCATAAAATACAGAAAGGCTCTCTGCTCCACTGTAGATGAGTTAGAAAAGCTTAGCACGATGGTATCATCTACTGTGTTGCCCTCAAAGACTGATGCAATGGGATGGGTGGACTTCAAGAATTCCTGCTCAGCTGCAACAAACCGCATCAATCAATCGGTCAAAGATGCAATCAATGTTTATCTCGAAAAATACGGAGAAGAAATGAAGCTATAACCTGAATATTAATTCATCTAATATGAATTTTTATCCAATTGTGTTTTGCGTGTCTTTTTTCCCTTAGTCAATTCCCTTTATCAACGCACACAAAACCCCGCAAGCCCTGTGATATCAGGCACTTGCGGGATTTTTCATGTTTTAGGGGAAATTCCCTTAGTCGTGTGTTTAGTTGCGTTTTACGTGTCTTTTTCCCTTGATCAGAATGCGCTTTAGCCCTACGACCCCAAAGGTTTAATGGCATTTTGCGGACTAAGGGAAAAATAGCGTTTTGCATGTCCGGCTACAGTAAGCCGGGGGTTTTATCCATTTTGTGCCATAGCTACAATAAGGGGAGCAACTGACTGACCATTCCTTTCGTAGGCTGTGAAGCCTGAACAAAAGACTGTCCGCCATCCTCTTGTGCTGATTGATACCAGATCAAAGATTGCAAGCAGCCCGCTATATGCTCGGCAGATTACCAAAAACTTGGGGAAAACAGGTTTTCCCGCACACAGCACCTTGCCATATCCCGTTTTCGCATTTATCCGGTCGCCTTACAGACATGTAGTACAGATGCAAAAAGATTCAGAGACCGCAACGTCTCTGAATCTTTTCAGAACATTCTTCCCGGTGGAAAACGGCCCGCAGGCCGCGACCAAGGGCAGCGCCTCTGGCCGCGGCGGCCTTTGTGAAGGCTGATGAACCCTTGTTATGCGATCGAGACGCCGGCCTTTTCCAGGATGGCGGGGACGTTCTTCTCCGCGCCGATGGCCATGATATGTACGCCGTCGCAGAGCTTCTCGTCCTTGATTTTTGCGATGAATTCCGCCGCCATCTCGATGCCAAGCTGCATCGGCAGGCCCTTCACGCCCTTTTCCTTGCCCTCGGCCGCCGCGGCCGACAGCTTGTCGATCATCCCCTGCGGTACCGCGATGCCTGGGACGTTCTCGTTCATGAACTTCGCCATGCCCGCCGCCTTCAGCGGAATCACGCCCGCCATGACGTGGACCTTGATATTGGCCTTGTCCACCTCGTCCATGAAGCGCTTGAGGCTCTCAATGTCGAAAATGCCCTGGGTCTGAACAT
The DNA here is from genome assembly GCA_022792945.1 of Oscillospiraceae bacterium. GTDB lineage: Bacteria > Bacillota > Clostridia > Oscillospirales > Oscillospiraceae > Avoscillospira_A. The sequence goes on along the minus strand of JAAWBZ010000012.1, from coordinate 7,892 downwards.
ATTTGGCGCCGGCCTCCACCTTTTGGCGGAGCTTGTTGATTTGCAGCGCGATGGGATCGTACACCGGCGTCACCGCCGCGCCCTTATAGAACTTGGGCGCGCCGCCGGCCAGGTCGTTGCCGCCGCAGTCCTTGCCCGTGACCTCCATCAGCGAGAGCATATTCAGAATCCCCACCGAATCCAGGTCGTACACCGGCTTGGACTGGCTGCAGTCGCCCACCACCGGGTGGTCGCCCGTCAAGGCCAGCATGGTGTCGATGCCGAACGCCGCGGCGGAGAGCACGTCGCCCATGAGGGCCATGCGGCTGCGGTCGCGGCCGGTCATCTGGAGGATCGGCTCCACGCCGGCCTCCTTGAGCTTGATGCACAGGCCCAGGGACGACGCCTTGAGGCATGCCGACTGCATATCGGTGACATTGACGCCGTGGACCTTGCCGTTCAAAAGCGCGGCAGCCTCCAGCTGCTCGCTGAAATCACAGCCCTTGGGCGGAGCCATCTCGGCGGTCACGCCAAATTTGCCGCCCTCCAGGGCTTTTTCCAAAAGACTCATAGTTTTCTACCCCCTTACCGAATGCTGATGGTGCGCGGATACGCCACATCCTTGTAGCCCTTGTCCTTGCGGACCTGCCCCAGCAGGTCCAGCTTGCCCTGAGACTCCAGGCGCTTATAGATCTGGATCCAGGCGCAGTCGTTCTCGGGGTTGACCTCGCACTTGCCGTTCCGCGCGCCGCCGCAGGGACCGTTGACCAGGGACTTGCCGCAGCGGGTGATGGGGCAGATGCCGCCGGTCTGGCCCAGAACACAGTCACCGCAGAAGTGGCACGCCTCCTCAAAGAGACCGCGCTTGGCCGCCTCGCCCAGGAACATGGTGTTGTTGGAGGGGTAGGTGGGTACCGGGGCAACGTTCTTGGCCACCACCTGGGTGCCGTCGCCGCAGGCCATGCAGACCACAGCCTCCGCGCCGGCGGCGGCGAAGCCCTTGACCTTGCCCTTGGTGGTCAGGTTCATGCAGCAGTAGTCGCTCATGGCCGTGGCCACCACGGTGCGCCCCTGGGACTCCAGGTATTTCTTCAGCTCGGCCACTTCCTTCTCGCCGCCGGTAGCGCAGGCGGTGGCGCAGCTGGCACAGCCGATGATCGCGATCTTTTTGGCGTCACCAAGCATGGCCATCAATTCTTCGATGGGCTTTTTTTGCGTGACTATCATATTTCCGTCTCCTTTATTCCATCTTCGGTTGCCCGAAAAGGTGAATATAATTCGTCCGCCGGGGCTGTCCGACGGTTTCTGACACCCATTATACCACGGTTCCCGCGGAATGGAAAGAGAACCGGCGCTGTTTTCCCAAGAAATTTTTAGGAGGCCGCCTGCGCCTGCATCGGCTGCGACGCCAGCGCCGCAAAGTGGTCCAGCCGGGCCTGCCAGAGGGCGGCGTCCCTGCCCTCCGCCGGCGTCAGGGCCAAGTTTTCCCGCAGCCAGCGGCCCAGGAATGCGCTGAATTTCTCCGCCCCGGCGGCGTTGTAGTGGAGGCGGTCGTGGTAGTCCCGGGCGCCGTCGGCGGCGATCTCCGGGAAGTGGTCATTGCAGTCCAGCACCACCGCTCCCTCCAGGGCCGCGGCCTGCTCCTTCAGAGGCTCCATGGCGTCCGCCGGAATGCGGTCCAGGGCCGGCGCGACGTAGTAGACCGGCTGGATGCCCCGCTCCCGGCAGAGGGCGTGGATGCGCAGCAGGGCCTCCCAGTTCCGCGCCCAGTTCTCCTCATCCCGGACAATGGTGCGGTCGGCGGGGGTCTCGTCTGTGGGGACATAGGCGTCCAGAAATGTGTAGCCCGCCAGGGGGTCCGGCTCGTAGCCAAGGAGGGCGGTGCGGAAATCGTCGGCCGTCAGCTCGGCCCAGCGGTCGTGGTAGAAGATCAGCGGGAAGAGCAGACCCGCCCGCAGCGCCGGCTCGGCCTCGCGGAAGGTGGCCCGGAGGCGGTTCAACCCCCAGGGCATCTGATCGACGTTGGTCTTGGTGTAATTGGTGTAGCGGGGGAAGAACATCCCCGTCAGCTCGATGCACACCGCCTGGGGCGACTGGGTGCGCAGGGTCTCGCGGAGGTAGTATTCGGTCATGGGGATGGTCTGCTCGGGGCCGGCCATGACGTAGGCACTCAGCCCCGTCTCCCGCCAGAGCACGGCGGGAACCACGTCGCAGTAGACCATGGAGCTGCCGTAGAAGAGGACGTCAATGGAATGCTCCTCCTCCTCCAGGAAGTGGCCCCAGACAGACCCGAAGTCGTGGCGCTTGGGGATCAGCAGGCGGGTCAGAAGCCCCAGGCCCAGCGCCACGGCCAGCACCGCGCACAGCAGCGCCGCCGCCTCCCGCCGCCATCCATGAAGCCGGGGGCCGCAGTAGCGCCCCACCCGGGCCTGGTACGCCAGATAGTCCGCCCCGAAGGCCGCCTGCAAATGGGGCTCCTCCACGCTGACGATCTGGAGGTGGAACGCCAGCGCCGTCAGAGCCGAGAGAAGCAGCAGTGGCCAGCTGAAAAACAGCAGCAGAATGCCCAGGTACAGCAGGTCAAAGCCCAGAAAGGCCGGATTGCGGCTGCAGCGGTAGATACCACCGGTGACCAGGGCGGTGTCCTCGTCCGGGGAGACCCCGGCGCGCCAGCTGTCCCCCAGCCCAAGCACCGCCAGGGCGAACACCGCTGTCCCCGCCGCGGCCAGCACCGCCCCCGCCGCCCGCAGGAGGCCGGGCAGGGGGGAGACGCCGCGGAGGATATAGAAAACCTCCGCCAGGGGCGTCAAAATAGACAAGCTTTTCAAAGAAATTTCCACAGCCCGCGCAAAGCCTGTTTTGCCCCGCCCCATCTGGTCGGTGCGGACGCCCTGCCGGCGCTGGCGGAGCAGCTTTGAGAAATAGCAGCCGTAGAACACCGCCAGCAGCCCCAGCGAGAGAATTTGGTACGCCATGGAAGGACCTCCCGTCAAAACTTGAAGTAGGCGAACTCCTGGGGGTCATAGCCCGCGCCGTAGGCCCCGAGCACCGCGATCAGGAGGATCAGCGCCGCCCACACCGCGTACCGCGGCCAGACCGATGCGCACAGCCGCGCGGCCCAGCGGCGGCGCTTGGCCCACACGTCCCCGGCGAACAGGACCAGCACCGCCAGGAGCAGCGCCAGCAGCCGCTTCCGCCCCAGCCCCAGCGCCCCCAGCCCCAGGGGAAACACGCCGCCGGCCAGCGTCACGATGCGCCGCAGGATGGACAGGGCCTCATCCATGGAGCCGGCGCGGAAAAAGACCCACGTGACGGTGATGAGCAGGAAGGTGAGCAGGGTCTGCGCCCATCGGAGGGGCTTGGCGTCCTCCCGGACGCCAAGCCTGGCCCGCACCCGGGTGCGGGCCGGTGTCAGCAGGCCGCCCAGCACCTGATAAAGGCCGTTGAGCAGGCCCCAGACTAGGAACGTCCCGGCCGCGCCGTGCCACAGGCCGCTGACGGCGAACACAATGAGCACATTGAGGTACCGCCGCCAGGTCCCCCGCCGGCTGCCGCCCAGGGGGAAATAGAGGTAGTCGCGGAACCACGAGGACAGGGAGATGTGCCATTTGCGCCAGAACTCCTGCACCGAGCGGGCCAGGTAAGGCGCGTCAAAATTCTCCGTCAGCCGGACGCCGAACAGCCGCGCCGAACCCACCGCCATGTCGGAATAGGCGGAGAAGTCGCAGTAAATTTGCAGCGAGTACGCCAGCGCCGCCGCCAGCAGCTGCACGCCGGTGAAGTTCTCCGGCGCGGCATAGGCCGTGTTGACCACCACTGCCAGCTGGTCGGCCAGGATCATCTTCTTGGCCAGGCCCGTGAGAAAGCGGGTCACGCCGGTTTTCACATCGTCCCCATTGGCCCGGGGGCGCGCCTGGAGCTGGGGCAGGAGGGAGGTGGAGCGTTCGATGGGGCCGGAGAGGATGGCCGGAAAGAAGGAAACGAACAGCGCGAACTGCCAGAAGCGTTCCTCCGCCGGCCGCCGGCCCCGGTAAACGTCCATCAGGTAGCCGCAGACCAGGAAGGTGTAAAACGAGATACCCACCGGCAGCAGCAGCGCCGGGACCGTCAGCGGCGCGAGGCCCAGCCACCCCAGAAGGGCCGAGAGGAGCGAGGCGAAGAAGCCCAGATATTTGAAGAGGAACAGCGCCCCCAGGTTGACCGTCAGCCCCAGGGCCAGCCACAGCCGCCGCTTTTTCGTCCGCCGCGCCAAAACGCGGCCCAAAACGAAGGTCCAGGCGGTGGTCAGCAGCAGCAGCGGGAAGGCCCGGGGCGCACAGAGAAGATAAAAGAGCCAGCTGATGGCCAGCAGCAGCCCGCTGCGCCATGCCTCCCGCACCAGCCGGTGCAGCACCGCCGCGGCGGCCAGGAACAGCACATAGGGCGCGGAATTCAGCGCCATAACGCCGCGCCTCCTTTGGAATCGATTGGAAACGTGTTGATTATAGCTGATTTAGCGAAAAAAAGCAACCGTATCACAGAAAAACCCTGCATCCGCAAGAATGCAGGGTTTGAAGGGCTTCTCAATAGGGGATCTGTCCGATGATCTCCTCCAGGGTCTGTGCCACCCGCAGGGAGAAGGCGTTGGAAACATGGGGCTTTTCTCCCTCGGCGATACAGCGGCCCATCTGCTCGATCTCCAGGCGGTAGTTGTCGGGGGCGTACACGCTCTTGGTTTCCGTGCGGCCATCGGATTCGATGGTATAGCGCAGCTCGCCCTTCTGATTGAACTCGGTCTCCGAGCGGAGGACGCCGCGGGTGCCGTGGATCTGGAAGCGGTCGATGCGCTTGTCCTCGCCCGTCGCCAGCACCATGCCGCACTGGAACGACGCGCGCACGCCGTCGGCAAAACGCATCACGCCCGCCGTATAGGCGTCCACCCCCAGCGGCGAGATGTCCGCCGCTGCCTGGACCTGCGACGGGGCTTTGCCCAGCATCCACAGGATCTGGCTGACGGTGTAGCACCCCAGGTCGTAGGTGCTGCCGCCCAGGGTCTCGCGGCGCATCCGGATATTGGCGGCGTCATAGTCCGAGGTGACGAAGGCCGATTCCATATAAAGGATCTCGCCGATGGCCCCGCGGTCCAGCTCGGCCTTGACTGCGGCGACGAAGGGGCTGTGGAGGTAGGCAAACGCCTCCATCAGCACCACACCCCGCTCCCGGGCCACGGCCAGAAGCACCTCGGCCTGAGCGGCGGTGGGCACCAGGGGCTTTTCGCACAGGACGTGCTTCCCGGCCCGCAGGGCCTTCAGGGTCCACTCGTAGTGGAGCTGGTTGGGCAGGGGGATATAGACGGCCTCCACCTCCGGGTCCGCGAGCAGCTCGTCATAGCTCCCATAGGCCCGCGCAAAGCCGAATTCCCGCTGGAAGTCCTGCGCCTTCTCCAGACTCCGGCCCGCGACAGCACAGAGCGCGCAGTTTTCCGCCTCCAGCATCCCGGGGATTGTGTGGCCGCGGGCGATGCCGGCGGTTCCCAGCACGCCCCATTGAATCTTTCTCATGATGGTTGACTCCTTTGCAAGTTTTTCGATACTATAATAATAGAGCCTTTTTGCCGCAATTGCAAGACGGCATATTGGTATCTCGGGCAGCTGTTTTCCCCTTGGTCCGCCGGACATTTTCCACTGGCAAAACCAATCGCCCCATGCTATAATGGACCGCGTTGGGAGCGCGGCGGCTCCCGCCCCGCCGGCCTGGCGCGGAAATCTGCATCTTCCAAGAAAAGAGGGAGCCCTATGACCACCCATGACTTTCAGACCAAATCCAAGCTGCGCATTTTCCTCAGCTACTTCAAGCCGCACCGGAAGCTGTTCTACCTGGACATGGCGTGCGCCTTTCTCATTGCTCTGGTGGATCTGGCCTTTCCGCTGGTGTCCCGGACAGCCATGTACGACCTGCTGCCCAATCAGGCGTTCCGGGCTTTCTTTACCCTGATGGCCGCGGTGGCGCTGGCGTTTGTCGTGCGGTCGCTGCTCTATTATATTGTCACCTACTGGGGCCACACCTTCGGCATCCGCGTGGAGGCCGACATCCGCCGGGACCTCTTCACCCACGTCCAGACCCTCAACTACGGCTACTTTGACCAGAACCGCACCGGCCAGCTGATGAGCCGCCTGACTCACGACCTCTTCGACATCACCGAGCTTGCCCACCACGGACCGGAGGACCTGTTCATCTCCCTGGTGACCATCCTGGGGGCGCTGGCGGTGATGTTCTCGATCCAGTGGCGGCTGGCGCTGGTGGTGGCGGTGATGATCCCGGTGTTCGTCGCGGCCCTGATGGCCATGCGCGGCAGCATGATGCGGGCCTCCAAGACCGTCAAGCAGCGCACCGGCGCCATCAACACCGAGCTGGAGGCCGGCCTCTCCGGCATCCGCACCGCCAAGGCCTTCGCCAGCGAGCAGACCGAGCTTCAGAAGTTCGACCGGGCCAACGGGAACTTCAAAATCTCCAAAAAGCAGTTTTATATGGCCATGGGCCGCTTCCAGAGCACCATGGAGCTGTTCCTCTGCCTGCTCTCGGTGGCGGTCATCGCCGTGGGCGGTTGGCTCATCATGGGCGGCGAGCTGAGCTATATCGACCTCATCACCTTCAGCCTCTACATCACCGCCTTCATCAACCCCGTCCGCAAGATCGCCAACTTTGCCGAGCTGTTCGCCAATGGCTTCGCGGGGCTGGAGCGGTTCGTGGAGCTGATGCGCACCGAGCCGTCCCTCCAGGATGCGCCGGACGCCAGAACGCTGGAGAACGTCCGCGGGGCCATCGACGTGGAGCATGTGGACTTCGCCTACGAGGACGACGACCGGGCGGTGCTGCGGGACGTGGACCTGCACGTGACCCCCGGGGAGACCATCGCCATTGTCGGCCCCTCCGGCGGCGGCAAGACCACCCTGTGCCAGCTGATTCCCCGGTTCTACGACGTCACCGGCGGCGCCATCCGCATCGACGGGCAGGACGTGCGGGCGGTGACCCAGGCGTCGCTGCACCGGAACATCGGCATCGTGCAGCAGGACGTCTTTCTCTTCGCCGACACCGTGCTGGAGAACATCCGCTACGGCACGCCGGACGCCACTATGGAGGAGGTCGTCGCCGCGGCCAAGCGGGCGGAGATCTATGAGGACATCCTGGCCATGCCCGACGGCTTCGACACCTACGTGGGCGAGCGGGGCACGCTGCTGTCCGGCGGTCAGAAGCAGCGGATCTCGATTGCCCGGATTTTCCTGAAAAACCCGCCGGTTCTGATTCTGGACGAGGCGACCTCGGCGCTGGACTCGGTCACGGAGGCAAAGATCCAGGCGGCGTTTGACGAGCTGGCCAAGGGCCGCACGACGCTGATCATCGCCCACCGTCTCTCCACCATCCGCAGCGCCAGCCGGATTCTGGTGATCTCCGACGGCGTCATCGCCGAGCAGGGCACTCACCACGAGCTGCTTCAAAAGGGCGGCGCGTATGCCGGACTGTACGCCACCCAGGTGTCGATTGGCTAGCTGCGCAATCAGAACGCTGTATTCTCCTCCGCCCTGTGCTTACATTCTCCCCCTGTGGTTTGGGTGTAGCAGCTTAAAAATCAGCCAAATCCTGGAAGAACTGGCGTTTATCAAGTGATAATTCGTGACAGCGGCTGCGTAATATGACGGCACAAGCGTCTAAAAATCCGAACCATAACTATAATTTCTGGTAAATATAGTAAATCCCTCCTATCCTCTGTAGGGGGGATTGTTATGAAAAACCAGGTCGAAGAGCTGAAGGAAATCGGTATGAACATCGTCAGGCTCCGGCACGCCAGAGGCATCACCCAGGAGAAGCTGGCAGAGGCCGCCGGCGTCTGCGACGTCTACATGCGCAGCATCGAGCATGGCCGCGCCAACGTCAGC
>JAAWBZ010000094.1 GCA_022792945.1 Oscillospiraceae bacterium | reverse complement strand
GGCCTCCAGCAGGCGCAGAACAACGCCAAGAGCGGCATCAACCTGGTGCAGACCGCTGAGGGCGCTCTGACCGAGGTTCACGATATGCTCAACCGCATGGTGAAGCTGGCTGACCAGTCCGCCAACGGCACCTACGACGACAGCGTTGACCGCAACCAGCTCCAGAAGGAGATGGATCAGCTCCGCAGTGAGATCAACCGTATCTCTGAGAGCTCCAACTTCAACGGCATCAAGCTGCTCAACGGCGACCTGGACGGCGGCTCCTCCGTGGGCGCGGCCAGCACCGTCACGGTCCAAGCGGTGGCGGACGGCGATCATGACGGCTCTGCAGCTGTCACCGGCGTGTACTCCTTCGACATCAAGGATCTGGTGGTTTACGGCGGCGGCACCAAGAACGCTACCATTGCTGCGCTCTCCGTTGGCGGTCAGGCACTCATTACGGCCAACACGCAGGTCTCTCTGACAGACGGTGTGGTCAAGGCCAGTGATATCATGGACAAGATCACGAAGACCTCGATCCAGATCGATGGTGTCTCCTACAATATCACAAAGGACGGCACCAAGATTATTCTGACACAGCAGAAGGTGCCCGCCACCTCCGCTCAGGTGCTGCATGCGAAGCCTGCCAACATGAAGGTTGTGCTCACCGTTGGCAGCAAGGATAGCACCAACCAGAGCTTCGACCTGACCATGCACGTAGACAAGGAGGCTTCCGAGCTGAAGCCCAGCAAGGTGGCGCAGGGCTCCTTCACCCTGTCGGCAGACCAGATTACCGACGGCGGCCAGATCACCATCGGCAAGGACACCTATACCTTCAAGGTCGGCAAGGACAGCACCGTTACCGGCAACAATGTCATTGATCTGAGTGCGTCCACCAGCGCCACACTGCTGAAGGACGCCTATATGGCCCTGAGCCAGCAGTCCAACAGTCTGTTTGACATCACCACCGACGGCTCCAAGATCACACTGACAGAGAAGATGGACGGCGAAAAGTTCCTGGTGGATTACGACAAGGATTGGAACCTGAAGGGCACCAGCACGGCTGGGGACGGCAAGTGGAATCAGGATGTCAAGGGCAATACCGCCAACGGCGTGGTCAAGGTTGCTGTTGCCTCCGCCGGCAGCGGCACGGGCCTGACGCTCCAGATCGGCGATACCTCTGACAGCTTCAACCAGCTGAAGGTCAATATCGGCAAGACCGACTGCGCCGCGCTGGGCATTGACAAGATCAGCATCGCGGATCAGACCTCTGCCGCCGCTGCTGTGGATGCCATCCGGAGCGCGATCAACAAGGTCTCCGACGTCCGCGGTACCCTGGGCGCGACCCAGAACCGTCTGGACCACACTATCAACAACCTCAGCGTCATGACCGAGAACATCCAGGATGCCGAGTCCACCATCCGCGACACCGATGTTGCCGAGGAAATGATGGCTTACACCAAGAACAACATCCTCATCCAGTCCGCCCAGGCCATGCTGGCCCAGGCGAACCAGGTCCCGCAGGGCGTTCTGCAGCTCCTCCAGTAAGCTGTTGTTTTTGGCAAAAACTGCATAGACCCAAAACCGGGGGCGGGCTTCGGCCCGCCCCTTTTTATGAAGAGGTTTACAGGAAAGCCGCTGGTCCCAACGGCGGTTTTCCTGTGCACCCCAAAACCGAAAGGAGAAGATTGTGATGGCGGCGCCCCTGATGTCGATTGCCATGATTTTTAAAGATGATATCCGGTCCATTGAACGGTGCCTCAAGGCGCTTCAGCCTTTGCGGGAGGCTGTCCCCTGTGAGCTGGTCATGGCGGACACCGGCTCCACCGACGGCAGCCGGGCCGTCGCGGAGCGGTACGCGGATATTTTGTTTGATTTCCCCTGGATCAACGATTTTGCCGCGGCCCGCAACGCGGTCCTCGACCGCTGCACCGGCGTCTGGTGCCTGATCCTGGATACTGATGAGTACCTGGACGAGAATATAAACGAGCTGGTGACATTCCTGTGCCGCACGGATGAACAGGAAAACCCACTGGCAATTGTAACGGTACGAAATTATGATACCTACGATATGGAGGGAGAATATTCGGATTTTCTGTCGCCGCGCATCGTGCGGATGTCCACAGGCGTGCGTTACCAGGGCGCGATCCATGAGCATTTTGACTTTAACGGTGAGGTGGTCGCCTGTTCGCTTCCGCACACAATCCTGCACCATGACGGCTATGTCGCCATGCATGAGAAGAATGAGGAAGGAAAGGCCAAAACAGAACGAAATTCAAAATTGCTCCGGCAGGAGATGGCGGATGATCCGGATAATCTGATTCTTCGTCTTCAGTTCATTGAGGCTATTGCCGCCGATAATGATCCGGACTATGTGAATCAGCTGCGCCAGGCTGTGCAGTTGATTCGGGAAAAAAAGAGCGCCTGGGAAAAGGTCGGTCCGCCTATTCTCCGTTACGCGGTTTATGCCGCCGAGCAGAGAAATCTTCCCGAGTGGGACGAGTGGCTAAACATGGCCGAGGAGTGGTTTCCGGACTCCATGTTCACGCGGCTGGACGTCGAGTATACGGCCTTTGTCCACAGCTGGAACACAAAGAAGGATTTCCAAGAGGCGCTGCGCTGGGGCAATCGCTATCTGAAAGCGCTGGAGGACTACCGCAGCGGTGCAGATCCGATGGCACAGATGTACAGCACCTTTCAAATGACCCGCCCCACGGCGGAATGCCTGGCAAAAGTCCATATGATCAGCGCCTATTGCAGCCAGAACCAGCTGAAGGATGCCTTTGACCTGGCCAAAACAGTGAACTATGCCAAGCTGAACGGGGAACAGATGGGCCGCCTGGTCGCTTCGCTCCAGGACATCCATTATCGAAGCAGCCTGGATACCGCGCCCATCATCACCCAGATCTGGTCGCTGATCTCTGATCCCAAACAGCCCGAGAAAAAGACCAGCGTCTGGAAAACCGCATTGGCGGGTCCGGCGGGCAGGGCGTTCCTCCGCGCGAACATTGACGGAGAGCGGACGAAGAAGGATTTTGTCCGCCACGCATATACAATGTATCTCCCTATAAAGGACACTTGCGAAATTGGCCGCGCGGCAGCCGTCATGGAGCTGTCGGACGCGGGCGAGCTGGAAGCCACGCTGGCTGAGGTAAAGGAATGGGGCGCGTTTTCCATTCACGCGCTGGCCCACGCCATGGCGCAGGGCGCTCGGTTCCCCCTGCCGGGCAAGACCCTGTATATCGAGGAAATGGATAAGCTGGCGACCCGGCTGGCAGGAGATCCGGACTTCCTCTTCCCAATGGCTCTGCGCACCGCGGAGAACTCGGACCCGGCGGACTGGCAGGGGCTTTGCTGGCTGCGGGGTCTGCTGATGGCCGCGATCCGGGCTTTCCCATGGGGCGACAAGGAGGTCAATGAGGAGCAGGGTATGGCCCTTGCCCGGGCGTTTGCCAAGGCGGAGGGCGCGTTTTTGCCTGCCTGCTACCGTGCGGACATCCTGTGCGGGGAGCGGCTGTTCACTCTTCCGCCGCTGCACCGCTTCGGCTTTGTCTGCGTACAGGCGTTTGACGCGCTGGACCGCGGCGCGGTGGCTGAATATGTGCGTCTGCTGCGGACCGGACTGGAGCACAGCCCGGAGATGAAGGGTATGGTGGAGTTCCTGGCGGACCACACCCAGGAGATCCAAGAGGCCCTGGTACCCCCGGAGCTCCAGACGCTGGCCGACCAGGTGCGGACGGTCCTGGCCCGCTTCGCACCTGACGATCCGGCGCTCCAGGCGCTCAGGGAAAGCGAGGCGTATCGCAAAGTTGCCCACTTGATCGAGGGGATGCCTGTTCCGGTGACCGGCCGGCTGCTGCAATGAGGGGGTGCGATATGGAAATCGTAAAAATCGGTGTGATCGGTGCGGGGAGCATGGGGCGGAACCATGTGCGGATTCTGTCCGCAGGGCACGCCAGCTATGAGTTTGCGGGGTTTTACGATGCCGACGCCCAGCGGGCGGAGGCGGTGGCGCGGCAGTTCGGCGTCCGGGCGTTTCCGAGCCTGGAGGCGCTGTGGGAGAGTGTGGACGCGGTGACCATCGCTGCGCCGTCCTCGCTACATAGGGAGCTGGCCCTGACCGCCGCCGCCCATGGGCTCCACGCCCTGGTGGAAAAGCCCCTGGCGCTGAACCTGGCCGACGCGGAGGAGATTCAAAGCGCCTTTGCCGCTGCCGGACGGACTCTGGCGGTGGGCCATGTGGAGCGGTACAACCCGGTGGTGACGGAGCTGCGGAAGCTCCTGCGCCACGAGAAAATTCTGGCTCTGGAGGTCCGGCGGTACAGCCCTTACAACGGGCGCATCACCGACGCCAACGTGGTGCAGGACCTGATGATCCACGACATCGACCTGGTCTGCGGCATCCTGCTGCCGGAAACGCTGCAAACGGTCCACGCCGTGGGCGAGATCGCCGCCAGCGGCAAACTGGACTACGTCCAGAGCCTGCTGCGCTTCGCCGGCGGCACGGTAGCCACCCTGGGCGCCAGCCGCGTGACCGAGAGCAAGGTCCGCGAGATCGCGGTCCACACCGACCGCAGCTACATTCTGGCCGACCTGCTCAATCGCTCGCTGGCAGTCCTGCGGAATACCAACTTGGTCATCGACCAGGGGGAAGCGTCTGCTTACCGCCAGGACAGCGTGACCCAGAAGATCTTTGTGCCCATGGTGGAGCCGCTGCAAATGGAGCTGTTCGACTTCGTGGACTGCATCCGTCAGGGGCGGACGCCCGAGGCCGGCGGCCCGGCGGCCTGCCGCGCCATCGCCGTGGCGGAGACCATCATCGGACAGGCTATGGAACCGTATCAGAAGGGAGAAACCGCATGAACGTGCCCTTTTTTGACCTGAAGCGGCAGTACGCCGCCATCCGCGCCCAGATGGAACCCGCCGTGCTGGCGGTGCTGGGCAGCTGCGGCTATATCGGCGGCAAAGCCGTGGAAGCCTTTGAAAACCAGGCGGCGGCCTATCTGGGCGTCCGCCACGCCGTCTCCTGCGGCAATGGCACCGAGGCCCTGGTTCTGGCTCTGCGGGCCTGCGGCGTCCGGTCGGGGGACGAGGTCGTCACAACGCCCTTCTCCTTTTTTGCTACTGCCGAGGCCGTAGCCTCCATCGGCGCGGTACCGGTATTCACGGACATCTGCCCGGCGGACTTCACGCTGGACCCGGCTAAGATCGAAGAAAAAATCACGGACCGCACCAGGGCCATCCTGCCCGTCCATATCTTTGGCGCACCCTGCGATATGGACGCCATCGGGGAGATCGCCCGCCGCCACGGCCTGTGGATCATCGAGGACGCCGCCCAGGCCATCGGCTGCGAATACAGAGGAAAGAAAATCGGCGCGACTGCGGACGTGAGCTGCTTCTCCTTCTATCCTACCAAGAACCTGGGCGGCCTGGGTGACGGCGGCATGGTGACCACCAGTGACGACGACCTGGCCCTGATCCTGCGCTCTCTCAAGGAGCACGGCGCGGGCAAGCGGGGCGCGGAGGCCAGGGCGCTGCTGGACGGCGGTGCGGCCGAGGCCGTGGAACTGCCGGACACCGGGGCGGGCTATGATCCCTATAAGTACCGCAACTCCCTTATCGGCTACAATTCCCGCCTGGACGCGGTGCAGGCGGCGGCGCTGTCGGTGAAGCTGGAGCATTTGGACGGCTGGAACGCCGCCCGGGCGGAGATCGCGGCGTATTATGATGCCAATTTGTGCGACGCCGTGGTCAAGCCCGCCGCCCGGCCTGAGGGATGCCACTGCTGGCACCAATACGTGATCCGCACGGCGCACAAGGAGGCCCTTTGTGCCCATCTTAGTGCCCACGGTGTGGGCGTCGGGACGTTCTATCCCATTCCGCTTCATCTCCAGGCGGCCTTTTCCCACCTGGGCTACGCCCCAGGGGATCTGCCCGAGGCCGAAAAGGCCGCGGCGGAGACGGTCTGCCTGCCCATATTCCCGGAGCTCCGCCCGGAGGAGCTGGTGTATGTGGCCAGCCAGGTCAACGGCTTTTTCGCGGCGCAGTAAGGAGGCAGCCATGCAGAACGTATACATCCATCCCACCGCTGAGGTCAGCCCCAAAGCAACCATCGGCGCGGGGACTAAAATCTGGAACCAGGCCCAGGTGCGGGAGAACGCGACCATCGGGGAGCGGTGCATCCTGAGCAAAAATGTCTATGTGGATGCCGGCGTGACCCTGGGCAGCGGCGTCAAGGTGCAGAACAACGTCAACATCTACCACGGCGTCACCGTGGAGGACGACGTGTTCCTGGGTCCCTCCATGACCTTTACCAACGACCGCTTCCCCCGGGCATTTATCGGCGATTTCAAGGTATCGCCGACCCTGGTCCGGCGGGGCGCGTCCATCGGGGCCAACGCCACCATCCGCTGCGGCATCGTCATCGGCGCATACGCCATGGTGGGCAGCGGCAGCGTGGTGACCCGGGACGTGCCGGACCATGCCCTGGTGGCAGGCAATCCGGCCCGGCAGCTGGGCTGGGTCTGCCGCTGCGGTTGCCGGCTGGACACGCAGGGCCGCTGCGCCGCCTGCGGGGCGCACTACCCGGAGCTGGAGGAAGTCACAAAATGAGATATTCCGTTCTGGTACATATGACCAAAATGGCCCGGACACTCCAGGAGGCGGCGGCGTACATCGACACCGCCCCCGACGGCGACCCCCAGTGTCCTGCGCTGCTGGCAAACGGCGTGGAAATGCTCGCCCAGCTCCGCGCCGCCCTGGAGCAGCACAAGACAGACCAGCTGTCCGCCGATCCGCTGACCCACCTCACCGCCGCCGAAGCCCTTTGGGAAGAGGGCGGAGACGCTCTCCAGGGCGCTTTGGAGGCTTTCGCCCAAAGCCTCCCCGAAGCCGTCCGCTACCGGGTCCGCGCCGTCTTTTTCACCGGCCTCGGCTCCACCTGGGATGCCATGGAGAGCGTCTACGAATTCATGCGCGACGATCCAAGATTCGACCCGGTGGTGGTGCTCATTCCAGTTTTTCGCCAGGTACAACGGGATGGCGCTGTCCAGCAGGACACCATTTATCAGGACTATCTAACGCCGCTGGGCATACCGTTCTACGAATATACACAGTATCACATAGAGGATGATCTCCCGGATCTGGCGTTTATTAACCAGCCGTATGAGGGGGTTGTCCTGCAGGAGCACTGGCCGGAGACCATCGCCAGGTACACGAGATTGGTATATCTGCCGTATTTTCCGCCTTTTTCGATTTTTTCAGGCTCACAGGAGGCGCTGTGCGGCCTCCAGGTCTATCGATACGCCTGGAAGGTGATCGGCGCCTCGGAGCGGCATTATAAGTATTACCGGAGGCACGCGCAGAATGGCGGCAGCAATATGCTGGTAACAGGCGTGCCTAAGTGGGACCCGACCGTACAATTACAAATGCAGCCGGCGGCTCCGCCTCTGGCATGGCAGCCGGCGCTTCAGGGGAAAACGGTATTCCTGTGGAATACATTTTACGATTACAGCGGTTCTTCCATTCCCTATTTTGGGGCTGTCTATCAATGGTTCCAGGCGCATCCGGACTGCGCGCTGATCTGGCGTACCCATCCCATGACGGATACTGTGACGAAGCTGTACTATCCGGCGGAGTACTACGAACGCCTGCGGCGCTATATCGCGTTAACAGACGAGGCGCCGAATATGGTATTTGACCGGGAAGCGTCTTACGATGCAGCGTTCTGCTGCTCTGTGGCGCAGATTTCCGATCTGAGCTCGATGATGTTCCAATATCTTCTTCTGGATAAGCCCGTGCTTTACATTGAGACCAGCGGCCGCGGCAAGGTCGAGGAGGAGTTTATCATCGACAGCTGCTGGATGGACCGTGCACGCAGCGCCAGTGACATTACGAATTTTTTAGAAGAGATTTGCGAAGGACAGGACAGAAACCGGACGCTGCGGGAAATGGTCCGCCAGCGGGATATTCCTTTGGCAGACGGGCAATGCGGTGTTCGCGTCTGCAACCAGCTTTGGCAGCAGATGCACGAGGAGGATCAGATGTCCATGAGGGACAGGTCATGAAAGCGTTGATTTTAAACTCCGGCCTGGGGGCGCGGATGGGGGAGCTGACGGCGGCGCAGCCCAAGTGCATGACGGAGC
>JAAWBZ010000111.1 GCA_022792945.1 Oscillospiraceae bacterium | reverse complement strand
GGCGCATATGGGAAAATCATTGGAATATCAAGCGCGGGAACTGCGTTCGGAATCACTTTCTCACTGATTCCTTTGAACGCAGGGATAATTTCTCCAAGCATCATACGAACGCCTGTCAGCAAAATAGTAATCCCGGCTCCGAAATTCAATCCTGCAATTAAGCTGAACGAAATCAAATCATACTGCATTCCCCCGATGGTCGCAAGACCTGCAAGCGCATTCCCATATACCTCCATTCTTGCATCCGCACCAATAATCAGTCCGACTATGATATACGTAACCGCAATCACGATCCCCGATGCAACCGTTGTATCCCGAAAGAACTCCAATCCCTTTGGAATATTCATTTCTTCTGTGGACTTGCTCTTTCCTTTAAACAGCCGTCCTATGCCGGATCCAATCAGGCAGTAGATTCCAGCCGAGTGTCCTATTGTAAAATCATCAGAACCTGTTACTTTCTTTACAAACGGCCGTAAAACCGCCGGGGAAATAATAATGTATAAGGATACCCCTATCGTTGCGAAGACAATAAGCGGCGCTCCCGAAAGCCCTCCCTGTACGCCCGCCGCAACTGCCAAGTAAGCTGTCCAAAAATAGATGTGTCCCGTCAGGAAAATATTCTTAATCGGGGTAAATTTCGCCACAACAAGATTTATAACAAAAGAAAGAGCCAAAGCCATTCCTATTTCCGCACCGTAAGACGCCAATACTTCCCAGCAGATATTCACGTCAAACTGACTTGCCTCCGGCAGTTGGTACAACGTCGCAAATGCAGTTGCAAGCGGCGCTGCCGCCGCTGTAATGAAGTTTACTCCTACAAAAAGAATAATAACTCCCATAATTGTCTTGGCCGTACCTTTTATAATCGAACCCAAATCCTTTTTCAGGAGGATCAATCCAATCATTGCGATAATCCCCATAAAAAACGGCGGCTGCTTAAAAAAATTCGTTCCTAAATAATTTAATACTTCCACTCCTAATTCCTCCTTCGCTATTGCATCGACCTCACCGTATCAACACATTTTTCACGTATTTCGTCCAAATTCATAAAATTATCAATCACGATAATCGGAACGTCAAAACTATTCTCTATCTGTCCCGCAATTTCCCTGGAAGTTACAACCAGATCCGCCGCCGAGCCGGCTGCAGAAGTCACGTCAATATGCTCCACCTCTGCTTCAAGCCCATTTTCCTTTAATACCTTTTCAATATTCATTCTGAGAATCAGGCTTGTTCCAACGCCAAATCCGCATATTGCCAATATCTTTATCATTTTCGTTTCTCCTTTTCTTTAATACTCTGCCAGCATTTTCTGAATCTCTTCTATCCGGTTGCTTTCCATCAGCAGCTTTACATTTGACGGCTCCGACATTAATTCCGCCAGTTCCCGCAACGCGTGCAGGTGGCCGTCAGAATCCGTTGTCGCAAATAAAATCACAAGCTTCACCGGGTCGTTTTGGCTGCTTCCGAAGCAAACTGGTGTCTTCAGCCTGATGATCTGCATACAATTTTCTTTTACCGTTTCATCAGGCCGGGAATGTCCAAAAGCTACTCCCGGCATAATCACAATATAAGGCCCCAATTTCTCCACTGCCCGGATCGTTGATTCTACATATTCCCTTCCTATTTTACCCGACTGAACCAGAACCCTTCCGGCCATGCGGAGGGCTTCCCTCCAGTCTTCGGCCTCTACGTCCAATTCAATCTGATTGACATCAAGTAATTCCGCAATCATTTTCTCCCTCCATTCCGCCTTCATCTGCATTCCGCGCCAAACAGTTTTTCCACATACGCATACGCCGCCTCTGCATTTTGATATACATCTCTTCCGTTTTCCCGCCAAATGCAGGATTCATTTCCAGCCTCGGTATTAGGCAGGATAAAATTTTCTACCATCAGATATCTGCAATAACCAATTTCCAGAAGCGCCTCTTTAATTTCCTGAAACGGTACCCTTCCCGTCCCCGGGGCGCCCCGGTTATTGTCGCATAGATGAATATGAAATATCTGCTTACCTCCTTTCAAAATTGCTTTGCGTATATCACATTCCTCGATATATGCATGAAACGTATCAAAATGAAGCTTTACGTTATTCCCATCCACTTTCTCGAGAAACTGCAGTCCTTCTTCTACCGTATTCATAAAATAACTTTCGTATCGGTTTAGTATTTCCAGAGAAAGCGTAATTCCGCATGTTTTTGCATAATCTGCCGCTATGCAAATACTTTCCTCTGACCATTTATAATTTTCTGACGCTTCAGCCCTTGGCTTTCTCACTCCCCAAGGAGCATACAGAACTCCGCCCAGGCAGTCTGCATTTAGCTCTGAAGCAATTTGAATACATTTTTTTAACCGCTCGATTCCCCTGCCGCGAATTTCCCTGTCTGCAGACGAAGGATCCTCCGCCGCGTTTACCCCTGTTCCGCAGGTACAATCCATATGATATTCCCTGAGCAGTCTTTTCGCCTTCCCAACGTCATAACAGTCCGGAAACATCAGCGGTAACTCGACTGCCTGATATCCAGTCTCTGCAGCGTGCCGTACGAATCCCAGCCCGTCGTCGCTCCAGTCTCTTGTATAAGAGGATAAATGAATCCCTATTTTCATAATTCTACACACTCCATTCCGGTCCATTTTGCAAATTCTCTTAACGGCCTTCTCAAGTCTTCGTGGACAAGCGCGTAATGCTGGCCAAATCCCTGCTCTGCCGCTGTGTAAATCAGCTCCTTTGTACTGTGCTTCCAGCGAATATCGGTCTGTACTCCCAGCGCCTTCCGATCCGTTTTCTCGGATTGCCCAACGGCCACCAGCAATTTGTAGCTGTCTTTCTGCTCTGAAAATCCGCACAATGTAACTACGCCTTCTCTCATATCATATTGGATCCCCGTCCCCAAACCGTTTCGCATGGTCGCCTGCTCTATATAACGAACCTTCCTGGGATCGTCCGCCAGGCTCCTTGGCCCAAAACCACAATGCCATGCTTTCAGCCCTCCTGATTTGGTCATTCCCACTAAATCCGCGAAAAATACTGCCTTCTTTGACATTTTCCTCAGTATATCCATTGCGGTAAGCCCCTGTATATCGCCCTCGCAGCCGGCGGTAATCCCATACTCATTTAATTCAGACAAGGCTGCGCAGCCCGCGCAGTGATACAGTTCCTGAAGTTCCGGCCAGCATTTTAACGTTAATGCGTTTATGCACTCCCTTTCCGCATATTCCTTTAATGCGAATTCTATCCGAATATTTTTTTCAAGCATATCCGGATTGACCGCGACAGAATAATTCTCCGCTAATTCATTCATCCGCGCTTCCACTTTCCTGGGATCCTGCTTTTTTGCGGCATGAAGCATAGAAGCCAATGAATAGTATACAATTTCTGGACCAAGTTCTTTCCGGAACCGAAGTTCATCCACCATACACCCGTAAAAACCCGGAACTCTGCTTCCAACAATCGCATATCTGCTACGCCTTAGCTGTTCCTTTACATCAACGGCGCGCGCCATGTCCAGAACCTGACTGCACACAGTCTTATCCCCAAAATCTCCATATCCAAAACTATACTTCCGTCCCAGCTTATAAAGGTAACTGGTCATCATCATCATTCCTGTCAGAGAATTCAGCGGTATTGTCGGATGGCTCTCCACAATGGGATCATTAAATCCCCAGACAAACAGAGGAATTTCACCAAGCCCCATTACTAAATCAATCATCATATTTCCCTGTGCAAACGTGCCTAATTGAATAATCAAAAGCTGAATCCCCTCTTGTTTCAAATATGCAATAGCGGCCTGGTTTGCTTCGTCATCCATAACGATTTTCTGGATTGAAATGATATCATATCCTGTGTCGTTCTTCAGCCACTGGCAGGTCTGATTCAGATATTCCTGCGCGATATCATACCGGTTAACTGCCGAACCATAGGAAATTAATCCAATTTTCACAACTTATGCCCTCCCCTCACAGCCACACATTCTAATAATTCTCTCCATCTGATTTTCTATGTATTTTCCTCCGTTCGAGAGGCAGCCGAAACTATATACGGAAGGGCTTTCTTCCATTTTTCTCCGAATGCCTTCCATAAATGCCTTGTCTACATCCGTAAAGAAATTAATTTTACTGATTCCCAGTTGGATTCCGGCTTTTATATCTGCCTCGGAAAGTCCTGACGCCCCATGAAGCACCATCGGAATATCAAGGACTGCGTTTAGTTTCTCTAAAACATGAAAATGAAGTTTTGGCTTTTGCCGGTATATCCCATGGGCATTCCCAATCGCTACGGCCAGAAAATCTACCCTGCTGTCCCTGACATATTCAACGGCTTCTTCCACATCTGTATAAAGTACGTCCCCGGTTCCTCTTTTTTGACTTCCTTCCTGCCCTCCTACTACGCCAAGTTCTCCTTCTAAAGGAACCTCTCCGCAGTATTCTTTGATTTCGCCCGTTATTCTTTTATTATCATGAAACGACAGGTTAGAACCGTCGTACATGACCGACGCAAAGCCGCTTTTGATTGCCCTTTTTACATCCTCCGGCTCGGTTCCGTGATCAAGGTGAATCGCCATATTTACGGCAAATTCTGCCCCTACCGCTTCAATCATTTGTATCAGCGTTTTATAAGTCAGGCCTTTTGAATCGGTCTGTACCGGCGACAGTTGGACGATCACAGGCGCGCGCAGACGCTCGCAGACCCGCAGCACCGCCGCCGTGCTGTCAATCTGATCCACATTGACCGCTGGTACCGCATATCCATACTTTTTTGCTTCCTCTAACATTTCTCTGGTATTTACTATTTTCATATCATATCCTCAACTGAAATTCGGAAACTGGGGAGCTTTGGTGTCCGCCGTCCATGCTTCTTTCAGTTCTTCATCCATTTTACAGATCGCCAATCCAATACCGCCCATTTCCTGCGTAGTTATAAAAGACCCTACCAGCGGTTTGAATATCCTAATGCCCTTTTTCGTAAGATATTTATCTACCGCAGTATAGTAAATCATCAATTCCATCATCGTTGTACGTCCCGTACCGTTCACAATGACAGCGACTTCATCGCCTTTCTGATACGGCATATCCTCTATCAAAGCGCAGATCATACCCTCTGCTATATCGCTGCATTTTTTATTTTTATAGGTCATTAGTGCAGATTCACCGTGTACGCCTAATCCTACAAGCACTTCCCCCGGTTCTGTTCCAAACATCTCCTCGCCCGTCACCGGAGACGTCCCCGGCGTCATCGCCGCTACAATACTCCTCGTTCGATCCCGGACCTTCTCCGCAAATGTAATAATTTCCTCAAGGGAATGTCCATTTGCATAATACGGCGTCATCTTATAATTAAACAATGTCCCGATAGAACCTCTCCTCTCAGAAACCGGAGCTGCTTTCGGCGCGGAAGAAATATCGTCATAAAGCAAAACCGCCTTCGCGATGATTCCCTCGTCTTCCGCCATGTCAATTGCCATTTTGGAATTTAGAATATCGCCTGCATGGCTTGATACCAGCACGCAGACTCCTTTTCCCATGTCGGCTGCTTTAATAGCCTCCAGAATCGTATACGGCCCGGGAGCCGCGAAGACTCCCCCATATGCGTTTGCATCCAGCATATTGTCGCCCACAAATCCCAGACACGCCGGCTCATGCCCGGAACCGTTGCCTATGACAACCCCGACTTTCCCCGGACTCATGTTCTTGCGGGCAATCACATTTGCATATTCCAGCTTATGAATTCTGTCCCCATATACCTTTATGTACCCCTGCACCATTTCCTCAACAATTGTATCCGGATGATTAATAAATTTAGAAATATAAACGGATGAATTCGGCTTTTCTGTCCGCCTTTGACTGTCCGGTTTATCTTGGAGCCGTATGAAATCAACCTCTCCCGCAAAATACTCGGCCATCCGGTTCAAAAGATAGTAAACGGAAGTCGCTCCTGCATCCTGATGCCCAATTGATTTCTCCTGCAGAAACTTGGATCTGCCTCTTCTGGATCTCATTGGAATTGTCTGCTTTACGCCTTCTTCCGCCGCTCTCGCCGCCCTTTCCGCCGTTTCGGCAAGACTGCAGGACTGATTGAATGCAGCCCTCGCTTCCCGGGCTGCCGGATACAGGGCGTCCACCATCGTCTTATCGTTTGGTTTGGCTCCTCCGAACTCCATTATTTTTAACAGGCATCCTTCCAATGCTTCCGCATAAGCTTCTGCAGTCAATTCGTTTCTGTTTTTGGTATGTTTTCCGAATTCTGTAAAAATTACGCCGAACAAAGGGCCGATCGCGCCTCCTATTTCCGCGATCAATGTCCTCCCGTATAGTTTGAAATATTCTGACATCGTTTCCTGGTCAGACATATGCTCCAACTTCTTACATGCTGCAGCAGCCCCCCTCGCCATACTAATTCCGTGATCGCCGTCTCCGATTATACTGTCAAGCCTGGCAAGCTCGTCTCTTTTTTCCTGAAACATTACCGCAACTGCCATAAGCAGATTTTTTACCTGTTTCGCTTCTATTCTCATATATCCTCCTTCCTTCTCTATGATTGCTCTTTTTTTTGGAATCGTTCCCAATTTTTATTAAAATAAAAGCGCTCCAATTCTATTAATATGATAAATATCATTTTGGGAGCGGTTCCAATTTCAGTTATAATATAACATTCTTTTTCCTATAAGTCAATTCTTTTTGTACAATTTTCATAGTTATAATTTCTCTATTATACTTGCAATTTATATGTCTTTGAGGAATAATATCTATATACCTTTACAAAGTTTCTTTAGAAAGATGAGATTATTATATGAATATTATTCAGATCGCAGAGCTGGCCGGAGTATCAAAATCAACTGTTTCACGCGTTTTATCCGGCAACGGCAGCGTAAGTCAAAAGTCCTATGAAAAAGTAATGCGCGTAGTAAATGAAATTGACTATCAGCCAAATCCTTATGCAAGAATTTTAAATAAAAAATCCACATCATTGATTGGTATTATTGTACCTGATATTATAAATCCTTATTTCCCGCAAATTATTCAGGACATCCAGACTGTCTGCAGCAAACACAGCTACCGCATATTACTCTGCATTACCGAATCCGGTTCCAAGAACGAAGTAGAATATTTGGACATGCTTGAAAATATGCGTGCAGACGGCACTATTTTACTGTGTCCTACCACCCGAATGAAAGATATATCAAAATATGACCGTCAAGCTATTATTTCTGTTGATGCTGTAATTAACGACAAGATTCCTTATGTATGCTCTGATTTCTACAAAGGCGGATACCTTGCCGCCAATAAATTGGTTGAAAATGGCTGTAAAAATATTCTCCACATTTCCGGCCACAATTATTATTATGCTAACGAGCAAAGACATATGGGGTTTGAAACCGGCATAAAGGAACATTTGAATTCTATCCAAAGTTATCAGATTCTATCTGATTTTTCCATGTCGCAAGGCCTTGATATCATCCATGAATACTTTCAGACGCATCCTAATATTGACGGCATATTTACGGATAATGATAGTATTGCTTTTATGGTGTTGAGAATACTGCATTCCTTAAAAATTGAAGTCCCCTCAAAAGTAAAGGTGATCGGATATGATGACAATTTTATGATTCCGATGATTTATCCCGCTTTGTCTACGATTCACCAGCCCATTGCCCAAATCGGACAACTGGCCGCGCAGACAGTGATCAATATGATTAATCATCAGCAAATTAATTATCAAAATATATTAGATGTAACTTATGTAAAAAGAAGCACGACCATTATCTGATTCATACGTAAGTATCCTCAGCCCCCCTTTGTTTTCAGCTATACCGTTCCCGCATGAAAGCATATTACAGAATTCGGCCGATACACGCCGCGCTCATATTAGACGCAAAAAACAACCTCTGAGCCAAAGCTCAGGGTTGTTTTTGATAACGCCGAAAATAAATAAACGAATCATTCTTCTCTATGCTATGCTTCTTCGCTGATCAGCTCCCCGCCTATATTTGCAGAATAGTAATTCACAGAACCCGTCAGATTCATCTGCAGTCCGACTCCGCTGTCCAGCCTCTTTTTGAAATCCATAAAGGCCGTCAAGTGCCGGCTGTAAGTACTGGCCGTTCTGTCATAGCCGCCTCCTGTATTCGCCTTGAAAAAGTTATTCCAATAGGATGCGCCGTTCATATACCGGTAAACGCCGAGTACCAAGCCTTCTGCTTCTTTCTGATCATATCTGTCTTTCGCATACTCGGCTCCCTTTACCAGCGCCTTCATCAAATCTCCGGACTGTCTGTACTCGTCCATGGTCTTGTTATAGACGTTCCAGACAGATTCCTTATCCAAATCTG
>JAAWBZ010000093.1 GCA_022792945.1 Oscillospiraceae bacterium | reverse complement strand
TTCCCTTGCCAAAGGCGTCGGCCATTTCACCGGGACCAGTATCTGGGATGGTAATACAGCGTTGGCGGGCCATAATCGCGGTGTGAATACTTATTTCGGCCAAATTCACACGCTCAGGAGCGGCGACACCATCCGGCTGACTACGAAGCTGGGGACCAGGACCTATTCTGTCACTTCGGTCAGTAAGATCCGGGATACGGACACCTCAGTGCTGGCTGCGACGGCGGAGGACTGCATCACCCTCGTTACCTGCGTCCGCGACCAGCCTGCCTACCGCTGGTGCGTCCGGGCAAAGCTTGTGTAATATGCTTCGTTTCCGGCGTGGTTTCTCATCACACTTGCGTATCGACTTCGGCGGGGGTTCGGAGTATTGTAGTGCTTGCCAAAAACGAAAAAACAGGGAGGAATCGTCATGAGAAAGACCAGCATCAGCTTCGCGGCGGGCATCCTGACCGGGGCCGTCATGTTCGGCGGCGTGACGGCCATCGCGGCGGGTGTCGCAGCCAACCCCAGCAGGCAGAGCATCTACGTAGACGGACGAGAGGTGAACATGACAGCCTACTCCATCCTGGGCAGCAACTATGTGAAGTTGCGGGACGTGGGCCAGGCGGTGGGCTTCGGCGTCAGCTATGATGCCGCGACCAATACTGTGCAGATCAGCACCCAGACAGGATATGCGCCGGAGATCAAGTCTGCCACAGATGCGCAGTACATTCCCAAGCCGGGCGACGTCATCCATTGTACCGATGGCACGGACTACACCATCCGTGACGTGAGCAGATACGACAAGAATATGTTCTCGGACGGCCCTCTGGGACAACTTCCCACGGCGACCTGCGACTGGAGCCAGTTCCCGGAGGTGGAGCTGCCCGCCGCCGAGGCCAAACACAAAGTTGTGGAGGGCGACGGCTACCTGTTCCTCCGCAATCTCTACGAGACGCGGCGGATGCAGTACACGCTGTACAATGCCATTGGCAGCAATCCGCAGACCTGGAAGGACAACAGACTGGCCCTCCGGAGCGACGGTTCCCCGTTGGCGCGGGTGCAGCTGCACATCACGGACTATGATGCGGCCCAATCCTTCTGGCCCTGGCGCGAAAGCCAGATCACCGACGGCTTCCACAGCTGCCCCGCCGGTCTCTACCAGCTGGAAGCCTGGGATGTGTTCAAAAACGGGGTGTTCTTATACACCGAGTACATGGTCAGCGTGAAGTGAAGAAAATCAAACCACGGGGCGTATGCAGACTGCATACGCCCTTATTTTATGGGAGGTATTTCATGAGAGCAAAACGAGTTCTTTCCCTGCTCCTGGTGGTCGCCATGCTGTTGAGTTTGGCGACTTCCTTCGTCCAGGCGGCGAGTACGCCGGAGGAAGCACTGGGAGAGGTCAACATTTTCAACGGCGGGCAATCTTTGAATTGTCTGGCCGTGAACGGACGTGTTCAAGAACTGAACTATGTATATTATCGCTATGTAGGCGTAGCAGGAACGCGGGAAATTCCCGCGTACTGCGTGAATCCAACGGATGCCGGTGTACCGCAGAAGGTCCCGGCGGGACAGAGCATCGCCTACATGGCAAAGGAGCGCACTTCGGACCCCAAGATTATGGGGATTGTCTCCAATGGCTATCCGACGAAAAGCCTCGGGGAACTGGGGTTGCAGAGCAAGGTCGAGGGCTATTATGCCACGAAAATTGCACTTTGGTGCTACATCATTCCGGGCTGGAACATTTCCAATGTGACCGTCAACCCGTCGCTTTCTGGCAGCGCCAAAACCCAGGCAGAGCGTGTGCTGGCCGCCGCGAAGAAGATCTACCAGAACGGCAGCTGGTGGACCTCCGTACCGACCGCGGGCTTGACCACCACGGCTGACAAGGAATACGCCTACCCCGTGACCATTGACGGCGAGGCTTACAAGCAGCAGATTTTCACGGTCCACTCGGAGACATGGGTCTGCGATTACGCGGTAAACGTGGCTTTCGCGGACCCCAGCGCTGTTCCCAGCGGGACGCGCATTGTTGATCTGAATAACCGGGACATCATGACTATTACCACCAAGAACACAGGCAAAGGTTATGACGGCCAATTCAAGATCCTCTATCCCGCCGACAGCATTGCCGGCGAGAGCGGCAGCGTCCAGTTTACGCTGCGGGCACAGGTGTATCAGCACGGCGTCTATTACGCCACCTGCGCCGAAGTTAACAAATACGGCAAGGTTCAGAATTACATCTGCGACACCGACCCGACCAGAAATACCGACCTGTCTGCGGTGAGCAAATACGGATCGGAGCCGACCACCGACACGCCGGACACGTCCCTGGAGATCATCAAGGTAGAGGAAGGGACGGATGTTCGCCTTGCTGGCGCAGTATTCCAGGTGGTGGGGCTGAACGGCGATAAGATCGGCTCCTTTTCCACCGGGAACGATGGCAGGATCATGCTCCCCCTGACGGAATCTGGGACGTACATTGTGACAGAGATCACGCCGCCCAAGGCTCATCTGCTGTCCGCGAACCCGACACAAACGGTCACTGTGAGCTATGGCGAGACTGCGACCGTGACCTTCGAGAACGCACCCTACGGCAACCTGCGCGTTGAGAAGATCAGCGACACCGGCGATGTGCTGGAGGGTGTTACGGTCCAAGTCAAGCACATCGAGAGCGGCACGACCTACAGCCAGAAAACCGGTCCCGGCGGCGCGGCGGTGTTCGAGCAGCTGCAACCCGGCGCGTATGAGGTGAAGGAGCTGGCCGGTATCCCTGGTTGGAAAGCCGATACCGATACGGTCAAGACCATTTCCGTGACAACTGGTGAAACTTCCGTCGTGACGCTGAAAAACAAGGAATTGCCGGGCCTCCGCATCTTGAAATATGACCGGGCGACCATGAAGGCTTTGCCGGACGTTTTCTTTGAGATCTTCCACGACGCGAAATCTCTCGGCGTGTTCACCACGGACCAGATGGGCGAGATCTTCCTGCCTGAGCTGGAACCTGGGACCTACCGTGTGGAAGAACGGCGCTCGGATGACAGCCACATCCTGGACATGACGCCCCGGGAGATCGAGTTGACGGCGGGAGACGGTATTCGGGAACTTGTCTTTTTTAACGACAAGAAGCCGGGAATGCACCTCGTCAAAATCGATTCCGAGAATCCCTCTAAGGTTATCCCCAACGCAGTGTTCGAGATCAAGGCCGTGGACGACAGCTTCGGGCCGAAGGAGTTCACGACACTGGCCGACGGGACCATTGATCTGTCCAAGCTGGACCCCGGCGCGTATGTGGTCACGGAGAAATCCTGCAACGGCTACATCGTGGACAACGCCCAGCGCATTATCCAGCTGAGGCCCAACGAGGATGCCGAGTTCGTCTTCACCAACAGCATCCGGCCCTCCATGCAGTTAGTCAAGCTCAGCTCCGACGGGACGCCGCTCTCCAGCGTGACCTTCCGCATTGCCAGAATCGAGGACGGCAGCCACTACCTCGACCGCACCACCAACGCCCAAGGCGAGATCATGATCGCCGACCTGGAACCGGGCGTCTACTCCGTGCGCGAAACGGCCACGACTGCCGAACATATTCTGGACGTGCGGGAATACCACGTCGAGCTGTTCCCCGGAAAGACCTCGACGCTGATTATTGAAAATCAGAAGCGGCCCAACCTTATCGTCTACAAGCACGACGCTGACACCGGCGAACCCATTGCCGACACGGTCTTCGAGGTCCGGGCGGCGGATGGACACAGCGTGGACCAGATCAAGACGGACAAGGATGGGCGCGCGGAATTGAAAAATCTGCTGCCGGGCATCTATGAGATCATTGAAAAGTCGGTGCCCGCTCCATATCTTCTGGATGCGCCGAAGCAGATGGCGACACTGTACGCCAACCGGGATCACACAGTGTATTTTGAAAATCACAAAAAGCCCTCTCTGACGATTCAAAAGGTGGACAGCGTGACTGGTAGCCCCATCAAGGGCGCGAAATTCCAGGTTTGGTACGCCAGCAATCATACTGCGAGCGGCGAGTTGAATGATCTCGGTATCTTTTACAGTGACGAAAACGGTCAATTTTCCTTGAGTGGTCTCCGCGACGGCTGGTACAAGGTGACGGAGTTGGAGCCAGCGGCGGGGTTTGCCATTAAGGATCCGGCGACGCAGGAGGTCTTTGTCCGCGCCGGCGAGGGCAAGACGCTGACCTTTGAGAACACGCCGCTTAATGCGATCATTGTGCAAAAGTACGACAGCGTGACCCATGAAGCGCTGGCGGGGGCAACTTTCCAGCTGCGATATCTCGGCGGCACTTCTGGTACTGGCGGCACGGTGATTGGGCAGAAGGTCACGGGCCAGAATGGCGTCGCCATGTGGACCGGGCTGAAAAGCGGGACCTACGTCGTGGAGGAAGTCAGCGCCGCGGACGGTTATACCGTGACTGACGCCTCCGAAACCGTGTTTCTAGCTGCTGACGGTGAACAGAGCGTCATTTCCGTTCGTTTCGGCAATGCGCCGGATGGCAGTCTGCTGATTCGGAAAGTTTGTTCTGTGAATCCCAGCGTTACCTTGCAGAATGCGGAGTTCAAGGTGGCCTATGCGGACGGCTCTGTGGTGGGTGACAGCAACGGCATCTACCGCACAGATGAAAATGGAGAGATCCGTATTTCCGGTTTGAAGCCCGGCAAGAGCGTGGTGGTCACAGAAACGCGCGCGCCGGATGGCTACATTCTGGATACACAGAGCCAAACAATTCAGGTAAAAGAGGGAAAAACCGTGTCCCTCACCTTCAAGAATCAACCCAAGGGGCAACTCATCATCCAGAAGCGGGACAGCGTGACAAACAAGCCCCTTCCTGGTGCAGAGTTCCGCATCACCACGGCGGCAGGCTGCGAAGTCGGCGTGGACGGCGTCATTGGCACGGCGACGATGACACAGAATGGCATCTTTGTGACGGACAGCAACGGTGAAATCCGTATCACGAATCTCAATCCCGGAACCTACGTGCTGACGGAGATCAAGGCCCCGGACGGATACTCGATTGACCATCCTTCCACCAACGTGACCATTGGCAAAGGCGGCGATACGCAGATCGTGGTAGTCAAGAACACGGCGAAATCCGGTATTCTGATCCACAAAATCGACGCTGGGACGAAAAAGGGCATCTATGGCGCGACTTTCCTGCTCTACGACAGCGGCAGGAATCCCATTGGCCAGTATGCCAGCGATCAGCGGGGCTACGTCTACATTGACGACCTGCCGGGCGCGGGCCGATACTACCTCCGCGAGCTGGAGAATGAAGGATATATCGTGGATGAGCAAATGAAAACCGTCTATGTGAAGTCGGGGCAGACCACCGAAGTGGAGTGGAAAAATACTGCAATTACGGCTCAAATCCAGGTTGTCAAGAAGTCTGCCGACTACAATCCTACCAACGGCCTGCCCGCGGGCACGCTGCTGGAGGGGGCGGTGTTTGAGATCTACGACAAGGCCGGGAATCTGGTGGACACCATCCGCAGCAACAGCCGGGGGTTGGCGGTGTCGCGGCCTCTGCCGCTCTCGCGGTACACCATCCGGGAGGTCAAGGCGCCGGAGCACTACGGCATCAGCACAGAGGAATTGACGGCCTATTTGGAGCATGAGGGCCAGATCGTGCGCTTTGAGGTGGCGGACAAGAGCCTTTCGACCGGCGTTTCCATTAACAAGACCGGCCCGAAAGAGATCGTGGCGGGCCAGCCGGTGCGGTATGTGTTTACCGGCATCGCCAATACCTCCAATGTGCGTCTTGACAACTTCTATTGGCGCGATACGCTGCCTGCGGAGGTGCGGCTTGCCAACGTGGTCACAGGTACTTACAACTATCCGGGTGTCTATAAGATCATCTACCGGGTAAATGGAGGCAGCTACCGCACGTTGGCGGACAATCTGAACACGCGGCGCAACTACACGCTGAACGCCTCCGCGGTGGCCCTGGGACTTGCTGCCAATGAGCGCGTGACAGAGATCATGTTCGTCTTCGGCCAGGCTCCCGCGGGCTTTGCCCAGGTGGAGCGGCCCCACCTGTACTGCACCGCCATTTCCAGCCTGCCCAACGCCAGCTTCGTCAACGTGGCCGACGTGGGCGGCACCTACAATGGCCTGTGGGTGCAGGCCACCTCTCGCTGGGTGACGAAGGTGTATGTCACTACCGTACCCAAGCTGCCCAAAACGGGCTATTAACCACCAGGAGGCCCGCCGAAGCGGGCCTCCAATTACTATGCAAAGGAGAAGAACTATGCTGAAGATCACTGCAATTGGCAATCTGACCAACGACGTGGAGTTGCGGATGAACGAAACCACAGGAAAGCCCTTCGCCATCCTGCGCATCGCGTCGGACCGGCGCTACCGGGACCAGGAGGGGAACCAGCTGACGGATTTCATCTCGGTCAAGGTCCGGGGCGCGCTGGCGGAGTTTTGCGCGGCGTATGCCCGGAAGGGCTGCAAGCTGGCGGCGTCCGGCGACTTCGAGACGGTCCCGGTCCCCGACGGCCAGCCGGGGTTTCTTATCAAGGCGTTCGAGGTGGAGCTGTTGTCGCCCAAACACGCGGAAGAAAACGAGGAAGCTGCATGAGGAACACCGGAACACTGTACGACAGCGCGGAATGCACGCCCACGGTGCTGCCAGAGCTGGCAGAGCTGCTGCCGCTCCTGACGGCGGAGCAGCTGGCCGCGCTGGAGGCCGATCTGCTGCAAAATGGCTGCTATGCGCCGATCATCGTGGATGAAAATCTGGTGGTCATTGACGGCCACAACCGGCTGCGGCTGTGCGAGAAGCACGGCATCCCCTACAAGCTGGCGGTGTTTGCCTTTGACGATCTGCTGGAGGCGAAGCGCTGGGCGCTGGATACGCAGAAAGGCCGCCGTAATCTGGACAAATGGGAGCTGGGTAAGATTGCCCTCAAACTGAAGCCTGATATTGAAGCCAGGGCGAAAGCCAACCAATCTGCTGCTGGTGGAGATAAATCTGAGCAGGGAGCGCTTTTTGTGAATTCACAAAAAGCGCTTTCTCCTGTAAATACTACACAGGAATTGGCAGATACTGTTGGCATTGGACATCAGACCATGAGCCGAGTCATGCAGATTGACGAACACGCCCCCGCCGTCGTGAAGAATGCACTGGACAATGGTGACCTGTCTATCAATCAAGGCTACCACATCACCCGCCAGGTGCAGGACCTCCCCCCGGAGCGGCAGGACGAGGTCGCGGCGCAGGCTATTGCGGAGGCAAAGCGGGAGCTCCGGGCGCTAGACGCCGAGGCGGACCGCCGCCATAAGATCGCGGGATTGTTCTGTAAAGCCTTTGAAAAGGCCGTCCTGCTGACGCCCACGGAGGAAAACGTCCGTATCTGGACGGAATGCACCCGGATGCGGCCCGACGAGATCGCCGATTCCGTCAAGGAATCGCGGGAGCTGGCCGTCGTGTTCTCCGCCATTGGGGATATCCTGGAGGCGATGCTGTGACTGGCAAGCCCATCCTGCCCCCGGCAGCGGAGCAGGAGATCATGGAAACACTGTCTGTTCATATGCGGATCAGCTCCGACGAAATCTCGGCTATTCTCAAAAAGCACGGTGTCTGTGGTGATGTAGATACTCTCCAGGACCGCTACCGGAAGCGCCTCGGCCAACGGCTCATGGCAAGCATCCGGGACGAGGCAGGTAAGCGCGAAGTGCTGGCCCGCGGCAGCGAGTACATTGTCATGGAATGCTGTGCCGACCGGCAGGCGCTCCAAAGCATCCGCCGTCGCATCCAGGCGCAGATGAACGGCCTGGACGTGTCCGCCGGGAAAGTGCAGGGCCGTATCCACGTGCTGGAGCGGCTGATCTCGAGAATCAGGAGGGTTGGATAAAAATGACAAAAGATGATTTCTGGGCGCTGATCGCCCAGGCGAAGGAGCGATGCGGGCAGGACCTGGACGCTTCCGCCGAATGGCTAGAGGCGCAACTCTTGGGAATGGGGCCGCAGGAGGTGCGGAGTTTTGGCAATATTTTGCACGGTTACTTGACACTGGCAAACAAATTCGGCCTCTGGACTGCTGCCAATATCATGCTGGACGGCTGCACAGACGACGGCTTCATCGACTTCCGCAGCTGGCTCATTGCCCAAGGGAAGGACGTGTATCTGGCTGCGCTCCGGGACCCGGACACGCTGGCAGAGGTGCCGCTCTACGGCGGCGGGTGTTTCGAGTCGCTGGCCTACATCGGCGGTGAAGCGCTGGAGAAGCTGACCGGGCGGGATGCCTGCGACAGGTTTGACCGGGCGGCGTATCAGCGCCTGCTGGACGATCTGAAGCAGGACATTGTGTACGGCGAGGGTATTGACTACCCCTATAGGTGGAGCGAGGCGGTCGCTTATCTTCCGGCGCTATGCTCCAAATATTTGACGGTGGAGGAGATCCAGCGGCGCGTGCAGCAGCGGGACGACACCTGGAACCCCACCAGCCCGGAGGTCCGGCGGGCCAGGGCGACGGCGAAGAAGGGAAAAAAGCTGGGAGGCGATGCGAGATGAGCGATACGATTACAATTGGAATTGACCACGGGTACGCTGCAATCAAGACACCGCATTTCTCCTTCCCCAGCGGCGTGGTGGCGTATGCGCATGAGCCATATACCCACAAAAATGTGCTGGAATTTGAGGGACGCTATTATGTGGTGGGCAGCGGTCGGCAGCCTTTGCAGAAGGACAAGACGCAGTCGGAGGATTATTACCTTTTGACGCTTGCCGCCATTGCCAAAGAGCTGGCCCACCGAGGTGCGGATCCTGTTGCAGCTGTGCATCTTGCGGCAGGTTTGCCCCTGACCAGTTTTGGACGTGACAAGAAAAAGTTCCGGGAATACCTGGTGCGGGACGGAAAAACGGTACATTTCCGATTTGAAGATGCGGACTATGCCGTCACGATCCGGAATGTGTCGCTGTTCCCCCAGGGCTATGCCGCGGTGCTGACCCAGCAGGAGCTGCTGAATGAACCTTCGGTGATCCTGGCGGATATTGGCGGCTGGACGGTGGACCTGATGCGCCTGGACAACAAGGTGCCCAATGCCGCCACCTGCCGCAGTCTGGAGTTGGGCATGATCCGGTGCCTGGATGAAATTTCCGAGCAGATCCGCCGCAGCCTGGGCCTGTCCATGACCACGGCGCAGATCGAGAGCGTTCTCCGGGGCGATGTCAGCAGCGTGGACGCCGCCGCCAAGGAGATCATCCACCGGGAGGCAGAGGCATACACCCGCCGCCTGCTGTCCGCCATCCAGGAGAGCGGCCTGGACGCCAGAGCCATGCCCGCCATCTTCCTGGGCGGCGGAGCTGCGCTGCTGAAACGGCACGTTGGGGCCGTAGACAGCCTTTGCCGCCTTTTCATCCTGGATGACGTATGCCTCAACGCCAAGGGATACGAGTGGCTGGTGGGTCAGCTTGCGGGCCGTGAATGAGCGGCGGCGGTTAAATCTCTCGCTTTCCATGGCG
This sequence comes from Oscillospiraceae bacterium, assembly GCA_022792945.1. Lineage (GTDB taxonomy): Bacteria > Bacillota > Clostridia > Oscillospirales > Oscillospiraceae > Avoscillospira_A. Next base: position 21,699 of record JAAWBZ010000093.1, on the reverse strand, counting down.
ATACCGCATCAACGGGAGGCTTGGAAAGTGCTGCGCAGTATCCCACCCGGCCAGCGGACCGACGCCGTGTGCCGGATGATCTGCCGGTCGAAGGAACAAAATGAACTGCTGGATTCTTTTCGGACTATATTGCAGGAAGAATTGCGTAGAAACCGTATCATTTCAACAGAAAATCAGGGAGAGAGTGCCGGGGGCGCAGATGAAAACGTCCTCGGCTTTCTGCTGTCCCTGCAAAACGATGGAGGTGAAGAATGATCTGATTCGTTACTTTGATATGTTCGCCGGCATCGGCGGCTTCCGCGCGGGGCTGGACCGGGCAGGCGGTTTCCAGTGTGTCGGCCACTGCGAGATCGACAAGTACGCCGACGCCAGCTACCGCGCCATCCATGATATTGGGAAGGAGGAATGTTATTTTCCAGATGCCAGAAAAATTGACCCCGGAGATCTTCCGGACTTTGATCTCCTGTGCGGCGGATTCCCGTGCCAACCGTACAGCCTCTCAGGTCACCGCAGGGGCTTCGAGGACGCCCGCGGAACGCTGTTCTTTGAAATTGCCAGACTGGCTGAGGCCAGACGGCCTGCGTATCTTTGGCTTGAAAACGTCTTCGGCCTCCTGTCGCATGACCGGGGCCGGACGTTTTGTGCCATCCTCTCCACGCTTCATGACCTGGGGTATGGTCTGGAATGGATGGTGCTTAACAGCGCCGATTTTGGCCCCCCGCAGTCGAGACGCAGGGTTTTCATTATCGGATATCTTGATTCCAGATGCGCCGGAAAAATTTTTCCTGTCTTCGGCGCAGGTGGAAAAGCTCTTATCCAACTCGTCGGCGGACGGCAGGGCGGCAGAGTCTACGACCCAGCAGGGAGTGCGTGTACCCTGACAGCTGGCGCCGGCGGCATGGGCGGCAAGACGGGGCTGTATTTCATCGACCTGTGCGCCGGCGAGCCGTGGGAGACAGGGATCGCCCGGTGCATCACCGCCCGCTATGGCCAGACCACGCTGTCCAACCACCCGCGGGAGCGGTCCGGCGTCAGGCTGCGGAACGGGCGCATCCGCCGCCTTCTGCCCCGCGAGTGCCTCCGCCTCCAGGGCTTTGCCGAGGACCAGATCGACCGGCTGCTGGCCATCACGTCGGACTCGCAGGCTTACAAACAGGCTGGAAATTCAGTTACAGTGGATATTGTTGAGGCCATTGGCAGACGTCTGCGGGCGGTGGACGCGGAACTGCGAGGCAGCGCATGAGCGAGATCGGGATCAAGGACCAGTGTTTCGGCGTAGAGGTGGAGTTGACTGGCATCACGCGGCAGCAGGCGGCGGAGGCGCTGGCGGAATACTTCGGCACGCGCGCCCGGCATACTGGCGGCGGCTACGACACCTGGAGCGTCAGGGACCCGGACGGCAAGGATTGGAAGCTCATGAGCGACGGCAGCATCAACGCTGAGCGAAAGACGCTGAACGGCTATGCGAGCACTTCCATTCCCGAATACCGCGTGGAGATGGTCACGCCGAAGCTGACCTATGCCGAGCTGCCCAAGTTCCAGGAGTGCGTCCGCCGCGTGCGAAAGGCCGGCGGGAAGGTCAACGACTCCTGCGGCCTCCACGTCCACATCGACGCCGCCAATCACAACCGCCAGAGCCTCAAAAATCTGCTTGGCATCATGTATTCCAAGGAAGATATTTTGTTCAAGGCTCTGCAAGTCAACGAGTCCAGAGCGGAGCGCTGGTGCAAAAAAGTGCGCGAACCCATGCTGCGGCAAGCGCGAAAGCTGTCCGCGGACGAGACCACCGACCTGACGCAATTAGAAAGTATCTGGTATGAAGGCATCGAGCGGCCGGATGAGCACTACAACTGGACCCGCTACCACGCCCTGAATCTGCACTCCGTCTTTTACCGCGGCACCGTCGAATGGCGGTGCTTCAATTCTACCCTCCATGCGGGCAGAGCGGCGGCGTATGTGAACCTGTGCCTCGCCATCTCGGCCCAAGCCATCGCCCAGCGCAGTACCGTCATGCGCAAGACCCGCAGCGACAATGAGTTGTTTACGTTCCGTGTCTGGCTGGTGCGGCTGGGGCTGAATGGCGAGGAATTTAAGCACACCCGGGATCACCTTTTGGCTAATTTATCTGGAGACAGGGCCTGGAGATACGACAAAGACAGCTACGAAGTCAACAAAAAGAAGAAAAATCATCATGAAATGGAGCGATAAATATGAAAATCCGCATTGACGAACAAGTTTACGAAGGGACCGCAACAGAGATCCTGGAACAGCTCCGCCTGGAGACGTTCGACCCTGCCGAGTTCCCCGACACCGAGAGCTACCTCTGGCAGCTGCGCAGCAACTTCATCCAGGCGACAGATCTGGAGTGCGACCTGCCGGAGGGCGGCCTGGAGACGCAGGCGCGGGCTATGTTTGCCAACCTGGCAAAATTCGGCGCGCTGGAGGTGCTGGCGGATGGATGAGACCACGCTGTACTTCGCCTACGGCAGTAACATCAACCTGGACCAGATGGCGTACCGGTGCCCGGAGGCCGAGGCGGTGGGGCCGGTCACGCTGGACGATTATGTGCTGCTGTTCCGCGGTAGCCGCGCCGGGAATGGCGTCGCCACTATCGCGCCCCAGGAGGGCGAACAGGTCCAGGGCTTACTTTGGCGCATCACGCCGGAGTGCGAAAGGGCGCTGGACCGGTATGAGGGCTACCCGAGCCTGTACACCAAGGAAACCGTGACCGTCAGCGACCGCCAAGGAAATTCCTTCCAGGTCATGGCCTACATCATGTCCGAGCGTTACCGGGAACCGGCGGTCCCGTCCAGCCACTACTACGACGGCATCCGGGACGGCCTCCGGCAGAACGGAATGCCCACCGCGCCCCTCCGCCAAGCCTGGGAGCGCGTCAACCGGGAGGTCCACACTCGGACGGCGCATATGAACCGGCTGTATGCCGAGCATACGAAGAAGCGGAGGCATGACCGTGAACGATAAATATGAGATCACGGACATCGCCCATGCGGAATTTCCGTTTCTGCACCGCATCCGTGCGCTGCGGGATATCGAACCGGATGTATGCGCTGGCGAGTTGGGCGGCTTTGTGGAGAGCGAGGACAATCTGTCCTTCGCGGTAGGCGATAACGCTTGGATCTTTGGCGACGCCATCGCCGCTGGCGAAGCCTGTGTGGACAAGGGCGCGCAGCTGCGGGAACGGGCCATTGCGTGTCACTGGGCGTATGTCTCCCAGGGCGCGGTGCTGTCCGGTGATGCCATGGCCGGGGACTATGCCTATATCCGTGGGGCGATGTTGACCGGCCACGCGCGGGCGGCGGGGAACAGCGTGATCCGGAACGGGAAAACCGGCGCACCGGTGCTGGCGGGGAGCTGCACGGTGTACGGGAAGGTGGCCGGCAACGTCCGGCTGCTGGGAAAAACGGTGGTGCTCGGTGGGGAAGAAATTGACCACGACCACCCGGATACGCTGATTTTGGACGGCCCCAACCGCGCCGTTCTCTGCGACCCGAAGCGGGACAGGCTGACGCCCCGGCAGGAAGCGCCGGAGAAGCCCAAGGCCAAGCGGCGGGAGGCGGTCCGATGAATTTTCTGGAGCAGGAGTTGTGGAAGCTGTTTGGCGACGGGCAGCTCCTGGGCGCTCCGGCCTGCGCGGGACGAAGCTGCTTTGGGACGCTGGGCAAAGAACTGCGGGCACGGGCGGAGTTTATCTCCACGCAGATATCCGGACAGTATGACGCCCTGCGGCTGACGGTGCTCAACCGGACCGAGGGCGTGGTGGATAAAACGACGATCCGGCTGCTGGATGTGCTGGGCAAAAAACCTGTCCCCGGTAATCCGAATTTCCGCAAGGGTGTTTCTCCTCACATTTGGGACGATTACGGCAAGCTGGAGTGGTACGCCTACCAGCCCGTGGAGGCAGACTATGCGGCCATCCGTCAGGCGGCGGCACAGTATTTGAATGTCTTTCGGGAGCGGACGCCGGACGGTCTCAAGCTGGTGTACATCTGTGCACCATTGCGAGGCGAAGTGGAGAAAAACATTGAATTCGCCCGCCAGAAAGCCCAAGAGGTGTTTCAGACTGGAGATATTCCAATCTGTCCGCACCTCATGTTTCCGCCCATCGCTGATCCTGAAAATCCCCAGCAGGACCAGACCGCGCGGGACATGGGCCTGCGGCTGGTGGAATCCTGCCAGGAGGTGCGCGTGTTTGGTGCTGTCACGGCGGGAATGCAGGCAGAGATTGACCGGGCTGTCCAGTTGGGCATCGCGGTCAAATTTGAGCAGAAACCGCTTGTGCGCAGCCAGTCTCAGCGGCAGGCACCGAGGAAAGGACGGGATGCGAGATGAATGATGAAGCAATCCGGCAGATCACTACAGAGGATTTGCGGAGAATGGAGGATCAGGAGGACCTCGTTCTCCAGGGCTGCGGCGGACCGCTCCAGGAATGGGTGGACGGGATCAACGAGCTGCTCACCGAGGCCGGCATCCTGCTGGATGGGAGCCGGTTTGAAAGGGTGTCAACGTTCCAACACGACGGCATGAGCTGTCTGCTGTTTCCCTTTGAGGATGTGAAGCTGGATATGGGCAAGCTGGCCATGTGGCGCATCCAGACTCACGGGCAGTTTGGCGGTACATGGCTCTCAGATTATGTGCCGAATCGACTGGGCGGTTTCCTGCATGAACAGCCGGAAAAGCCCCAAATGGACCTGCTGGGCCAGGACGGCAACATTTTCTCCATCCTGGGCCGCGCCTCCAGACTGCTGAAACGCGCCGGGAGGAAGGAGCAGAGCGATGAGATGTTTCAGCGAGTGACAGCCTGCGGCGACTACAACAAGGCTCTGCACATCATTAGCGAATACGTGGACACAGAGCTGTCCGCGCCGACGAAAAAATCAAAAAAGAGAGGTCGAGATGCTTATGAACGATAAATGGGAGATCATCCAGGGCGACGCCCTGAAGCTGCTGAGCGGTTTTCCGCCCGGCAGCTTTGACGCGGTGATCACCGACCCGCCCTACGCTTCTGGGGGCCGGACGCAGGCGGAAAAGAGCAAGTCGACGACGAAAAAATACTCCAGCATGGGCGACCACGCGCCCCCGCCCTTTGAAGGAGACGCCAAGGACCAGCGCTCCTGGACCCGCTGGGCGGCGGCGTGGCTGGCGGACACCCGGAGGCTGTGCAGGCCGGGCGCGCCGGTGTGTATGTTCATTGACTGGCGGCAGCTGCCTGCGGCCAGCGACGCCCTCCAGTGGGCTGGCTGGATCTGGCGCGGCACCGCCGTGTGGGACAAGGGCAATTCCAGGCCCCAGAAGGGCCGCTTCCGCCAGCAGGCGGAGTACATCGTCTGGGGGTCCAACGGCGAGATGCCCATTAACCGCCCGGTGCCCTGTCTGCCGGGGGTGTTCAAGTACGGCAACCCCCAGAACCGCATCCACCTAACGGAAAAGCCCCTCCAACTGATGCGGGACATCGTGCAGATCACCGAACCGGGCGGCCGCATCCTGGACCCCTTCGCCGGCTCCGGCACCACGGTTCTCGCCGCCGTGCTGGAGGGTTATACAGCCACCGGCATCGAGGTCAGCGAGGAATACGCCCACCTCGCCAGGGAGCGGATTGAACGGGAGCTTTCTGCGAATGATGGTGCAATGTATTGACCCCCAATGTCTGTTTTCTCTTTAAATGCAGGTGAATCTTTTGCACCCAGGCCCATATGGAGGCCGCGGGCGCCGCCCGCGGCCATTTCCAATCCGCTTCCACATGAAAAGGCCCCGCTTCGCGGGGCCGAGGCCCTCACCGCCAGCGGCGGTGAGGGCGCCAGCATAGCGCAAAGATATCTTTTGCGCGCTGCCAGGGACGATCCCCTGACCCCAATGCCGCCTGACGGGCGGAAAGGAGGACGATGAGCAAAAAATATGAAATCTGTTTGCGGCTCTCGCAGGAGGAAGCGGAACGGCTGCGGCAGGACGCCAAACGCTGCGGCCTGTCCAAGACAGCCTATCTTCGCCGCTTGATTGTTGGCACACAAATCCGTACCCGTCCATCCCAGGAAGTCCGGGCGCTGCGGGAGGAAGTACATCGGATCGGCAACAACATCAATCAAATCGCCAGCAGCGTCAATGCCGGCATCGCCACGGCGGAGGATGCACGGCGGGGGCTGTTTCTGCTGGACAAGGTGTATGAGATGATGTATGAGATCGCAAAGCAGTAGCGCACCCGCTACAGTACCATCAACAGCGTCCCGGCGCCGATCAAGACGCAGCCAAAGATGGATTTGGGCGTGAACCGCTCGTGCAGGAGCGCGGCGGCCAGCACCAGGGTGATCACCACGCTCAGCTTGTCGATGGGCACGACCTTGGACGCTTCCCCGATCTGCAGCGCCTTATAGTAGCACAGCCAGGACGCGCCGGTGGCGAGGCCCGAGAGAATGAGAAAGAGCCAGCTCCGCCGGCTGATCTCCACGATGCCGCCCTGGGCGCGGGTGAGGAACACCATGCCCCAGGACATCAGCAAGACCACGAATGTGCGGATGGCCGTGGCGAGATTGGAATTGACGCCCTCGATGCCGATCTTCACCAGGATAGAGGTCAGCGCCGCAAAGACCGACGAGGCCAAAGCAAACAGGAACCACATCAGACTCACCTTCCGGATGGCAATTTGTAGTTTCCATTATAACACGAAAATTCAAATATGGAAGAAAAAGGCGGTGAGACATGGCAATCACGAAGATATTGGCCCGAAAGGGGCGGCTGGATCTGGCGATCCGGTACATTCTCAACGGGGACAAAACGGATGGGCAGATTTTGACTGCGCACTTGAACTGCGACCCGGGCCGGGAGTGCCGGCAGATGCTGGAGACGAAGCGGGCTGTTGGCAAAGAAAGCGGTGTGCAGTACTACCACCTGATCCAATCATTTAAGCCGGGCGAGATCACGCCGGAATTGGCACTGGAGATTGCCAAAGCGTTTGCGCAAGAGCATCTGCCGGGGTATGAGGCCGTGATCGGCGTTCACACGGACCGGAAGCATATTCATGCGCACATCATTTTCAATTCTGTCAATGCGGAAACCGGGCAGAAGTATCACAGCAACGCCCAGAGCTATTATCAGCAGATTCGTACAACGTCGGACCGGCTGTGCCGGGAGCAAGGGTTGTCGGTGATTATGCAGGGAGAGGTATCCAAGTCAGTCAGCTACATCGAATGGCTGCGGCAGAGCCGGGGCCAGCCGACATTTCGCTCCATGCTGGACGCTGACCTGCGGCAGACCATCCAGGATGCCAATGACCTGGGCCATTTCTTCCTGCTTATGGAACACCGTGGTTATGAGATCAGCCATGGGAATCGGTTGGGGTTCCGGCTTTGTGGGCAGGAGCGGTTTATGTATCCAGGACGGAGGAATCCACTGTTCACCGAGGACGGCATCCGGGCAGCGATTCAAGGGAATCTGGAGGCCATGGAAACCGGACAGCCGTTATCTGGCCGGCGGGTTTATCGTCCCTACCGCCGGCATCCGAAATACACCGGCTTCCTGGCCCTATATGTACGTTATTTATATGTATTGGGCAAGATCGGCCAGCGCCAATACCCGCCGAAGATGACGCCGCAGCTTCGGAAGGACGTGATGCGGTTTGAGCAGTATCGGGCACAATTTGCCTTTTTGCGGGATAACGGTATTATTACCCAAACCGATATGACCGCCTTTCAGACCCGCACAGAGGAAACGCTGGCCAATTTGACCAAGCAGCGGACGATCCTCAACGTGCGGAAGAAGAAGCGGCGGCCATTGTTTGCGGCTTTGGCAGATGAGGCGGCGCTGGCTCCGGCCAAGACACTCTACGAGGATGGGCTGTCCGGTATGGAGGCTGAGTTTGGCAGATACATGGAGGCGGTTTCCTTGTTGGACAGCTGTGGTATCTCCAGAGAGGCATTGGCTGCGGAAAAAGCGGATTTGTATTCGCGGTTGGCGGAGATCAACCGTGCCATTCGAGCGGAACGAAAGAAGTTGGCATTATGCAAAGAAATCCAGGGTCGCCTCCCGCAGATGGAGCAGACGATCCGAAAAATTGAGCACAGAGAGGTGAAGAACTATGAGCACAGGCAGCGGTGAGGCGGCGGACCAGATGGTCCGCATGATGCTCTCCGGGGCGGAGGTGACCGTCCGGCTGGGCGGCTCGGCCATGAAGAACCTGCTGGCCCTGACGCTGGCCCTGGCACGGCAGAACAAGGCCGTTTCCGGCAAGGTGAACTTGGGCAAGATGCTGCGGGAGACCCGCGATTTACGTCAATTTCCCATGACGCCGGAGCAGTACGCCCAGTTTCACAGGCTGGCAAAGAAACAGAAAATTCTGTATTCGGCCATCCACGATAAAGATGGTCCCGGCAAGCGGATCGACGTGATCCTCCCGGTGACGGAACTGGACCGAGCCAACGCCCTGTTCCCCAAGGTTGGTCTGGTGCAGCAAGAATCGGAGCAGCAGGAGGAACATCCGTCAAAAAAAGGTTCTCGGTCGGAACGCGCCTCGCCCGGTACCAGAGCCAGATCCTCTACGAGCAGAGATGCCAGGACGATGAGTGAGCGGCCCAGTGTAGGGGGCCGGCTCCAATCGTACCGAGCGCAACTCCAGGCAGAGCAGTCGCGCGCGCCGGCCAAGAACAAAAACCGGCCTCGGGAGAGGTGACAGCTTGAAAAACAATTACCATGTAGGCAGCCTGATCGGCTGCCTGTTTTTGTATCTGCCGGTGGTCTGGCTGGCCCTACTGCTGGCGCAGTCGCTAGGCGGCGGGCTGCCGGAGATTTTGGGGAGGCTGACGGCGGCGATGGAGAAGCCGTTTCATATCCAATGGACGTCACACAGCCTGCCGTGCCTCTTGATTTGTACGGCCATCTATCTGGCAGCGCTGTGTACCTACCACACCAATCACGGGCGGACGCGAGAAGGCGCGGAGCATGGTTCCGCCTCCTGGGGTACGCCCAGGGAGGTTAACCGGCTGTTCTGCCAGAGGGAAAACAAGATCTTGACGCGCAATGTCCGCCTGGGGCTGGACAGCCACCGGCACCGCCGCAATCTCAACGTCCTGGTCATCGGCGGCAGCGGCGCGGCCAAGACGCGGGGGTATGTTCTGCCCAACATTTTGGAGGCGAACACGAATTATGTAGTCACCGATCCCAAAATGGAAGTCCTGACCGCCACAGGCGGCTATCTGGAAAGCCAGGGGTATGAGATCCGCGTGCTGAATCTGGTCAACCTGGCGCAGTCGGACGGCTACAACCCCTTCCGGTACTTACGCGACGAGAAGGACGCGCTGAAGCTGGTGAACAACCTCATCCAGGCCACCACGCCCAAGGGCAGTCACGAGTCGGATCCATTCTGGCAGAAGGCCGAGACGGCCCTGCTGCAAGCGGTCATCCTCATGCTGTGGCAGGAGGCCCCGGAGTACGAACAAAACTTCTCTATGGTCCTGCGCGTGCTGGAGTATGCCGAGGTCAAGGAGAAAGATGAGGACTACATCTCTCCGCTGGACCTGCTGTTCCAGGCCATGGAACGCGAGGACCGGAACAGCGTCGCCGCGCGGCAATATCGGGTCTTCAAGATGGCGGCCGGCAAGACCTCAAAGTCGATTTTGGTGTCCGCAGCGGTCCGGCTGGCGCCATTCAACCTGCCTCAGCTCAAGGCGATCACGGACCATGACGAGATGGACCTTTACACGCTGGGCGAGAGGAAATGTGCATTGTACGCGGTGATCCCGGACAACGATCAGTCGTTTAACTTCCTGGTCAGCCTCCTATATGCCCAGGCGTTTCAAGCCCTTTATTATAGCGCGGATCAGATTCACCACGGTGCGCTGCCATGCCACGTTCATTTCGTGCTGGATGAGTTCGCCGCGATGCCCCTGCCGGGTTTTACGCGCGAGCTGGCTACCATGCGCAGCCGCAACATTTCCGCCAGCACCATCATCCAGAATATCGCACAGATCAAGGAGTTGTACCGCGATTCCTGGGAGACGATCCCAGGCAACAGCGACACCATCCTGTTCCTCGGCGGCAATGAGGCCGGCACGCACAAGTTCATCTCCGAAGCCCTGGGCAAGTCGACGATCCAGACCAAGACCCACGGCCAGACCAAGGGCCGCAGCGGCTCCTGGTCTACCAATTTTCAGATCAGCGGTCGTGAGCTGCTCACGCCCGACGAAGTGCGGCAGCTGGACAACCGGTATGCCATCCTGTTCATCCGCGGCGCGAAGCCGGTCATGGACCTGAAATACGATCTCACGCGGCACCCCGCCATCCGCCACACCGTGGACGGCGGCGGTGCACCGTATGTACACCATCACAAACGCGCCGGCTTGCCAGGAGACGCCCTGTTTCTCCCGGAGGCCGGCAAACTCACTTTTGAAAGGAAAGATGCGGAATATGAAGAAAAACACCCTGAATCGGACAGAGCATCGGCTCAAACGGGCGTATAGCCTGTTTGCCTGCCTGCTGCTGGCGCTGATCGTGACCACACTTCCGGCCCTGGCCGCCGACGATCCGCTGGCGGTGGTGGGCAACCTGTCCACGTTCATTTTCGGCTTGATCCGCGCGGTGGGCATCATCCTGCTGGGCTGGGGGATTGTCCAAGTGGGCCTCTCCATCCAGAGCCACGATCCCAGCCAGCGGTCCAATGGCTTCCTGACCGTGGCAGGCGGCATCGTAGTGACTTTCTCGAAGGAAATTCTCGATTTAATTACGGGATAAGCATGATTATCTGGGGAAAATCAAACTTTCTGAGGCAGGCCCCTGCGTGGGCCTGCCTCCAAGGAGATGGTCCGTTTGTCGGATAACTGGGTAGTTCAAAACCTGGAAAATGCCCTGGAGGTCTGGAACGGAAAGCTGGCGGAAATCTGGCAGCTGGTCACGCAGTCGCCGCAGGATTTCCAGGGCGGCGCGATTTGGAGTGTCATATTAGATGTATACGGAGCTTTGCAAGCCGTTGGCTACGCACTTTTAGTACTGTTCTTCGTGGTCGGCATGGTCAAGACCTGCGGGACCGTGGCCGAGATGAAGAGGCCGGAACAGGCGGTGAAGCTGTTCGTGCGCTTTGCTATTGCCAAGGGTGTCATCACCTACGGCATGGACCTCATGCTGGCGCTACTGGATATCGTGCAGGGCATCGTGTCATCGATCATCAACGCGGCAGGCTTTGGCGCGGCGAGTGAAACGGTTTTGCCGGCGGAGATCGTGACGGCAATCGAGGATTGCGGATTCTTCGAGAGCATTCCCCTTTGGGCCGTGACGCTCATCGGCGGCCTGTTCATCTGGGTACTCTCATTTATCATGATCCTCAGCGTCTATGGCCGCTTTTTTAAGCTGTACCTTTATGCGGCCATCGCACCCATCCCCCTCGCCAGCTTCGCCGGGGAGCCGAGCCAGAACATTGGCAAGAGCTTTCTCAAAAGCTACGCCGCCGTCTGTCTGGAGGGGGCCGTGGTGGTGCTGGCCTGCATCATCTTCTCGGTGTTCGCGGCCTCGCCGCCCACGGTCAATACTGGCGCTGCGGCAGCCTCTATGGTGTGGAGTTACATCGGGGAATTGCTCTTCACCATGCTGGTTCTGGTCGGCAGCGTCAAGATGGCGGACCGCGTGGTCCACGAAATGCTTGGAATTTAAGGAGGTGCCAATTTGGAAGTTAAGATCAATCGAGATATCCGAAATTACACAGAATCCATGTTTTTCGGCCTGTCCCTGCGGCAGTTTGTGTTTGCACTGCTGGCGGTGGGCGTGGCTATAGGGCTTTACTTCGGGCTGCGGCCTTACCTCGGCACGGAGACGGTCTCCTGGCTGTGCATCGTGGGCGCGGCCCCGTTTGCGGCCATGGGGTTCGTCTCGTACCACGGCATGACCGCAGAGCAATTCCTCTGGGCGTGGCTGCGCTCGGAGCTGCTGGAACCAAAGCAGATTCGCTTTGAGCCGGTGAATCTTTACTATGAACTTGCGAAGGGAGGCGCGGGCTATGATGAAAAGTCTCGAAAGAATCCTAAAGCAGGATAAGGAGCGGTATGTAGTCCCCAAGCGGGTGCAGGACCTGATTCCCATTCGCCGGATTTGGAATGACGGCATTTTTCTGGTGGGCAACAAGTTCGCCAAAACCTACAAATTCAGCGATATCAATTATTTGGTGGCATCCAAAGAGGACAAGGAGCGGATGTTTCTTTTGTACTCGGAGTTGTTGAACTCACTGGACAGCGGCGCGTCTACGAAAATCACGATCCACAACCACCATGTGAATCAGCGCGACTTCGAGGACGCGATCCTCATGCCTATGAAGGGCGACGGGTTGGACCACTACCGGCAGGAGTACAACCAGATGCTTCTCGACAAGGCCACCAGCGGCAGCGGCATCATGCAGGAAAAGTATGTGACGGTTTCGGTTGCCAAAAAGGATATCGGCGAGGCAAGAGCATATTTTTCCAGGACGGGCGTGGAGTTGATCTCTCATTTTGCCGCGCTCGGCTCCAAATGCGTGGAATTGAATGCCTCGGAGCGCTTGAAGGTCCTCCACGGCTTCTATCGGGCCGGTGAGGAAACCGCGTTTCATTTCGACGCTCAGGATATGATGCGGAAGGGGCACGATTTCCGGGACTATATCTGCCCGGATAGTGTAGAAAAGAACAGCGATTTCATGAAACTGGGTGAGAAGTATTGCCGGGTTTTGTATCTGAAAGACTATGCCAGCTATATCAAGGACAGCTTCGTTTCCGAGTTGACCGACCTGAATCGGAACATGATGCTGTCCATTGACCTGATTCCAATTCCGACGGATGAGGCCGTCAGAGAGGTGGAACACAGGCTTTTGGGTGTCGAGACGAACATTAGCAACTGGCAGCGGCGACAGAATCAGAACAACAATTTCTCGGCCATTGTTCCCTATGACATGGAGTTGCAGCGCAAAGAGAGCAAGGAATTCCTGGACGATCTGACCACCCGCGACCAACGCATGATGGTGGCCGTCATTACAATGGTCCACATGGCCGATACAAAGGAACAACTGGACGCCGACACAGAAGCCATTCTTGCCACGGTCCGGAAGCATATGTGCCAGATGGCGGTGTTGAAGTACCAGCAGATGGACGGATTGAACACGGTCTTGCCCATTGGCACGCGAAAGATCAACACCTTCCGTACCTTGACTACGGAAAGCCTCGCAGTCTTTCTCCCGTTTCGGGTGCAGGAGATCATGGACCGGGGCGGCATCTACTTCGGGGAAAACGCAATCTCTCACAACCTCATCATGTGCAACAAGGCAAATTTGCTGAACCAATCCGCATTTTTGCTGGGTGTTCCCGGTTCGGGCAAGTCGTTCAGCGCAAAGGAACTTATCACGTTTCTCATCTTGAATACCGACGATGATATCCTCATAGCAGACCCAGAAAGTGAGTACGCGCCCCTAGTGGAAGCAATGGGTGACCTCGGCTCGGTGATTCGTGTGGAGGCCGGCGGGCGCGACCGCCTGAACGCGATGTACATGGTCGATGGCTACGGCGAGGCCAATCCTATCGTGGTGAAATCGCAGTTTATCCTCTCGCTCATTGAGCAGATCGACAACAAGGGCGTTGGGCCGCAGCAGAAATCCATCATTGACCGGTGCATCACGCTCGTTTACCAAGAGGCGGAGGAAACCGGCATCGTGCCGACATTGACCACTCTGCGGGAAAAGCTCCTTTCCCAGCCGGAGCCGGAGGCACGGCAGATCGCCTTGTCGCTGGAGCTGTACACGACCGGTTCCCTGGATATCTTCGGAAAACAGAGCAATGTGGACCTGGACAAGCGGATCGTGGTTTTCGATATTCACGGCCTCGGGACACAGCTGAAACCCGCAGGCCTCCTGGTCATTACAGACACCATGCTGAACCGTGTGACGGTCAACTGGAAGAAGGGCAAGCGCACCCACATTTTTATAGATGAGATGCACCTTATCTTTGAAAATGAATACTCCGCCGCATTTTTCAACTCTGCATGGCGGCAATTCCGAAAGCGTAACGCATGGCCGACAGCAATTACGCAGAACGTCGAGTATCTCTTAGATTCCGTCCAGGCCAGCACGATGCTCAGTAACTCGGAGTTCATTGTCATGCTCAACCAAGCGGCCAGCGACCGGGAGAAGCTGGCAAAGCTGCTGAACATCTCCAGTGAGCAGATGAGCTACATTACTAACGCCGACGCCGGCTGCGGCCTGATTAAATATGGCTCGGCCCTCGTACCTTTCGTCAATCGTTTTCCGACTCAGACTGCTCTCTACAATTTGATGTCGACACGTCCTGGTGAAGGAAAATTCTCCCATGCCGAAGATTAAGACGCGGGAGCAGGTCAAGGACATCAAGGTCCTGGACAAGGCGGCGATTGTCGGGCAGCGGATGAAGAACGCCGCCCTCCGGGCGAAGGAGCAGGTGACGAAGGTTGGCGACGAACGGCAGGAAAGCTCCGGCGAGTGTGCGCAGGAGGTGGCGGAGGCCGTCCGGCAGAGGGCGGCCCGCGCCGCCGCGGTCGGAGGAAAGGCAGCGGTGCGGAAGGGCAAGAAACCGCTTCCCTCAAAAGAAGAAATCCTGTTGCCCGTGGGAGCGGATGCGCCGTGGACCGTGGACGCCCCTGCACCGCCCCAGACACCGGCTGCTGCCAACCCCGTGGAGCGTGGCCGGACGCTGGCCAAGCGGCAAACTGCAAAGCGCATGACGAATCAGCGGCAGATGGAACATTCAGTTTCGATACCGACGATCAAAACGCGGGAGATCACTGCTGCCGCTGAAAATGTTTCGATTTCACCGGCAAAAGAGCGTCGCCGGATGCCCAAAACTGCGCGCCGTCGCACCAGAATCGTGCCGAAGGGCGGGAGGCGGACAGGTGCGCAGACGTCTGCCGTCAGGAGCGCACAGCAGGCGGCGCGGCGTACTTTCGTAGAGCAGCAAGCGGCAATGGCTGTGCGAAGCAAGACCAAAAGGGCGGCAAAGGGCGCCAAAGCGGCCGGGGAGGCCGTCAAGCGCGCGGCCCGCGCCGCCGCGGCAGCTGCCCGGAGTCTGACGGCCGCCCTGGCCGCCGGCGGCGGGACGGTGCTGCTGGTGCTGGTCATGATTCTGCTACCGGGGCTGCTGCTGGGTTCGTGCTTTGGCATCTTCTTCTCCGGCCATAGCTACAACCACGGCAGCCAGACCATGCCGGAGGTGGTGCGGGAGATCAACCAGGAGTTTGAAGATAAGCTGGAAGCCATCCAGAATGAGACGCCCCATGATGATGTGGAGATCTCCGCCTCCCAGGCGCGTTGGCCGGAGGTGCTGGCGGTCTATGCCGTCAAGACCACCAACGACCCGGACAATCCACAGGAGGTGGCGACCGTCACCAGTGAAAAGAAAGCTCTGCTGAAAGAGATTTTCTGGACGATGCACGAGATCAGCAGTTACAGCACCACCTCATCCCACACGGTCACATCCACGGTCCCCACCGAGGGCGGCGGAACGGAAACCGTCACCGATACGGTGACCACGACTACCCTGCACATCTCCATCACCCACCGAAGCGTGGACGAGATGGCGAATGAGTACTGTTTCAGCACCAGCCAGCGGCAACAGCTCCACGAGCTTCTGTCTGAGGAAAACCGCCGCCTATGGACCGCCCTGCTCAGCGGATTGGGAGACGGCGACGGCGAGATCGTGGCAGTGGCACTCTCGCAGCTGGGCAACCGCGGGGGCGAACCGTACTGGAGCTGGTACGGCTTTACCAGCCGCGTGAATTGGTGCGCCTGCTTCGTCAGCTGGTGCGCGGACCAGTGCGGCTATCTGGAGGCGGACACCTTTCCAAAGTTTTCCTATTGCCCCGCAGGCATCCAGTGGTTCCAGGACGCCGGCCTCTGGCAGGACCGCACCTTTGAGCCGCGCCCCGGGGACATAATTTTCTACGATTGGGAGACCGACGGCACCTCAGACCATGTCGGCATCGTCGAAAAAGTGGAGAATGGATGGATTTATACCATTGAAGGAAATTGTGACGATGCCTGCAAACAGTTCGCCTACCCACTGGGCGACAGCTGCATCTGCGGCTTTGGCATACTGGATACGGAGGGATGACAAACGGCTGCCAGCGATGTATAATGTGGAAAAGGCAGGCGAACGAGATGAATGACAAGGAACTGATCGGGAAGGTGCATTCCGCCATGTATCATCAGTGCCGGGACCGCGGCTACGCCGCGCCGGTGGATGTGCTGCTAGACATGGGTGTGCTGCCGAAAGCGAAGTATGAGGATTGGCGGTTTGGTCGGGTGGACTATTTGGAACGCGTCTGCACAGTCAATCTGCGCAAGCTCTCGCGGATCATGCATGAGATGCGCGTCTATGCCCAGAAGAACAGGCTGAGACCGTCCTTCTGCTATTACAAGCGTTGGGGCGTCAAAAAGAAGAACGGGCAAGGACACAAGCCGGTGATCCCTCTGCGGTTCAGCAAGAGCGGTGCGCCGGAGATCGAGCGGTGGTACGCGACGCACTTTTTGGATACCAAGCGCATTGCGGAGCTAAAGGAAGAACGTGCCCAAGTGGGCAAACCGGATGCCGCGGAGAGCGACAGTTGAAGAAAATATGACCGATGCGGCGCAGGAATTTCCTGCGCCGCGTTTCTGTGTTTAGGAGGAATTTGCATGGCGATTTTTCGCGTCGAACGCACCCATAACTACACCATCATGAGCAACCGCCACCTACGGGACAAGCGGCTGTCGCTCAAGGCCAAGGGCTTGCTCTCGCAGATGCTGAGCCTCCCGGAAGACTGGGATTACACCCTCACCGGGCTGGCGAAGATCAACGCCGAGGGGAAGGATGCAATTCGTGCGGCCATTGTGGAGCTGGAAAGCGCCGGCTACATCCAGCGCCGCCAGACCACGGACAAGAACGGCAAATTCAGCGGCAACGAATACATCATCCGCGAGGCTCCTACGGAAGCGCCGCCGTTGGCTTCTCCGTCGTCGGAAAACCCGGCGACGGCTTCCACGGCGACGGAAAAGACCACGCAATTAAATATAGATTATAACAAAAAGACGAAAAAACAAAATACGGAATTCTTTCCTTTCCCTTCCGGGAAGGAAGCGAAGCGAACGGATGCGCGGGAGATGGAGAGCTATCGGGCACTGATTCGGGAGAACATCTACTACGATGATTTCATCAAGGACCATCCCTGGGATGCTGCCCAGCTGGACGAAATGGTGGAACTGATGGTGGAAGCGGTCTATTCCAGCCGCAAGACCATCCGCGTGGCCGGAAACGATTTCCCACAAGAGGTAGTAAAATCCCGCCTTTTGAATCTGACCGGGGAACACATCCAGTTCGTCTTCGACTGTCTGCGAAAGAACACCACGCAGATCCGCGACATGAAGCAATATCTGCTGGCGGTACTGTACAATGCGCCGGCGACCATGCACAACGCCTACGCCGCTCAGGTCAACCACGACCTCTACGGCAGCAGCGCCTAGATGTCATCCTTCGGCGTGCCGTACCCAATGCTCTCATGCCCGTATTTCCCGCGAATCTTCGTCATAGCGTCCTCCAGCCGTTCCAGGCACTGGTGGCGTTCTTGGGCTGCGTCGGCAAAGAGGCTCGTCTTCGGCACCGGCCTTACTCAGCCCCTCTACACGTCGAAGCGGTTGTACGGCGTACAGCAATCCAGGCAAAGCTTTTTCCCGCCGACCAGGCGGATCCAGTTGGCGCCGGTGGACTCGCCGCAGGATTCGCAGTCGTAGGACTCGAACAGCCGCGCTGGCTCCGGGAGGGGAATGGTGGTTTCTTTGACGTCGAACAGGTCCGCGGGGGCGCTGTTCCGGTAATAGTCGAACGCCTCCTCCCGGGTCATCTCCCGCGGGCGGGGGCGGAGGACCAGGCGGACGGAACGGCCCGTGGCGCGGTTATAGAACGAGAACGCCTGCTTGCCCCGCAGGCGGAACAGCAGATTCCCCTTGCCCAGGGTGCAGCCCAGGACCGCCTGGATGGCGTCCACGCCGCAGGCGTCGTTCTCCGAGACGCATACGACCTCCTCGTCGCCGGAGAAGTTCAGCCCCAGCAGCTCGGCGGCGTACAGCGCGGCCTTGCAGCCGATGGCCAGGCCGCCGCAGGTGTGGCCGTGGAACGCCGCGGCCTTTTCCCATGCCATTTGCTCTGTCATTTTGTATCCTCCTAAATTTTCACGTCCGGGAACGGCACGATGACGCGGATCCCCATGGACTCGATGATGTGTACGTGCATATGGTAGACCGCCTCGATGTTCTCCGGCGTCATGGCCTCCTGACCGCCGGAGGCATAGACGCCGGCGTCCTTGAGGAAGAGAAAGCGGTCGCAGTAGCGCAGCGCCAGATTCAGGTCGTGGAGGACCGTGACGATGCAGATGCGGCGCTCCCCGGCGACGCGGCGGACCAGCTGAAGCACCTCGTGCTGGTTGCGGGGGTCGAGGCTGCTGGTAGGCTCGTCCAGCAGCAAAAGCCGCGGCTCCTGGGCCAGCGCCCGGGCCAGCATGACCTTCTGGGCCTCGCCGCCGGACAGCTCCGACACCTGCCGCAGCGCCAGATGCTCCAGGCGCATCCGCGCCAGCGTCTCCGCGGCGATCTGCCGGTCCTGCGCCGTGATGTCCCACTTGATATACGGCTTGCGCCCCAGCAGCACCGCGTCGAACACCGTCATATCCGGCGCGCCGCTATCCTGGGCCACGTAGGCGACGCTCCGGGCCATCTCGGTGCCGGACATGGAGAACACGTTCTTCCCGTCGATCCGCACCTGGCCTGACCGGGGCTTCAGAATACGGTCGATGCACTTGAGCAGCGTGCTCTTGCCCGCGCCGTTGTTGCCCAGGACCGCCAGGCACGCGCCGTCCTCCAGGGTAAAGCCCACCTGCTCCAGCACGGCGCGCCTGCCGTAGGAAAAGCTGAGATTCTCCACGCTAACCATGGGCGCCCCGCTCCTTAAACAGTAAAAATAGAAACATCGGTCCGCCCACGAAGGACATCAGTGCTCCGATGGGCAGGATAACCGGCGGCATGGCCACCCGGGCCAGCAGGTCCGCCAGCAGCAGCAGCAGCGCGCCGGCCAGGGCCGAGCCGGGGATCAGGTAGCGGTGGTCGCCGCCCACAAAGACCCGCATGATGTGCGGCGCGATCAGCCCCACGAAGCTGATGATGCCCACCAGGGAGACCGCCGCGGCGGTGGAGAGGGTATAGACCACCATGCTCGCCTGCATCACCCGCCGGGTATCGACGCCAAGGCTTTGGGCCGTGTCGGCGCCGGCCTCCATGGCGTTGTAGTTCCAGCGGTGGAAGAGGTAGAAGAGGAAGGAGGCGGCGAACACCGCCGTCAGGAAGCCCAGCTCCTTCCAGTTGGCGTTTCCCAGGTTGCCGAAGGTCCAGAACACCACCGCCCCCAGGGCCGAATCGTCGGAGAAGTATTGCAGCAGCGTGCTCCCGCCGGAGAACATGGCGCTCAGGGCCGTGCCTGCCAGGATCAGGCCGCCGGGGCCGATGCTCCGCTTGAGCCGGGAGATGGCCAGCACCACCACCGAGGAGAGCGCGCCGCAGAGAAACGCGCACAGCGTCACGATATAGGGGTTGTTGACCGCCACCGTGGCCGAGGCCGCGGCGGAGGTGACCACGCCGCCGCCGAACACGATGATGCCCACCGCTGCGCCGAAGGCCGCGCCCTGGGAGATGCCCAGGGTGGAGGCCGAGGCCAGGGGGTTGCGCAGTACGCACTGCATCACCGCGCCGGAGGACGCCAGCACCGCCCCCACCAGCACCGCCGCCGCCGCCCGGGGCAGGCGGACGTTCCAGAGGACGGTCTGGTGTTTCTGCTCGCCGGTCCGCAGGAGGGCCTGCACGATCTCCCCCAGGGACAGGCGCATGGAGCCGACGCCCAGGCTGACCAGCAGCGCCGCGGCCGTCAGCAGGCCGGCGGCCAGCAGCGCAAGCCGCTTGCGGCGGAGAAAGCGGTCATATTGTTCCAGTTGGCCGATGTTTCCTGCCACTTTTTACACTCCCAGCGTGACCGGGCCGTAGCCGCAGCTGTGTTCCTCCAGCACCTGCAGATAGCCCGCGTGACCCAGGAAAAACTGGAAAATTTCCTCGGCCTTGGCCTCGAAATCCACGTCGGCAAAGGCCTCGGGATAGAGAATGGTCCCGGCGTAGTAGGCGCTGGCCAGGGGGATCTCCAGGTTGGTATAGTTGGCGGTGGAGTTGGGCCACTGGTAGAGCTTCCCGTTTTGCACCGCAGACAGCTGGGCAAAGTACGCGGCGTCCTCGCCGTATTCGGCGCTGACCAGGCCCAGGTTGCCCGCATCCAGGAAGATGACCGCCGGGTCCCAGAGAAGAATCTGTTCCCGGTCCACCTCCACGCCGGTGTCGAAGGACTCCTTCTCCAGCCCCGCCGCCGCGTCGTTGGCAGCGATGGCCCGGAACACCGGGAAGTCCACATAGACGCCGCTGATGCCGTGCCCGCCACGGAAGGTCGCCGCCGCACCCAGGAGCAGGGGCTTGTCCGCCGCCGGGATGTCCTTTGTCCTGGCGTCCAGGTCGTCCAGACAGGCGTGGATAAAGGAGACAACCGCCTCGGCCCGCTCCGATACACCGCAGGCCTCGCCCAGGATGCGGAGCGCTTCATCATAGTCCGCGCCGAACAGGGTCCCCTGGGCCACGGCCACCACCGGCAGGCCGGTCTGCTCCTCAATGTTGGCGACGATGTCCGGCTCAAAGGTGCAGAGAATGAGGTCCGGGTCCGCCTCCAGGATGACCTCGGGGTGGAACTCGCCGTAGCCGCCGGTGGCGGCCAGGGGCAGAGCGGACCACGCCTCGCGGTTGTACCAGCCGTAGGCCATGTAGGGCGTTTCGTTCAGGTCACCCTGGCTGATGGTTACGAATTTGTCCTGGAGTCCCAGGTACGTCCCCAGCCGCGCCGCGTTGCCCAAGGGGACGATCCGCTCCACCACCGCCGGCACCTCCACCTGACGGCCCAGGGCGTCGGTGACGGTGCGGGTCGCGGGCGTCTCGTCCTCCGCGGGGGGCGTGTTCGGCGTCTCATCCGCCGCCGGCGCGGGGGAAGCGGCCTCCGGCGCGGCTGGCGTATCGCTTCCGCCGCTGCAGGCGGCCAGTGTCAGCAGCATGGCCAGCGCCAGCAGCAGCGCCGTGAGCTTTCCCGTACTTGTGTGCATGATGTTTACCGTCCTTTGCTTGAATTTATGTGCATTTTGGCCAAAAATCACACGCTATTTCTTGGATACGGCCCAGAGGAGCCACATGGTCTTGGCCCGGACCGTCTCGCGGACCATGCCGTCCGCGCCGGCCAGGGCCACCAGCGCCTCCCGCAGGCGTCCGGCGGGCAGGGCCGCGCCCCACTCGCTCTCCCGCAGCGCGGCCTCCGCCTCCCGGGGGGAATAAACGTTCTCCCACCCATACGGATCAAAACGGACCGCCGGCAGATACCCGTCCTCCAGCAGCCAGCGCAGCAGCGCCAGCGGGTCCTCCTGCGCCCGGACGTCCGGCGGCGCGGCGCCGCACAGCTTGGCGGCCTGGCGGCAGAGCAGGTTGTCCATTTCCACAAACTTGCTGACGAAGCAGAAGCCGCGGGACATGGCTGAGAGCTTTTGCAGGTCCGCCCGGGTCTCCACCGCCGGCGTCATGGACGCGAAGGCCAGATCCACGGACTTTTCCCAGCCCCGCGC